>PMZT01000232.1 GCA_003170085.1 Planctomycetia bacterium | reverse complement strand
GCGCAGAGGATGTACGGAAAGCGGTGTTCAAGAATGGATTCAACCCGTTCAAAATCGGCTTAGGGGGTGAAGCGGGGGCGGCGGTGCTGGCGATGATGGGCCTGAGCAATGACGATGCCTATCGGGATTGGAAGGGACGGGTGGCCCAGGATACCTCGGACTGGAACATCTGCCCTAAGTGCATGGGCGTGCTCAAACGCTACCTAGTGGGGACGCCTCACGCTGCCGGCGTGGCCTCGGCGAGGGTGTCTGTCGACCCGCAAGTGGTCGCGCAGGCGATTTCGCGCGTGGAACAAGAACAGTCTCAGCCGCCGCACGCGGCTGAATCTCAGGCCTCACCCCCAGCCGATGCGCCGCCCGTAGCTCCGCCCGAGACCCAGAAAATCTTGATGGAGTGCATGGGCTGCGGGGCCAGGCTCAAGGTATCCGTCGATAAGGTCGGCAAGAAGGGCAAGTGTCCCAAGTGCGGCGGGAGCATCCGAGTGCCTGGGCCTTCTGTTTCCCCAGAACCTCCCCCCGCCGAACCGGCGAGGCAAGAAAAGCCTGTGAGCCCCACAGGTGCCTCATCGGAAGCTCCGCGGAAAAGTGGCGCCGGGCTGCTCCAGCGGCTGGCGGACCGTCTCAACCACCTGCCTGAGCCGGCTGACATCCTGGAGCGAGCCAGCGCGTCCTTGGCCAAGGCACAGGGGGCACTCTTGGCTCACTTTCCCAACGTGGAGGGTACTGTTGCACAGAAGCGGGCAGTGCTTCAGACGTGCGCGCAGACGATCGACCAGCTTGCCGGCATGCGTGGCCAGAACGACCCGCGTGTGAAGTTATTGCGGGCCATGTACGCGGTTGCGCTGGCCAGCGTAGAAGNNGAAGGGAGGCCTGAACCCACCGAGAAGGAATTGGGTTTGTCCTCAAAGTGCTTCATCGCCACGGCCGCCTGCGGCAATGAAAACGCGGCCGACGTAATACGGCTGCGGGCTTTTCGGGACCAGGTTCTCCAGCGAAGCGCCGGCGGGCGGACTTGGGTTCGAGCTTATGAGTTGCTTTCACCCCCGATTGCCGGGTTCATAAGTAACCGGCCCCTTGCCAGGTCGCTGGTGCGCAGGGCCGTGGTCCAACCGGCCGCCGCCATTGCCAAGCGATGGATGCAAGTCTAGGGAGCTAACGTATACCAAATGCAGCCTGCTCGTTATATGGCAGGAACACCGATGTAATCGGCTGGCTGGATACCGAGGTCAGGCCGCTGGGGCCGCTTCCCCATTTCTTCCTCTTTTCCAGGCCGACGACCTCCTGGGCCGCCGGCGCCGTACCCCCAACGTATGCCGCGCGGTCGATGGCATCAAGGTAAAAGCGGCGTTTTGTCGCCGGTATCCGCGTAGTCGCCGTCGGTGTTCGAGTCGTGGAACCGCACGACCGGGGCATCGACGCCCGTGGGATCCCGCACGTACCGTTCGAGTGGGTCGGCGTCGCCATCGCGGCGGACCTCCACGACCAGCCCGGCGATTCGCTCCCGCGCCCACTGCCGCGGAACAGCCTCATCCGGCCGCGCGCCAGAGGTGTTCCGGAATCTACAGGTTCGGGGCCACCTTAATGCCCACCTTGGGGTCGCCCAGCGTGCCCGTCACGGTGTAGGCCGAGACTTCGTCGCTCATCCTGCCCAGGAAGGCGCCGATCTTGCCCAGCATCGACTCGATCTTCTCGACCGCCCCGGCGTTAAAAAGCATGTCCATGTGCGTGTCAAAGTAGATGTCTCCGTGCCCATGCAGGGCGGCCACTCGGGTCACGACGAAGACCTTGTTGAAGTTCACGCGGTTGCCCTCGAACGTGAACGCCATGTCGGCGGTGTCGCTTGGGCGGCCCGAGCTGATATGGACCGCCTTCATGGTATTGGCTACCGCGTTGATAAGAACCGACAGGACCGGTATCTGGTCCAGACGTCCCTCGGCGATGCGAATCGTGCCGTTGCCCCGCGACTGCTTCAGGGCGTCGGTCAGCGGCCCCTCCCAGTCGATCTGGCCGCTCAGGGCGCCTTTGTACTCTCCTTCGCCCCCCGTCGCGTTTCGCAGGCATTGCTCGAGCCGGACATCGCCGAGGGTCATATGGACCCGGCCGTCCATGGCGTCGTTGAGCGCGACCTGCCCGGTTCCTTCAAGTTTGCCGCCCAGGAGGTCCGCGTCGAACTTCTCCAGGGCGCCGCGACGGTCGGCCATGGTCCACAAGACCTGGAGCCGGTCGACCGGGAGATGATAGTCCCCGGCCGCAACGTTGCCGCCCGTCAACGTCACCTGCGCCTTCAGGGTTGACGCCTGCCAGTCGCTCACGTGCACCGAGCCGCTGGCCTCCACCACGAGTTCGCCGCTGACTTCATGCTCCTTCAGGATGCTCTGGAACTGCGGCGGCAGGTAATGGTCCTGCTCGCGGCCGAGTTTGAGTTCCACCCGCACCGGCTGCACGTCGACGACCATGGTGTCGATATTCACTCGTCCGGCGAAGTGCGTCGAGAAAACGGGTTTGCGGTCGAGGGCCATCTCCATGGTGTACCAGCCGGTCTCGCTGCCCTTGGCGGGCTCGACGTTCAGGCGGAAGTTGAGTTGGTCAATCTCCATAAGCTTCGCGCCGGGCGTGCGCGGATCGTAGACCACCAGGCCGTCGACGACCTGGATCTGGCGGATCTCGAAAACATCGCTGAGTTTCGCCTTGGTGTCGACGACGGCAGGCTGGCCCTTCAGGAGGTTGCCGTATCCGACAAGGCTCGAATCCTTCTCGCTGACCGTGACCACACGAAACTCCGGATGGTCCAGGACCAGCTTCTGGATGTGCAGCGGCCGGCCGGACCGTGGGATTTCGGCCATTTCGAGCGTCATGTGCCTGGCCGTGAAGATGTCGACCGTGGCGCCTGGCTTGGCCGGGTCATCGGCCACCAGCCGCACGTCGTCCACGACAGCCGTGAGCGGGTACTGGTAGCGCAAAGCCCCCAGCGAGAGCCGCGGGTTGAGATAGTCCCCGGCGACCGCGCCAAGCTGGCCGGCGATCCATCGCTGGACGGAGGCCGATCCCGTGCCATAAATGAGGAACAGGACAACGCCTGCGATCACGATAATCACGACAACCGGTAGGGCGATAATCAATTTGCGTTTCATGGCGTTTTCCCCATACCCGCATCAGCGGGCGTGGGCCTCGGCGGTTCTGCGAAAATGGTGGCCGCAGATTGCCAGGGCCACGGCCAGCGAGAAGTGCTCCCGCCGGTGCAGGCCCGTCCACAGGAGGAGTTTCCAGTACTGGAGGCGTTCGCGGCCGAAGATGCCCAGCCGGAGGCACGACCGGAGGAAGACCCACAGATGCTCGCCGCGCACCTTCTCGGCGAAGGGCGGCCTGTGATATTCGCGCAGAAATGTCTTTACCCGACGGTAATAGTTCCGCGGCGCGTAGATCTGGCGGATGACCCGCTCGTAGCCTTCCCTGAGGCCCTCCGGACCCATGCGTGTCACGATGTTCGTGGTGCCATCGGCGTTGTCGCCCGAGGCCAGTTGCTCGGTAACGCGCCCTTCGCGCAGCAGACGGTCGTAGAGGCCCGTGCCGGGAATCGCCTGCAAGAGGCCCACCATGGCCATGACGACGCCGCTCGACTGGATGAAATCGATCTGCCGCTGGAAGATCGAGGGCGTGTCGCTGTCGAACCCCAGGATGAACCCGCCCTGGACCTGGAGCCCCGCGCGCTGGAGCCGCTTGACGTCGGCCACGAGGTCGCGGCCCTTGTTCTGCTTCTTGTTGCACTCGGCCAGGCCGGCGGCACTCGGGGTTTCGATGCCGATGAAGACCATGTGGAACCCCGCCTCGACCATCAGCCGCATCAGTTCCTCGTCGTCGGCCAGGTCGATTGAGACCTGCGTATGGAACGGGATGCCTTTGCCGCGCTGCCACCGGATCAGGGCCGGCAGGAGGTCGGCCTTCAACCGTTGCCGGTTGCCGATGAAGTTATCGTCCACGAAGAAGAGTTTGCTGCGCCAGCCCGCGCGGTAGAGCGCGTCCAGTTCGGCCAGGACCTGCTCGGAACTCTTCACGCGCGGGCGGTGGCCGAACAGCGATGTCACGTTGCAGAAGTCGCACCGGAACGGACAGCCGCGCGAGTACTGGAGGCTCGTCCAACCGTACTGCTTGAGATCGGCCAGTTCCCACGCGGGGACCGGCGTGTGCGCGATCGACGCGAACTCGGTGGTCGCATAGACCCGCTGGGCGCGGCCCTGTTCCCAATCGGCGAGGAACAGCGGAAGGGTGACTTCGGCCTCGTTGAGGACGAAATGGTCGGCCTCGGGGAACCGCTCGTGTTCGATCGTGAAGAGCGGCCCGCCGGCGACGGTTTTCACGCCGGCCTCTCGGCAGCGGGCGAGCACCGCGTGCGTCGATTCCCGCTGCACGGTCATGGCGCTCACCAGCGCGAGGTCGGCCCAGGCGAGGTCGCGGTCGGTCAGTTTCGTGACCTGCATGTCGACCAGCCGCTTGTTCCATTCCTTCGGAAGCATCGCCGCCACCGTCAAGAGGCCCAGCGGCGGGCTGCCGGCCTTCTTGCCGAGGAACTTCAGGGCGTACTTGAAACTCCAGAACGTGTCCGGCACTTCGGGGTAAATCAGCAAAACGTTCATGCATCCTTGCCTTTCATTAATCAACGGGCGGAACCCCGGCCGCCGGGAACCGTTCCCGGGCGGCAGTGCGCGGCGCGCTATTGCTTTGTCGCTTCCGCCGCCCACAGGTGCGCCTCTTGGAAGTCGGGCATCCGTTTCTTCTGCCGCCGGTAGTAGTACCGGAAGCCCTGGTTGATGCTGATATTGATGATCCACGCCCACTTCTGCAGCGGCCGCAGCGTGAGGCGTTCCCACATGCTGCCCCACGAATAGAACTCGCGGAACGCGGCGACTTGGCCGTTGGCCAACTCGCGCGGCGTCATCCGCTTGGGCTGGAAGACCACCGTGCCGGCGGTGTCCGAAGCCGAAGGCGTGCTGCACGTGCAACTGCCCGACGTATCGACCCAGTTGCCGCACGAATCCTGGGACATGCCGCCGCCCTCGGTCTCGATGCCCACGTCGATCCACTCCGGCTTGATCCCCTTGACGTAGAACGTGGCGCTGGCGCCGCCGTCATCATAGCCGCACGGACCCCAGTTCTCCACCACCATCGTCAGGTAGGTCGGCCCGCTCGTGTTCAGCAGGTCCTTCGTGATCGAGCAGTAGAAGTCGCCGCTGCACGACGGCCACCAGTCGCAGGTGTCCTCGGGGGCGGGGCCGCTGTCCCAGGACACCGAGCCGATCACGCTGATGAAGTTCGGATAGCAACTCCCCCCCGCAATCCTGGGCGGTCAGCCCGATGGTGAGGCTTCCCGAATTCCGCTAGACTTAATCAGTATTGCGTCCCCCGAATTCGTCCCCCGAATTCGGCAGTTCATCGTAGAGCCGTTCTTCAGTTGCGACAGCCCGCCACCGTGTTTCAACGCGGAGGAACGGTGCGACGGTTTCGGTCGCCATAAGTAACCTTGGCTCCAGGCAACGCCTTTCGCATGCTGTTGAGGCCCTCCCTCGTAATCGCGGTTTCCTCAAGACCGAGGTCCTGGAGCCCCTTGATTGCCTTCAGGTCTTGCAGGCCGGCGTCGGTGATTCCGGTTTGGCAAAGGTAGAGCGTCTTCAGGCCCTTAATTTCCTTGATTTCTCGCACCCCGACGTCCGTGACCTTGGTGCGAATGAGCGAGAGATACTGAAGACCTTTCATTTCCTTGATCTCAATCAAGTCGGCATCCGTGATCGGATTGTCATCCAGGCGCAGTTCTTCCAGGCCTTTCAGTTCCGTGATCTCCATCACGGTCGCGCGTGTAATCTTGGTTTGGGATATGTCAAGCTTACGCAGATCCCTGTGCTCCTTCAGGAAGTCAATCACGCCGGCATCCGTAACATAGGTCCCCGCTAAGCCGAGGTCCTGAAGGTGCTTGAGTTCCTTGATCTCCTTCAGGCCCACATCGCCGATTTCGGTACCGGCGAGTTGCAGCCTGCGAAGGTCCTTGAGCGCCATGAGGTGCCTGATATTCCTGTCTGAAACTTCGAGGGAGGCGATGAGGTCCACGGCAACGACAGGCCTTCCGCGAAGACTCTCGTCCCTTATCACTTTGCCGCCACAGGCAAGAACGAAACTGGCCGCCCTCTCGTCCGGCGCCTGGCACGACACACACAAGCAGGTAATCAACGTCAAGAACAGCGCGTGGCAGCGAGCCATATGCCGGCCTCCAATATAGGAGTGGTTGGTTATTAACGATTCATAAACGGTGGTCCACACCAAACCGCGACGCAATCACTCCGATCCGCTCAACTCCCCGGCTTCTCACGCCCCGCCGTACGCTCTCCAGTATGCCAACGCCGCGTGGTCGGCAATGGTATTTTGAATCACCGCGATATTGGGCATGTCCGTATGCGCAGGCGACGACCATGTTAGAAACCTGGAAACCTGGGGACGCTACCCAGGTCTTGGGCGACCCTCAGGCAATCGGCTGGCGCTTGCACGGTGTTCTCCTGCGGCAACCCGTCGCAGTATACCCGATAGGCCGTCGCGCCCGCCACGGGCAACTTGAATCGGGCGGTTGACGCCGCGGGCCGGCCGCTGCTAGAATGCCGCCGCCATGAACGGCCGCACCGCCCAGCTTCTGCGCCGCCTGCTCATCGCCGTCGCCCTCGTCGGCGGCGTCCTGTTCATCTTCCACTTCACCGGCGGCATCGCCCCCACGGCCAACGACACGCGCACGGAACTCGTCGTCTGGGGCATGTGGCGCGGCGAAGGCTGGGAAAAGGCCGTCGCGCGCTTTCGCGAGATGCACCCCGAGATCAACCTGATCATCTCGACCTCCGGCGGCAACCGGATGGACGACCAGAAGCTGATGTGCGCGGTGGCCGGCGGCGCCCCGCCCGACGTCATCTGCCAGGACCGCTTTGCCGTGGGCGGATGGGCGGCCCGCAGCGCGTTCCTGCCGCTCGACGCGTTCATCGCCCGCGACCGCGACCGGCCCGACGGCATCCGCCCCGAGGACTTCTACCCCGCCTGCTGGAACGAGGCCGTCTTCCAGGGCAAGGTCTATGCCATCCCGATGAACACCGACGACCGCATCCTCTTCTACAACGAGGACATCCTGCGGCGCGAAGGCTACGTGAACCCCGACGGCACCGTGCGGCCGCCCCGCACGTGGGAAGAGCTGAAGGAATACGCCGTCAAGATGACCCACTTCGACGAGGTGGGCAACATCACACAAGCCGGATTCGTGCCGATGTACGGAAACTCATGGCTCTACCTGTATGCGTGGCAGAACGGCGGGCAGTTCCTGAGCGACGACGGCAAGACGTGCACGATGGGGTCGAAGCCCGTTGTCGAGGCGCTCGACTACGTTACCGGCGTGTACGATGCCATGGGCGGCGTGAGCAAGGTCGATGCGTTCACGAGCACCTTCCAGCAGAACGATCTCGACCCGTTCCTCACGGGCAAGATCGCGATGGAGGTCAACGAGATCTGGCTGCTGCGCGCCATCGCCACCTACAAGCCGGACCTGAATTTCGCGGTCACCCAGGCGCCGGTGCCCGCGTGGCGGCTGGAGAAGGCGAAGACCGATCCGACGTTCGCGTCTTATCTCACATGGAGCGGCGGGTTCTCATGGGTGATCCCCGCCAGCGCCAAGCACCCCGAGATCGGCTGGGAGTTCATCCGCTGGATGTCGAGCCTGGAGTGCTCGCGGCTCTTCAACGATGCCGAGTATCGCTTCAACCGCGGCCGCGGCCGCCGCTACGTGCCGATGATGGCGCCCACCGCCCGCCTCAACGAGGTGATGCTGCGCGAATATGCCCCGGAGGAGCCGCGCCTGCGCAAGGCCCTGGAGTTCTGCGTGAGCATGATGCCGTACAGCCGGTTCCGCCCGGTCACGCCCATCGGCCAGCTCCTGTGGGACGAACACGTGCGCGTGACCGACCAGGCCCGCCACCACGTGCTGCCCGCGCAGCAGGCGGCCGACGTTGCGGCGCAGCGGGTGCAATCGCAACTGGACCTCATTTACCAGACGAAGACGTACCCGGAGCTCAACACGACGCTGGTGGGCCTTGTGTTTGCCGCGATCGCGATCGGGGCGATTGTCCTGTTCGTGCTGGGCGCCCTCAGGCACATCCGCCGCTACGCCCGCGGGCCGACGCGGCGCGAGGCGATCGTGGGCTACGCGTTCATCTCGCCGTGGCTCCTGGGGTTCGTGGTGCTGACGGCCGGGCCGATCCTGGCCTCGCTCGTCCTGAGCTTTTGCGAGTACGACATCCTGCACCCCGTGCGGTTTGTGGGGCTCGACAACTATGCGGCGCTGCCGGGCGACCGCATGTTCTGGAAGTCGCTCACGAACACGCTCTGGATGGTCGGCGCCGTGCCGCTGGGCATGGCCGTGGGCCTGGGCGTGGCGATGCTCCTGAACATGGACGTGCGCGGCCAGCGGTTTTACCGGACGCTCTACTACCTGCCGGCGATCGTGCCGATCGTGGCATCGGCGGTGCTCTGGATCTGGATGCTCCAGCCCAAGTTCGGCCTCATCAACGTCACGCTGCAACTGGTGGGCCTGCCCGGGCCGCGGTGGCTGCAGGATCCGCTGTGGGCGAAGCCGGCGCTCATCCTGATGGGCCTGTGGAGCGCCGGGGCGAGCATGATCATCTGGCTGGCGGGCCTGAAGGGCATCCCGCGCGAGTTGTACGAGGCCGCCGAGATCGACGGCGCGGGCCGGCTGTCGCGCTTCAGGCACATCACGCTGCCGATGCTCTCGCCGTACATCTTCTTCAACCTCGTGATGGGCACGATCGGGGCGTTCCAGGTATTCACGAACGCATATATCATGACCGACGGCCTCGGCGGGCCGGTCGATTCGACGCTCTTCTACGTCTTCGCCCTGTTCAATCACGCGTTCCGGTATTTCAAGATGGGCTACGCCTCGGCGATGGCGTGGGTCCTGTTCGTCATCATCCTGGCGATCACGATGCTCAACTGGGCGCTGCGCAAGAAGTGGGTGTTCACCGAACGAGGAGACGTTTAGGCAGGAACGCCGGCCGCGCGCCGCACGTTCGGCACGCGACCCGCACCAAGTGAACCATGGCAGGTCCTCTCCACATTCTGAAGCGGTTCGGGGTCCACTCGGCCTTGCTGGTCGGGTGCCTGCTCTTCGCATTCCCGTTTCTGTGGCTGGTGAGCACGTCGTTCAAACAGCGCGACGAAGTGGCCATCTTCCCGCCGCGCTGGATTCCGCGGATTCCGTGGTACGCCGAGCAGTCGCCGTTCATCGACGGCCAGACGTACGATCCGATGGACGCCCCGGACCAGATGAGCGACGCCAACTGGAAACGCCTCCGCCCCGACATCGAGCGCGTGCTGTGGGCGGCCTTCACGGCGAAGTCTGACCCCGAGCGCCTGCGCGCCGCCGAATCGATGGCCGACGGCTCCTACTTCCGCCCGCAGATCCTGGACGGAATGTGGCTGCAGTCGCGCGAGCTGGTGCCCGAGGAAATGTGGAAGTCGCCCGATGCCCTGCCCGACTTCCTTGCCCGCAGCGCGACCGCCGAGATGGTCGAGCGGGCGTGGATCAACGTCGTGCGGCAACTGGCGGTGGGCAAGCTCAAGATCCGCCACATCTCGAACGACCCGCTGACGCCCGAGAGCACCTCCGGCTGGCAGACCGTGGGGCCTGTGACGCTGCTGGCCGACACGCAGATCGAGAGCGAGGCCTGCCGCACGCTCCGCTACGACCTGCGCGAGGCCGATGCGTTCACGCTCACGCAAACGCTGCACCTGCCCGCGGGCACAACGGTCCGCGACCTTCAGGCCGTGGGCATCCCGATCCACTGCGACGCGAGCTGGCACCGCTTGGAGGTGACGATCGAGAGCGGCGGCCTCACGTTCCGCGCCGAGCGGCCGATGTGGATGGACATCCGCTCCTGGCAGGAGGCCGAGTACGTCTTCCAGCGGCCCGACTACACCGGCAGCCGCTCGATCGTGTTCGTGGCCGACCCGGCCGCCCCGAGCGACGTGACCGACCCCGGCACCGTGCGGCTCACGCTCACGTGGCAGAAGTCGAGCCGTCTTCGAACGCTCGTCGATAAGTACATCGATAGCTACCGCTGGGCGCTCCGGTACATCCCGTTCGACACGCAACTCCGGAACACGGTCATCCTGGTGATCCTGAACGTGCTGGGCCAGCTTTTCGCGTGCAGCCTGGCGGCGTACGGTTTCGCGCGGCTGAACTTCTGGGGCCGCGACTTGCTGTTCGGGCTCCTGCTGGCCACGATGATGCTGCCGGGCCAGGTCACCATGATCCCCACGTTCGTCCTCTGGAAGTGGCTGGGCTGGTACAACACGCTGCAGCCGCTGTGGGTGCCGGCGTGGTTCGGCGGCGCGTTCTTCATTTTCCTGCTGCGCCAGTTCTTCATGACGATTCCGAAGGAACTGGAGGACGCCGCCAAGATCGACGGCTGCGGTTTCTTCGGCATCTACTGGCGGATCATGCTGCCGCTGGCCGGGCCGGCCCTGGCCACCGTGGCCATCTTCTCGTTCATGGGCGCGTGGAACGAGTTCGTCCAGCCGCTGGTGTACCTGTCGGACGAACGGCTGTTCCCGCTGTCGCTGGGCCTGAACCAGTTCCGCCAGGAACAGGCCGCCGAGTGGTCCTGGCTCATGGCCGCCTCGACGATGATGATGCTGCCCGTGATCGCCGTGTTCTTCTTCTGCCAGCGGTACTTCATCCAGGGCATCACGCTGACAGGGCTGAAAGGATAGGGACGAAGGGCGCCGCGAATGCCGGGCGGGTGTCCAGCATCCACGCGTTCTGTGTTCTCACTTCAGCAGCACCTTGAACCCCGCCTGTTCAAAGTGTCGGTCGGCCGTCAGTGCCTCGGTGATGCGAAGTCGTTTCATAACCACGAAGGATGTGCAATCGGTCAGAGACCAGTCTTTGTCGGGACGGTCAGAGTAAAGGCGAAGGCCGGCCTCGAACAACCCCTTCGAGATCGGGATGATTCGGCACGCCGGATTCGATCTCAGAAATGCCAGGAGGCCGGGGAACTTCCGACGCGATTCCCTGCGGGCGAGGGCGTTCGCGAGTTCCAGCACGATGAAGTCGGTCAGCACCACGGGAAGAGCGGCTTCTCTGCTGAAGCGAAGGGCTTGTTCGTGCGCAACTTCTTCTTCGTTGAACATGGCCAGGTAATACGAAGTGTCCGCAAACACGGGTCTCATTTGCGTTTGGGCGTTCCGTAGAGGTAGTGATCGTGGTTGACGGACATGTCCCGGGGAAGCCCGTTCGCCATGCCGATGAACGGCTTCAGTTGTTCGTAAAGTGTCGGCAACCGTTTCGTCTTGCGCGAGGCGCGAGCGGCCTTACGCACCGGGCGCACAGTGACCTCGGCCCCGTCCTCCAGCTTCGCGGGGCCTTCGAGAACCACAACACCGTTTCTCACGCGCCCTCGGTACACCATGTCTGAACCCTCTCGCATCATCCAGCGTACATTGTATCCCAATTCATGCGAGCCGCAAGATGTTAGCCCCGCTCCAACCTCCCACGAACCACCGGCCACTTACGGTTTCCGTCCGCAGCAGGTCTTGAACTTGCGCCCGGAACCGCAGGGGCAGAGGTCGTTGCGGCCGGGGCGGGCGGCAGCGGCGCCGGCGGCGCGGGCCTTCTGGGCAGCGGTATCGCCCTTGGTGGGCGGGAGTTCGCCGCGGCGGATGTACTCGGCGATGCGCTTCAGCTCCGGCAGCGCCCGCTTGAAGAACATCTTATAGCCCTCGCAGAAGTGGTTGTACCGCGCGGGGTCGCGGCCGATCGGCCGGTGATGCTTCGGGCATCCGCCCCAGCACATCGCCAGGTACTCGCACCCGCGGCAAGGCTGCGGCAGGTCGGTCTTGAGGGCCGCGAACGCCTCGACGCGGTCGCTCGTCACGAGGTCCAGGAGCGGCGTCTCCATGAGGTTGCCGATCCGCCAGTCCTTGTACACGAAGTGATCGCAGGCGTAGAGGTCGCCGTTCCACTCGAGCACGTACGCCGACGCGCACCGCTCGGAGTGCACGCACGTTGACGAGCGCCCGTAAATGATCGAGTGCAGCGCATCGTCGATGAACCGGACCGACACGCGGCCGACGTCGCGGGCCGCCCACTGCTCGAACACGTCGAGCATCCAGCGGCCAAGCTGCCCGGCGGAGCACGAGAAGTCGGTGGGCTCGTCGGTGCCGGCCACGCGCTCGAGGATCTGGATGAACTGCATGTACCGGATGCCGCGGTTGACGAAGTACCGGTAGATGTTCCCCGCGTGCGGCGCGTTGGCGCTGTTCAGGGTCACGAGGACGTTGCACTCGACGCCGTGCTTCGCCAGCCGTTCGAGGCCCGCCCACGCGCGGCTCCACGTGGGGGCGCCCGCCTTGTCGCGGCGATGCACGTCGTGCACCTGCGCCGGACCGTCGAGGCTCACGCCCACCAGGAACTTGTGCTCGCGAAAGAACTCGCACCACTCGTCGTCGATGAGCGTGGCGTTCGTCTGGAGGCCGTTCGAGACCGTCTGCCCGCTCGCGCCAAACTGCTTCTGAAGTTCAACGGCCTTCCGGTAGAACGCCTTGCCCGCCAGGAGCGGTTCGCCCCCCTGCCATCCGAACTCGCACCGAAGCGGGTTGGCGGCAAGGTACTGCTGGGTATAACGGGCCAGGACTTCCTCGGTCATCAGGAACTTCTGGACTTCGGGGTAGAGTTCCCGCGGCTTCATACTGTAATAACAGTACTTGCAATCGAGGTTGCACGTGCCGCAGACCGGCTTGCACATGATGTGAAACGGTACGACGACTTTCCCCACGTCCGTCCTCCGCGCCGACAGGTCGTGTTCTCGCCCTGGAGATTATAGCCTGCAAATGCCGAATGGCGAAGCCCCAAAGGCGCGCTTGCAATCGCGCCGCGAATCTGATAGGAAATCGGGGCTATGAACGCACCCGAACGCATGCTCCTCAGCGGCAACGAGGCGGTGGCCCTGGCGGCCCGCGGCCTGGGCATCGCCCTGGGCACCGGATACCCCGGCACGCCGTCGACGGAGATCCTCGAGGACTTCTCGGCCCGCGGCGGCCGCGCGCAATGGTCGCCCAACGAAAAGGTTGCGATGGAAGTGGCGCTGGGCGCGGCCTTCGGCGGGGCGCGGGCCATCGTTACCATGAAGCACGTGGGCCTGAACGTGGCCGCTGACCCGCTCTTTACGGCCGCCTACACGGGCGTCAGCGGCGCCCTCGTGGTGGTCTCGGCCGACGACCCCGGCATGGCGTCGAGTCAGAACGAGCAGGACAACCGCCGCTACGCCGTGGCCGCCGGGCTGCCGATGCTCGAGCCTTCCGACTCGCAGGAGGCCTACGATTTCCTGGGCTGGGCAGTCCGGATTTCCGAGCAGTGGCACCTGCCGGTGATCCTGCGGATGACCACAAGGGTCTGCCACTCGAAGACGATCGTCGAGGCCCGTCCGCTCGCGGCCACGGCGCCGCCCGCCCCGCACTTTGAGCGCGACATCGCCCAGCGCGTCATGATCCCGGCATACGCGCGGCCGGCCCATCGGCGGCTGCGCGAGAAGCTTGCCCAGATCGCCACGTGGGGCGAGACGGCGCCGCTCATCCGCCGCATCGACGGCGACCGCAAGCTGGGCCTCATCGCCTCGGGCATCTCATATGAACATGCGATGGAGGCGGCACCGGGGGCGAGTTTCCTCAAGCTGGGCCTCACGTATCCGCTGCCGATCGAGAACATCCGCCGCTTCGCCGCCGGCGTCGAGCGCTGCGTGGTCATCGAGGAAGGCGATCCGTATCTGGTCGAGGCCCTCCGCGCCGCCGACATTCCCGTCGAGGGCAAACCCGAGATGTACCGCTTCGGCGAACTGAACGTCGAGCGCGTCCGCCGCATCCTCGCCCGCGACGTCTCGCCTGAGCCCGCGCCGCCGCGCGGCAAGCCGCCGCAACTGTGCGTGGGCTGCCCGCACCGGATCGTTTTCGAGACGCTCGGCAAGCTCGGCTGCATCGTGGCCGGCGACATCGGGTGCTACACCCTGGGCGTGCTGCCGCCGTTCGAGGCAATGGATTCATGCGTGTGCATGGGTGCGAGTATCGGCGTCGGGCTGGGCCTCCGGCACGTGCTGCCCGAGGCCGAGGCCCGCAAGGTCGTCAGCGTGATCGGCGACTCGACGTTCGTCCACAGCGGCATCACGGGCCTCGTGGAGATGATCTACAACCCGCCGCCGACCGGCCACGTCGTGCTCATTCTCGATAACGGGACGACGGCGATGACGGGCCTTCAGGAACATCCTGGCACCGGCCGCACACTCGACCACCGGCCGACCGGCCGCGTGGTCTTCGAGAACCTGGCCCACGCGCTGGGCATTTCGGAGGTGCACGTCCTCGAGAACCTGAAGGACGCCGCGGCGCTGGAGGAACTCATGATGCGCCTGATGCCGAGCGGCAAACTGGCCCTTGTCATCGTGCGGCGGCCGTGCCTCCTGACCGCCAAGCGCGACGCCGACCTGGCGAAGGCGTCGGGCACGTAAGGCCGTCTGTCGGGCGCCGCCCCGCTTGCGAGGCGCGCCGCAAATCACGAACGAAATAACATGAACACGAAAACGACAAATGTTGTCATCGCCGGCCTGGGCGGCCAGGGGGTTCTGAAGGCCTCCGACATCCTGGCCGATGCGGCGTTCCGCGCGGGCTACGACGTCAAGAAGAGCGAGATCCACGGCATGAGCCAGCGCGGCGGATCGGTGTCGAGCGACGTGCGGTTCGGCCGGGAGGTCTTCAGCCCGATGGTCCCGCCGGGCGAGGCCGATTATCTCGTGGTCCTCGCGCCCGACCAGGTGGAGGTGAACCGGCCGGTGCTGCGCGCGGGTGGCCTCTTGATTGCTCCCGACCTCATCGGCGAAAATGTGCTGCCGAATCGCCGGAGCCTGAACGTCGCCCTGCTGGGCGCCCTCAGCCGGCACCTGGAGATCGGCGAATCGCACTGGCTGGACGCCCTGCGGGCCCATCTGCCCGAGAAGCTGCACGAGGCGAACCTGGCGGCGTTTGCCATCGGCCGCAAGGCGGTCAAGCCGTGAAAGGCGTGGCAAGGCCACGCGATTAAGGGATGGGGGTATCACCATGCTTGAACAGTGGAACGACTCGCCCGGCGGGTTCCATCCGGCCAGCGGACCCGACTACCTGCCCCTGCCCCAGTTGCAGGACCTCCAGCTCCGGCGCCTCCAGGGAATCGTCGAGTTGGCGTACGATCGCGTGGCGCTCTTCCGGAAGCGCCTGGACGACCGGAATCTCGCGCCCGCGTCGATCCAATCGCTCGCCGACCTCGCCCGGCTGCCGTTTACCGTGAAGACGGACCTGCGCGACACGTACCCCTTCGGCCTCTTCGCCACGCCGATGCAGGAGGTCGTGCGGCTGCACGCGTCGAGCGGCACCACGGGCAAGCCGATCGTCGTCGCCTACACGAAGGACGACATCGACGTATGGACCAGCGTCATGGTCCGTTCGTTCGCGGCGTGCGGGCTGCACCGCGGCGACATCATCCAGAACGCCTACGGCTACGGCCTCTTCACCGGCGGCCTGGGAGCCCACTACGGCGGCGAGGGCCTGGGCGCCACGGTCATCCCGATCTCCGGCGGCAACAGCGACCGGCAGATCATGGTGATGAAGGACTTCGGCGTCACAGCGATCTGCTGCACGCCGTCGTATTTCATCCACCTCGTCGAGCGCGCGGGCGAACTGGGCGTCGACATGAAGAAGCTGCCGCTCCGGGCCGGCATCTTCGGCGCCGAGCCGTGGACCGAGCCGATGCGCCGCCACATCGAGTCCGATACGAACCTCAAGGCCTACGATATCTACGGCCTGTCGGAGATCATCGGCCCCGGCGTCGGCGTCGAGTGCCAGTACCACTCGGGCCTGCACATTTTCGAGGACCACTTCTACCCCGAGGTCATCGACGCCCAAACGGGCGAGGTCGTGCCCGACGGCGTCGAGGGCGAACTGGTCCTGACGACGCTCTCGAAGCGGGCGATGCCGATGATCCGCTACCGCACGCGCGACATCACCGCGCTCGTGCCCGAGAAGTGCCCGTGCGGCCGGACGATCCGGCGCATGCGGCGCATCGGCCGGCGAAGCGACGATATGTTCATCATCCGCGGCATCAA
>PMZT01000159.1 GCA_003170085.1 Planctomycetia bacterium | reverse complement strand
ACGCTGGCGATGCTGGGCAGGGCCTCGCCGCGAAAGCCCAGGCTGCCGATATTATTTAAATCTCCGGCGGTTTTTATTTTGCTGGTGGCATGTCTTTCGAAAGCGAGGGCGACTTCATCCGGGGGAATGCCGCTGCCGTTATCGGTAACGCGTATCAGGCCGATGCCGCCGCCCTTTATATCTACGGATATATTGGTCGCCCCGGCGTCTAAAGCGTTTTCCACCAGCTCTTTGACTACCGAGGCGGGCCGCTCTACGACCTCACCGGCGGCAATCTGGTTGACGAGGGGCTCAGAAAGAATCCGGATCGGCGGCATCGTTCGGGCAGTCCTCACACTGCAACTCAACTTTGCGCGGCGGGTGTGGAGACTCGCCGCGCTAAACGCGAAAGTAACGCTGTCACGGTATCCACAGTGCGTGCGCATTATAGTCGGCCCGTCGCGCAGGCCGCAAGGGCACGTTGTTGCTCATCGGAGGGCGGCCGCGTAGAATGGCCCGGCCTTTCCCATGTGGCAATGAGGAGAAACACTGTGAACCATCGCAAACTGCTGACGTGGGCCTTCTCGGCGGCGATTGTCTTGGGGGCACTCGCCCCGGCAGCGATGTCGGCGGAGGCCGACGACCTGGCGCCGCAGTTCGCCAAGCCGCCCGATTCGGCCCGTCCGTGGGTCTACTGGTTCTGGCTCAATAGCAACATCACCCGCGAGGGGATCACGGCCGACCTGGAGGCGATGAAGCGCGTTGGCATCGGCGGCGTCCTGATCATGGAAGTCGACCAGGGCGCCCCGGTGGGCCCCGTGGCCTTCATGGGACCCCAGTGGCGGGAGTTGTTCAAGTACATGGTCGCCGAGGCGGGGCGGCTGGGCCTTGAAGTGAACATGAACGACGACGCCGGCTGGAACGGCAGCGGCGGGCCGTGGATCAAGCCCGAGCAGTCGATGCAGAAAGTCGTCTGGACCGAGACGGACGTCGACGGGCCGAAACGGTTTGACGGCACGCTCCCGCAGCCGAAGGCCGAGCACGGCTTCTACCGCGACATCACGGTGCTGGCGTTTCCCGCGCCGGGGGCGTTCCGCATCGATCATATCCGGGGCAAGGCGGCCTACGAACGCCAGGAGGTTGCCCCCGCCAGTGACGTCAAACTTCCGGCGGAAATGGTGATTGACCAGGCGCGCATCGCCGATCTGACCTCGCGGATGGATAAAGACAGCCGCCTGGCCTGGGATGTGCCAGCGGGCAAGTGGACGGTGCTGCGCATCGGCCATACGTGCACCGGCGCGATGAATTCGCCCTCGCCCGCGAGCGGCAAGGGCCTTGAGTGCGACAAGCTGAGCAAGGAGGGCATCGAGGCCCAGTTCGCCGGCATGATGGGGCCGCTTGTTGGCGATGTCGGCGGCGCCGCGGGCAAGACCCTCGTGGCCACGCACATCGACAGTTGGGAGAACGGCTCGCAGAACTGGACGGCGCGGATGCGCGAGGAGTTTCAGAAGCGCCGCGGCTACGATCCGCTGCCGTTTCTGCCCACGCTATCGGGCCGGGTCGTGGAGGGCATGGAAGTCTCGGAGCGGTTCCTGTGGGACCTGCGGCAGACGGTCTCGGACCTGGTGGTCGAGAACTACGCCGGGCAGATGGAGAAACTCGCGCAGGCGCACGGGCTGCGGCTTTCGATCGAGGCGTATGGCGGTCCCTGCGATAGCACCACCTACGGCGGCCGGGCCGACGAGCCGATGTGCGAGTTCTGGATGGGCGGCGGCGCCTTCGACACCGTCAAGGGCATGGCGTCGTCGGCCCACACCTACGGCCGACGAATCCTGGGAGCGGAATCGTTCACCGCCGGTAACCACGAGCGGTGGCTGGATCATCCCGCCAGCATCAAGACGCTGGGCGACCGCGCGTTCTGCGACGGTGTCAACCGGTTCGTGTTTCACCGCTATGCCATGCAGCCGTGGCTCAACTATAAGCCGGGCATGACGATGGGCCCGTGGGGCTTACATTACGAACGCACCCAGACATGGTGGGAAGAATCTCGGCCGTGGCACGAGTACCTGGCGCGGTGCCAGTTTATGCTGCGCCAAGGGCTCTTTGTGGCCGACCTCCTCTACCTGCTGCCCGAAGGCTCGCCTCACGGGTTCCCCGGCCACCCGCGAGTGGGCTACGACTACGATAACGCCTCGGCGGAGGTGGTGCTCACGCGTCTGACCGTCAAGGACGGGCGGCTGGTGCTCCCCGACGGCATGAGCTACCGGGTGCTGGTGATACCGGCGGTGAGCACAATGACGCCGCCGCTGCTGAGGAAGATCAGGGACCTGGTCCGAGAGGGCGCCACCGTCATCGGGTCGCGGCCGACGCGGTCGCCGAGTCTGACCGATTACCCGAAGTGCGACGAGGAAGTGAAGCGGCTCGCCGACGAACTCTGGGGCGATTGCGACGGCAAGGCCGTCACGGAACACCGCTTCGGCCAAGGCCGCGTGGTATGCGGGGTGGCGCCGGAGAGACTCCTGGCGCAGGCGGGCGTGCGGCCCGATTTCAGCATTCCGGCTCGCCTGCATTACATCCACCGCGCCGCCGGCGACACGGACATCTACTTTGTTGCGAATCCGCAGGCAAGCGACGCCACGGCGGCCTGTACCTTCCGCGTCGGCGGCAAGTGCCCGGAACTCTGGCGGCCGGAGAGCGGCCGCATCGAGCGTGCCGCGGTGTTCGCCGAGCATGACGGCGTCACAACCGTCGTGCTGCACCTGGGTCCGGCCGAATCGGTGTTCGTCGTGTTTCGCAAGGGCGCCGAGCCGCTGGATCCGATCGTGGCCGTGGCGCGCGATGGCAAGGGCATCCTGGCGGCGGTGGAGTCGGCCCCGAAGATCGTCGTGAAGAAGGCCGTCTACGGCGTGCTGAGCGACTCGCAGCGCACCCGCGATGTCCGCGACAAGGTGCAGCAAAGAGTCGATGGCGGCGATTACCACATTGCGGTCGCCGGCCTGGCGGAGGGCGATGATCCGGCCCCCATGATCGTCAAGACTCTGGTCGTCGAGTACACCGTTGACGACCATGTCCATGTGGTTACCGGTAAGGATCACGATACGGTGCACCTGGCCGGCGACGCAACGAAAATCGTTGTGGAGAAGGCCGTTTACGGCGTTCCCGGCGATGCGAAGCGTACCCGCGATGTCCGCGCCAAGGTGCAACAGATGGCCGACGCGGGCGAAAGCACGTTCCAAGTCGCTCGGCTTGCGGCAGGCGACGACCCGGCCTACGGCGTGGTGAAGACGCTCGTCGTGGACTTTACCGTTGAGGGCCACCGCATCACGGTCACGGGTACCGACCCGGAGACCGTCAGCCTGACCGAAGCCGCTGCCGCCGCCGAGACCGTGGCCGAGATCCGCTGCGGGGCGGATGGCCGCCCGTTCTTCGAGGCGTGGCAGCCGGGCCGCTACGAACTGAAGACGGCCTCCGGCAAGACGAAGCAGGTTGACGTGCCGGCCATACCTCAGCCGCTGGAACTCACGGGGCCGTGGCTCGTGCGCTTCCCGCCCGGTTGGGGCGCTCCGGAGCAGGTTACGCTCGAACGGCTGACCTCGTGGAGCGAGCACGCCGACCCCGGCATCAAACACTTCTCGGGCGCCGCCACCTACAGCCGCAAGTTCAACGTGCCGCCGGAGATGGTCGGCAAGAACCGCCGGTTGGTGCTGGACCTGGGGAAGGTCGCGGTCATGGCCGAGGTGAAACTCAACGGCCGGGACTTGGGCATCCTGTGGAAGCCGCCGTTCCGCGTGGACGTGACCGACGTCGCGCGGGCCGGCGAAAACGACCTGGAGGTCCGCGTGGTCAACCTCTGGATCAACCGGATGATCGGCGACGAGCAACTTCCGGACGACAGCGATCGTAACGCGAACGGAACACTCAAGGGCTGGCCCGCGTGGGTCCAGGAAGGCAAGCCCAGTCCCACCGGCCGCTTCACGTTCACGAGTTGGCGGCTCTGGAAGAAGACCGATCCGCTCGTGGAATCGGGCCTCATGGGGCCGGTCACGCTACGCGCGGCGGAGGTGGCTATTGTTCAGCCGTAAAGGTGAGAGGAACGCTATGGAGAAGTGGTACGCCGAGGGGCTGCGCTTCGGCTGCCGGTCGTGCGGGCGGTGCTGCGGCGAGGCGCCGGGGTACGTCTGGCTCGATGATCGCGAGCTTGCCGAGATCGCCGCCTTCGTGGGCCGGCCTGTGGCCGAGTTTCTCCAGCTTTACGTGCAAACGCTCTGGCGCGGCAAGAGTCTGCGGGAGAAGGAGAACTACGATTGCATCCTGCTGGACGGCGGCCGCTGCCTGGTCTACGAGGTCCGGCCGCTCCAGTGCCGCATCTGGCCGTTCTGGCCCGACAACCTCCGCACGCCCGAGGCGTGGCAGGCGGCGGGCCGGCGGTGCCCGGGCATCGGCCAGGGGCCGCTGATCGCCTTCGAGCAAATCGAGGGCCAGCGGATGGAGATGGCCCATGAGTGATCGGCTTGCTAAAAAACTATCTCAGAACGGCTGCTATGTGGCACAGCCGCCCTCGGCTGTGCAGCTTCCCGGCGATTTGCACGCCCGAGGGCGGGCGTGCCACAGTTCTGAGATCGTTTCCAAGGCCGCCCGGTCGAACGTGATGAACGGCCCCTGGGGCGCGCCGCCGCCTTATCGGCCGCCGACGCCCGAGCAGCGCGCCGCGCTGGCCGCGATCTACGACGAGGTCGAAGCCAAGGCGGTCTCCGTGGGTGCCGCCTGCCGCGCGTGTGGCCAGTGTTGCCGATTCACGGAAGGCGGTATCACGCTTTTCGCCAGTGCGATTGAAATGGCCTACCTCATCGCCGAGAGCGGCCCGCCGCCCGCGGAGGCGGTGCTTGCGGAGGGGGCGGCGCTTGCAGAAGCGGTATCCGCGGAGGCCGCAGCCGATGTGATCTGGCGGTGCCCGTATCAGCGCGAGAACCAGTGCACCGCGCGTCGCGGCCGCACGCTGGGTTGCCGCACGTATTTTTGCGACGGGAAAGTGCGCCGCAGCGGCGAGGGGCTTTACGTGGAGACGCTCCGCAAGATTCAGCGCCTGGGAAACCCCGGCGAAAGCGGCCCCGGTGACGGCGAGCGCCAGTGGTGGTATGGCCCGGCGGAGGCCTACCTCAGGGGTTGTGGGAATCTTCCAGAGTAGGGCCGACGTTTTTTATGTTGACACTCCACGGGCGGCTATTTACCATGCACCGCACTGGGGATAGCGCGTAATGCGAGCCGTCTCAAGGAGATAAAATCCATGAAGCGTGCGTTGCTGCTGGTGGCGGTGCTCTCGATGCTGATGACAATCGCCCTCATGACGACCGGCTGCGAGCCGACCGGGCATGATCGGTATCGCGAGATGTCGTATCGCCGCAGTGCCGATGCCGATACCCTCGGCATCCAGGACGACTTCGACGCGTCGGTGCTGATGACCGACCGGCCGACCCACCTCTCGGAATGGTTCAACAACTAGTCGCTTACGCGGCTGCAAATAGGACTCGCCATAACCCCCTCTTGCGGAGGGGGTTTCTTTTTTACACCGCTAGAACCTTGAGCACGCGTCGGGCCGGTTGCAGGCGCCGGGGGCGGACTCGACCTCCTTCGCCGGCTCGGCAACGCGGACGAGCACCTGGTGGGTGCGGCAGCGGTCGCGGAAGACCGTGATGCCTTTGCAGCCGGTCTCGTAGGCCATGCGGAAGATCTCGGCCACGTCCTCGGGCCGGGCGTCGTGGGGCAGGTTCACGGTTTTCGAGACCGCGTTGTCCACGTGCTTCTGGAACGCGGCCTGCACATGGACATGCCACTTTGCGTCCACCTCGTGGGCCGTCACGAAAAGCGGGGCCACGTCGGCCGGTACGCCGGGCACCTGGGCGAGCGATGGCGCCGCGGCGATCTGCTCCACGAGGTCCGGCCTCCAGAACCCGTGCCGGCGGGCCACCTGCTCGAAGAGCGGATGCACCTCGAACAGCCGCGCGCCGTCCAGCACGTGACGCTCCATTGCCAGGGCGAAGATCGGCTCGATGCCCGACGAGCACGCCGCCAGGATCGAGAGCGTGCCCGTGGGCGCCACGGTCGTGCGGCAGGCGTTGCGGTAGGCCGGCGACTCGGGGCGATCGTAGATGCTGCCGTGGATGTTCGGGAACGGCCCGCGCTCGGTCGCCAGGTCGGCGCTGGCGCGGTCGGCCTCGGCCCGGATGAACGCCATGATCTCGCCGGCCACGTCGAGGGCCTTCGCCGAGTTGTACGGCACGCCCAGCAGGATCAGTAGGTCGGCGAAACCCATCACGCCCAGGCCGATCTTGCGGTTGCCATGGACCATATCGGTGATCTGCGGCAGCGGGTAGTGGCTCTGCTGGATGCAGTTATCGAGAAACCTCACGGCAAGGCGGACGACCGCCCGCAGGTAATCCCAGTCCACGGCGCCGCCGCGCACCATCTTCACGAGGTTGACGGAGCCCAGGTTGCACGCCTCGTAGGGCAGAAGGGGCTGCTCGCCGCACGGGTTCGTGCACTCGATGGGGCCGAGGCGCGGCGTGGGGTTGTCGGCGTTGATGCGGTCGAGGAAGATCGCCCCAGGGTCGCCGCCGGCGTGGGCCTGCACGGCCATCGTCTCCCAGATCTGCCGGGCGGGCACGCGGCGCAGGATGCGGCCGTTGTGCGGGTTCACGAGGTCGAAATCGGTGCCGGCCTTCACGGCCTCCATGAAGGCGTGCGTGCATCCGACCGAGATGTTGAAGTTGTCGAGTTCGCCCTCGACGGCCTTCGCGCGGCAGAAGAGTTCGACGTCGGGGTGGTCGCACCGCAGGATGGCCATGTTGGCGCCGCGGCGGAACCCGCCCTGGCTGATCGCCCCCGTCGCATAGTTAAATACCTTCATAAAACTGATCGGCCCCGACGCCTTGCCGCGGCTTGACTCGACGAGGTCGCCCGACGGCCGGATGCGGCTGAACGAGAACCCCGTGCCGCCGCCCGACTTGTGAATGATGGCGGCGTATTTGATCGCGTCGAAGATCTTCTCGATGTCGTCGGGCACCGGCAGGACGAAGCAGGCCGCGAGTTGCTGGAGCCGGCGGCCGGCGTTCATGAGCGTGGGCGAATTCGGCAGGAACTCCAGCCGCGCCATGACCCCGTAGAACTGCTCCTCGGCCACGTGCATGTCGTGGGCATCGCCCCACACGAGTTCGGCCTGGGCGATGTTCGACGCCACGCGCCGGAACATATCCTCCGCCGCCTCCAGCAGCTCGCCGCGGTCATCCTTCTTGAGGTACCGCCTGGCCAGGACCAGGCGGGCGTTATCCGTAAGGTCCATCTTGGCCGGAATCTCGGCTTGAATGACAGGCATCTTCACGTGCGAACCCCCAACTTATTGCCCCTAGCGAAAGTATGTGTTTAGCGTTACTGCCTATGGCAGCGTTTGTGGCCGCTCCAGGGCAGCCACATGGGGCTGCCCCTACGTTTGCAATTCGTGTGGCCGCTCCAGGGCAGCCACATGGGGCTGCCCCTACGTTTGCGATTCGTAGGGGCGGCCCCGTGTGGCCGCCC
>PMZT01000010.1 GCA_003170085.1 Planctomycetia bacterium | reverse complement strand
TTTCGGCGCGGTGGGTCGGGAGACCCACCGCGCAAATCCTTTAAGTACCCACCGCGCAAACCTCTTGAGTGACCAGCGCACAAGCCCACGTCACCCACCGCGAAAGGCGCTGGTCCTCTCGGCGATTATAGGGCGCCCCAGGCGACCCCGCAACCACGCACCCGTCAGCACGGACTTGCTTCTACAAGCGACCGCGCGGGTGCTGCACTACAACCATCCGGTCATCCGCGCGAGTTGCCGCGCGTAATCGACGAAGTTCGGCCACGAGACGTCGGCCGGCACGCCGTGATCGCAGCCGGGGATGTACCCGCCGTCGCGGACGACCGGCGCGACGCGCGCGAGTTCCTCGCGAATCACGTCGCCGCCGCGGGCCATCGCACGCTTATCGACGCCGCCCTGGTAGGCCATCGCGCAGCCGTACCGGCGGCGATACGCCACGATATCGTTGTGGGCCGCCACCTCCATCGGGTCGCAGACGTTGATACCCGACTCGATCCAGATGGGCAGAAGCTCGCCGATGAAACCGTCGCTATCCATCCCGACGAGCGGCACGCCGGCAGCGCGGACCGGCCGCGACCACTCCACGTAGCTCGGCCGGCAGAACCGCCGCGTCATGGCCGGCGAGATCATCGCGTGGGCCTTGTAGGCCATGTCTTCCGAGAGGTGGACCATTTCGGGCGTCACGCGCCGCAGGATCCGCTCGAGCACCTCGGCCACGAACGCGGTCCAGAACGCCGCCATCTCGTCGACGAGGTTCGGCTGATCGACCATGAGCAGGCACAGGCCCTCGAAGCCGCACCACTCGCGCAGTTGCCAGAACGGCCCGGAGAACGAGACAACGAGCGGCCAGTCGCGGCTGGCCAGTTGCGCGCACCGCGCGTCGAAGTCGTCGGGGAATCGCCCGGGCGAATCGGCGCGGTATCGCTCCTTCATCCGCTCCCAGTCATCGCGCGTCTCGACGGGGCACTTCAGCCACCGGCGTGTGACGAAGTCCTTCGGGTCGCGCAGGTAAGTTACGTCGTACTGATCGGAGATCTCGCAGACGTTGCCCTTCCAGTCCTGCACGACGTAATGGCCGTCCTTGTGCTCGAGGACCTTCTCCTCGAACCGCGGAATGAGGCGGAAATCCACGCCCAGGTCAACGCGCGGCTGCGCGGGCTCGCGCGGGATGCCGAGCACTTCCAGCAGGTGGGCGAACCAATCGACGCCGTCCGGCAGGCCTTGCGTCCGCCACGCGGCGATCGTGGACTCGCGCGGCCCGCCGGGGCTGAACGGAATCCGGTCCGGCCGGCCGAACGTCAGCGTCTCAATGTAGCGTTGTCGTGCGTTCATGCCTCACCGTAGTTTGTTCTAACACTCCAACGCTGCTTTGCGCGGCCCCGCGGTAAGCAAATCGGTCCGGCCGAAGACTCACGGCGTTCCGCCCACGTGCTCGCGCCAAAGCGCCACGATGCGCTCGGCCAGCGCCTCGGGGGGCGTGTCAGGCGCGGCATCGAGCCACACGACGTCGGGAAAGCGGCTGAGCCACGTCATCTGCCGCCGGGCGAACTGCCGCGTATGGGCGATGATGGCCGGCACAAGGTCCTTCTCGGCCAGGCGACCGTCGAGGTACTCGAGCACCTCGGCGTACCCCAGCGCCTGCCGCGGGCCGCGCGCCAGGTCGCCGGGCCGGGCGGCCAGACGGCGGACTTCATCGACAAGGCCCGCGCGCATCATCCGCTCGATCCGCTCGGTGATGCGCTGCGTGAGGTCGGTGCGCTCGCGCCGGATCGCCGCCACCAGCGGACGCCAGCGCGGGCGCCGGCTGCCCCACTGCTTCTGAAGCTCGGAGATGGGCGTGCCGGTGAGTTCCCAAACTTCCAGGGCCCGCGTGATCCGGCGGAGGTCGTTCGGATGGATTCGCGACGCCGCCAGCGGGTCCACCTGCGCCAGGCGCGCGTGCAAGACGGGTGCGCCGCGAGCCTCGGCCTCTTCCTTGAGACGCGTACGCAGGGCGTGGTCGGCGGCAGGGCCTTCGAACATGCCTTCGAGCAGCGATTTCAAGTACAGCGGCGCGCCGCCGGAGATAACCGGCACGCGGCTGCGCGCGGCCACGTCGGCGATCGCCCGTTCGGCCCGGCGCAGCCACTCGGCCGTTGAGAACGTCTCGCCGGGGTCGGCCACGTCGAGAAGATGGTGCGGCACGGCACGACGTTGATCGGCCGGGGCCTTGGCCGTGCCGATCTCCATCTCGCGGTAGACCTTCATCGAGTCGGCCGAGATGATCTCGCCGCCGAGGCGCTCGGCCACCGTCACGGCCAGCCGCTCCTTGCCGCTAGCCGTCTGACCGGTAATCACCAGAATGTCGGTCGGCAACTCCACGGGCGATACTCTACGCGGGCGGCGCGCGGCTTGCAAGGCCGGGTGGCACGGCCTCGCGTCGGGTGGCATGCCCACGTCGTCCGTTGCGTGGGCATGCTGTGCGACCGGAGCAAAACATGCCCACGCAAACAGCGGCGTGGGCATGCCACCCATCGGAACAGCGGTTGCCAGAAAGTGTTGGCACACCCACTCTCGGGCCCAAATCACGTCGCCTATTGCGTACGGGGCGGCGGCAAGGTATCTTGAATTCAGTGAGGGAGTCATTTCTAACGAGGGAGGAGGCGTCGCATGGCCCATCGGCTACTCTGGGCAGTGGCTATTCTGACGGCGGCAATGGCGCTTGTGGCGGGGTGCTTCGCCCCGAAGGAGCCGCTCGTCGTAATCGGCACGCAGCGCGATCAGCCGGCGCCGCAGGATATCTCGCGCATCCAGGCGATGGACCGGCCTACGCTGGAGCAGGAGTTCCTGCGCTTCCAGGCCGACAATGCGTACCTGCAGAACCAAGTCGACAAGCTCAAACGCGAGAACAAGCAACTCAAGGACGAGAAGAAGCAGCTTGAGGATCAGGTCAAGGACCTGAGAAAGCGTTAGTTTTACGCCACTTCCTCGATCTTGGCCGCGGCGCGGAGACCGTCGAGCAGCTTCTCGATGGCGGCGCCGCGGGCCTCGTTGGCCAGGCGCTCGCGGATCGACCCCTCAACCTCCTTCAGGTCGCACGGCCCGGCGGGCTTCCGGTCGATCAGCTTGACGATGTGGAACCCGAACCTCGTGGCGAAGATCGGGCTCACCTGCCCCGGCTGCAGCCCGAACACCGTGTGCTCGAACTCCTCCACCATCTGGCCGCGCGCGAACCAGCCCAGGTCTCCGCCGTTATCGGGGCAGTCGGCGTACTTGGCCGCCACCGCGGCGAAATCGGCGCCCGCGTCCAACTCCTTGCGGGCCTCCTGGAGCGCCGCATCGGCCACCTCGGGCGGCGTGTGCGGCGTTACGTGCTTGACGATGTGAGCCGCGTGCACGCGCTCCGGCACCGTAAACTCCCGACGGTGCGCCTCGTAGTACGCGAGCACGGCCTCGTCGGCCACGGGGGGCACGTCCTTGGCGGCCTCCTCGGTGAGCCGCCGGATCCGCAGGTGCAGGTCGATGTCGGCCCGGAGTGCCTCCTTGTCGGCGGGCATCTCGGGCGCCGCGTGATGGTGCAGCACGTTCTCAAGAACCTCGTCGATCTGTTCGGCCGGAATCGGCCGCGCGTCGGCCTTGGCCGCCTGCGCCAGGAGCACCTGCTCGATGGCGTTCTCCTCGGCCCACTGCTGAAGGCGCGGCTCTCGCTCGGCCGGGGGGACATCGGCAAAGGCGCGCTCGAACTCGGGGCGCATGCGCTCCGCTTCGCGTCGGATCGCTTCGTTTTCAATACGTTCGCCGTTGACGACGGTGGCCATGGTTTCTCCCGATCAAGTCCGGCGTTGATTGTACAACGGATAGGGCGCAGAAAAAACCCCCGGTCTTTTGGACCGGGGGTTCGTGACAGCAAATCCGGTTAGGCTGTGATGCGCCTGACGTTCTCTGCCTTGGCGCCCTTCGGCCCCTGGGTCACGTCGAATTCGACCTCTTCACCCTCCGCGAGCGTCTTGAAGCCTTCGCCCTGGATGCTGGTGTGATGGACGAACACGTCCGTGCCGCCCTCCTGCTCAATGAAACCGAAACCCTTCTGGTCATTGAACCACTTCACTTTGCCCTTTGCCACAGTCGACTCCTTTGTGCCCGGCCTTCTCGTCAATCGACCCCCGGCCGGTGCTTGCAACGGGATCGACAATAGGTCCGCCACAAAGCGGGCCCTATCCCGGCCCGCGCCCCGAAGGGCGAGGACCAAGAAGTTTCAGTAGATATTATACGGCAACCCTTTCTGCTGTCAAACACCATTTTGTCACCATTTTGTCAAACTTTATTTCCCCCGTCCAAGGGTAAGGCTTGCCGGGCCGGCCCCGGGCTCCCCCCGACCCGTTGAGGGTGTGGCCGCGATCGTTTGCGGGCGGTCTCCGCGGCACGCAAGAAGGCCGGCATGGAAAAGGAAAACGAGGAGGCGGAGAGCTCCTCCGCTCGAGAGTTTCGGGCGTTTGGTGGCGGCGGGTGGACTTGAACCACCGACCAAGGGCTTATGAATCCCCTGCTCTACCACTGAGCTACACCGCCATAAGTCTAGTTACTGAAAGCACTTGCAGTCAGCCAAATCCTGCCAGATTTTCCTAACGACAACCTTGACGACAACCGAAGAGGCGTGTATGATGGTGCCAGAAACATCCGAAACTCGGGTTATCGTAAGGAGCGGATTCATGGGTGTATCTCCTGCAAAAAGGAGGCCTCGTAAGAAGCCTCTAAAGCCAAATCCCTCGTTTCCGCTCACTCCACACAACAACGGCCAGTGGTGCAAAAAGATCCGCGGCAAGATTCACTTCTTCGGCATCTGGGAAAACCCACAAGCCGCCTTTGAAAACTATCTCCGCGTTGCAACGGACCTTCACGCTGGACGGCAACCAACCAATACGAATTTACAGCCTAACGCCTTCACTGTCAAGGATGCGTGCAACCACTACTTGACGTTCCAGTACCAGAAGGTTCAAAACGAGGAGATTCGCCCAGGCACCTTCGAGGACTGTCGTCATATTGCAGAAAGCCTCGTGAGGGCCTTCGGATCCGACAGACTGGTGAGCGACCTCACGCCAGCCGACTTCCAGAAGTTCAGGTACCAAATTTCGCAGCACGGTTTGACTCGCAAGGGCAGAGAGTTGGGGGCGCATGCCCTCACAAGAGTTGTTACCACCGTGAAGAGCCTGTTCAAGTATGCATACAACAACGATTTGATCGAAAAGCCCATAAAGTTCGGCACCGGGTTCGAGAGACCGTCGGTAACCGTAAGAAGGAAGAGCCGCATGGCCGCCGAGGCGGCCAATGGCAAGAAATTGTTTACCCCTGATGAGATAAGGTCTATGCTCGAAAAGGCGGGCATGCCACTTCGTGTCATGATACTTCTCGGGATCAATGGAGCCTTGGGCAATTCCGACTGTAGCCGGCTACCGGTCAAGGCCGTGGATCTTGAACGCGCTATCATCGAGTTCAATCGCCCCAAGACCGGAGCAGAGCGTGTCGTACCGCTTTGGCCTGAGACCGTGAACGCCCTCCGTGAGGTTCTGGCAAGCAGGCCCACGGCCGCCAGTCCAGGCACTGCGGAACTCGTTTTCCTCACCAAGTTTGGCCACCCATGGGTGAGGGAAACCGTATACGAGTCGGCGAACAAAGGCATCACGAAGGTCGTTGCTGTCGACTCAGTTGGCCAGGAGTTCAACAAACTCCTCACTGAACTTGGCCTCAAACGCAAAGGCATCGGCTTCTACACGCTCCGCCACACCTTCCGCACCTGGGCTGACGAGGCCAAGGACCAGCACGCCATCCACCGGATCATGGGCCACACTATCCCCGGCATGTCGGGCGTCTACGTGGAAGAGATCTCGCTGGAGAGGCTTCGAGCCGTGGTTGACCTCGTGCACGCCAAGCTGTTTCCGCCGCCGAAGCAAGAGGTCAGTCCTACCACAGCCTGACACAGGGCTGGCCTTCTCCAGAGAACGACGCCTTGTTCTGACGGAGGGTAGACCCCTGATGCCAGGGAGGAGTACGGGCGTCCATGAAATCTGCAGACGTTCTTCCCCGCCCACCGATCGGCCCTGACGAACAACAAAAAGCTTTCTTACCCTTGCAATATCGCGAGCGGGAGGATACGTTGTCTCCCTGTTCAGGAAGCCTCTGGGCTGCTGAACAGGAGGATTTCGTTAATGACGAGCGCAACCACATTGGCCAAGCGTCTGCGGAATCTTCGACCACTCATCCCGACGGAAAAGGACACCCCAACTCCGAACTACGCGTTCACCTGGTTTCAGAGAGATGTCCTCCCTGTTCTCCAAGAGGTCTTCCAGCATGAGCGCCTCTGGCAAACAGCGACGACAAGCCTGCGGCTGCTTATAGACGAAACGACGCCGGAGTCCAGGATCGTCAAGGCCCTGATAAGATTCCAGACGGAGGCTTACGTAAAGGTGATTACGATCCTGCAGAAGCACTGCCTGGGGCCGGAATATCGGCTTCTGAAGCCACTGCCCGAGGTTGAGGCCTTCGCAAAAGCTTATTGCCAATACGAGATGGAGCTCAACGAGTACGAGAGAACCCACCCGTCTGACATTGATCCCAACACATTTAACATGATGCCTGAGGACGTAGAGGGGGAGATAGTCACGTGCCCCCGCCTCCCCGGCAACGGCGAGTGGCAACTCCGTGACGTGCTCGAGTGGTTGCGCTGGGCCATCGGCCAGTCCGTAATATACCCGATCGAGCCAGTCGAATTCCTCTACCCCTGGCCTCCCATTCGCTCTCTACCAAAACCGGATGTTCTCTACCCCTATTTTTATCCCTATGCCTATCAACACGTTGATGTAATCTGTAGCTATAACCAGAATTGCCAGGACGCCCTGACCGAACTTCTCCTGATACGCCATTGCGCTCTCTATAAGCTCCTGTGGAATGTCGTGGGTCACCTCCTGCAGGTGGGGAGAGTCCCTGTTGAAGCCTGGGCATATCTCTCTGGACCGAGGCTTAGTCCTGAAGTGGAATGGCCACATATGCCCGAAAACCGGCGGCCAGACCAGGCGATGAGCCTCGATACTAGGAACCAGTTTACGAATACGATGCCCTGGTCAGAGATACCGCAAGACTGTGACAGGACGGACGAGCTCGATGATTGTCTTCAGTACAGACTGCGGCAGAAGGAACCCGCAGCCCTTTCGGTCCTCTACAGGCTCATGATACTTCTTGGAACAGAGAGACAACTTTCTACGGTTGGCCGAGACCAGTCAATTGGCCTGAGTCAGGTGCCACCCGACATGAAGCGGAAGATCCTTGCCGCGTGGAATGCCTGCGATTCCGACCCGCTCCTGGGCAGCATAGCGAAGGGGTTTGACGTGGCAGTGGCCATGCTCGAAGCCGAGACCGACACCACCGAGGCGAAAGAGCCAACGATTGTCCCTGAAGATGAGGGGTTTAAGATGGAAGCAGACGAGCTCGAGGCTGAGAGTGCGACCGTCAACGTCACCCTCCCGGCCCAAGAGACACCGACTAAGTTTGGCCCCGATATCGTGTCGTTCGATAAGACAGAATCACCAGAATCTGTAAAAGAGCGGCGGCTCGCCGTGCTTAAGAGACTCAAACTGGAAAAGCAGATCGTCAGTACTGACCGCAGTGTTAGCCAGCCTGCGGAACAGAGCGCTAGCAAGGGTGCTGAACACCACGATATCAAGCCTGATGGTCCACAGCCTCCGGATAAGCTCTGGTGGCACGGCAAGCCCCATATACTTCAGAACAAGCCGTGGGAACTGCTCAACTATATGTGGAACCGCGCCGAGGCCCCGGAGGCCGAAGTCTTTAAGGCGGTTTGGAAGGAAGACTTTACAAAAATCGTGTCGGCGAGTGAACGTATCCGCACCTGCCTTAGTCGCCTGAAACTCGAACTCGACAAATTTGATCTCAGCCCGCCCCTTCCGTTTGAGAGGCTGGTATGCAAGAATGGCTACGTCCGGAAGGTGGGCCACACCCAAGAGTCCACATCCAAGCCGATAGCCGCATCCAAGTCCAAATCCAAGCCCAAACCCAAACGCCGTTCAAGGTGAATCCGGCCCTTTCGCCCCGATAAATCCCCCATAATCGTGCATCCTGCCGCGTGACACAAATCTGACACAAAGATGTTATTTTATTGTCACTGGGAATCGTGCTATCTCCGCGTAAGATTATGCATCGCGGTCGCCGTGCTGGTGACCTTGAAAGGAGGCTAGCGTGGTATCGGTATGTGTTGTGCTCCGGCGTCGGGAAGGCGCGTGATCGGGTCGGCAGAAGCTGGCTGTGCCGCATCATGCGATCATCTTTTAACGATTTCGGAGGTCGCACAGTTTGTGGCCGTGTCGCGCGACGTGGTCGAAAAGCTCATCTCCCGGGGCGAACTTGTCGCCATCGACATTAGTCCCCGGATTCGGGCGATGCGTCATCGACCGATCTGGCGGGTCAAGCCGAAGGATCTCGAGGCATTCCTCGAGCGCAGAACCGCAAGGCCCGTCACCGCCGCTCGGTTACGGCGAAGGAGTAGCGACGAAGTTTTTGAGTTTGTGCGGTAGCGTCAGCGAGGACCCCGCGGGTTGGGTTACATCCTCGGCCCGGCCCGCGGGAAATATAAAACCAAGGCTAGTAAATTAAGGATTCTGACTATGGCTAATATGATATTCGTAGGTGAACCCATTGCTGTTGAAGGCCTTGCCGCAAGCCGTACGTCATCTTGTGTCGAAGAAGCGCCGGCGGATGCCAATCCTCCGGCTGTTCTTGCTGACCGGCTTCTTGAAGTCGCCGGGGCAGGAGCGCCGGCTCACTTCCCGACCGTGCTCGTCGCAGACCTCGTCACAATTTCTGTTGCGGACGTGCCTGCGGAAGCGCTGAGTTGGCTGTGGCCCGGCCGGATACCCCTCGGGAAGCTCACGCTGCTGTTCGGCGATCCTGGACTCGGGAAGTCCTTCATCACCATGGACCTTGCCGCCCGCGTGTCGCGCGGAATGCAGTGGCCCGATGCTGCCGATGGTGCAAAGCCGTCGGCTCCCGGCGGCGTCATCCTTTTAAGTGCCGAGGATGATTTGGCCGACACGATCCATCCTCGGCTGGACGCGGCAGGAGGAGATTCGGCGCGCATCGAATTCGTGAGGGGAGTTGAGTCCGCGGCGGGCATCGACTCCTTCAACCTTGCACGTCACCTTCCGTCCCTTGAAAGTGCAGTCCATCAGACGCCCGATGTTCGCCTCATCATCATCGACCCGATCTCAGCATATCTAGGAGACACTGATTCTCACCGGGACGCGAGGGTGCGTGCTCTGCTGGCCCCCCTGGCCGACCTGGCGGCACGGTACGGCGTAGCAGTGGTTGCCGTCACGCACCTGAACAAGCGGTCCGGTGGTCAGGTGCTTCAACGGGCAATGGGTTCCATCGCCTTTGCGGCAACGGCACGTACGGCCTACCTCGTGGTTGCGGATGCAGGCAACCCCAAGCGGCGGCTGTTCCTCCAGGCCAAATCCAACCTGGCTCAGGAAACCACGGGCCTCGCCTACACCATTGAGTCGGTCGAGCTGGCCGGCATCGGCCCGGTAGGCCGTGTCGTCTGGGAGCCCGAGCCCGTCACGATCACGGCAAATGAGGCTTTAGCTGCCGCCCCGGCGAACCCGAAGAAGCAAACAGTCTGCGAGGCGGCTTCGAAATGGCTACTGGAAACGCTAGCCAACGGGCCGATGCAGGCCAACGACGTAGCGGCCGCAGCCGTGGCAAACGGCTTGGCCTGGCGTACGATCCGCCGCGCAAAGGAGGCCCTTGGTGTCAAGGCAAAACGAGACGGATTCAAAGACGCGAAATGGTACTGGGCTTTGCCCGATGGTCCTACTTCGCCCGCCGCCCCAGTACATCGGGTGCCGAAGGTGGCCAACGCACGGAGTGGACACCTACGGGGTACATCGGTAGCCCAGTAGGTGCAGCAAACCCTTGATTTCAGGGCTTTTTGTGAAGATTCCGTAGGTGGCCAAACCAACGCGGTAAGGATCGGTTGGACATCTACGGCGCGACGGGTAAATCATGACGACAAGGCATTGGGTTGACGAGAGGATCTCAAAGGCAGGGCGTACCTGTCCCGTAGGTTCTCCTCCACCCGCTGCCTGAACTTTTAGCAGTCGAATGTGCCGGGTTTACCCAGTCCCGGCTCATTGAGGTAAAGCAACTTCCTTTCTGT
>PMZT01000077.1 GCA_003170085.1 Planctomycetia bacterium | reverse complement strand
CCGGTGCAGATCGTGGCGGCGGTCGTCGATCCCGCGAATGCCAAGCAGGCGCTCGCGGACGCGAAGACGGCCCTGGTGGCCGGCGACTGGGTCAAGGCGGGCGGCCTGCTCGAGGGCCTGATGGCGCTCGATGAAAAGGCGTTTGCGCCCGAAGACCGCCTGGGCGCCACGGGGGCGCTGGTCAACTGCTACCTTCAGATCAAGGACGCCCAGGGCGCCGCCCGGGCCATGGCCCGCCGCGCAAACCTCGTGACCGACGCCAACGACAAGCGCCGCCTCCTTGCGGCCGCCGAGGCCCTGCGCACGGTCGGCAGCATCCAGGTGGGCGACAAGACCGTCGGACGGTTCGAAGAGGCCGTCGAGGCCGGCATGGCCTGGAAGGTCGAGCAGTGCCTGACCAAGGCCAAGGACCTGGCCGCCAAGGCGCAGCGGCTGAACGAGATGGCGCAGCTCGACAGCGCCGCCAAGACGTCGCTCGTGCGGCTGGAAGAGGCCGACGTTTACGTGCCCGGCTACAGTGCCGCGCACCGCAAGGATGTGATCGCCGTTCTCGTGACCAAGATCATGGAGGCCGGCAAGAACGCCTGCGACATGTGCGAGAAGGTGCGGCCGGAACTCACGCGGACCCGCACGGTCAGCGTCACGAGCGTCGCGGCGGCGGCGCAGTGGAACGCGCGGGGCAAGCCGTACCTGGAGACGCGCGAAATCGCCGAGGTCGCCCTGAAGAACATCCGGCCGTTCACGACGAAGTACGAGGCCCCGGAGTTGTACACGGGCAACCGCTCGGCGATCGACCGGCTGCTCGCCGACCTCGACGATTATCAATATTATCCCAAGGACACGCAGGTCTACAGTTCCTATTACGGCGGATACACGACGCCGAACGAGCGCGTCCGCATCGCCCTGCGCAAGTTCTAATCGCCGCTACACGCCGTCGGCGGGCGCCTCGGCCGCGGAGGGTTTGCCGCGGGCAATCGCAGGCTTTGTGTCACGCCGCACCCGCATCGCCCAATAGAGATACAGGAACCCGCCGCACACGATCAGCACGAAGAGCGTGGTAATGCCAAGCCGGTCGGCAATCGTCGCGGCCACCAGCGGCAGGAGCGTCAGCGGGCTGGTGATCGTGTTGAGGAACCCGATGTACGACAGCCGCCGGCGCGGCGGCGCACGCCCGATGAGGAACCGATTGCCGCCGATGATGCTCCCCTGGTACGCCGCGCCGATCACCACCAGCGCCATCAGGTAGACGACCAGCGGCAGGTCGAGTGCCATCGTCGTCAGCGGAATCGGCAGGCCGAAGACCGGCGGCAGCAGCGGCGCCAGCAGCGCCAGCGACGGCGCCAGCACGAAGCACAGGCCCGTGCCGATCAGGCACACGCGGTCGCCGTAGTGGTCGACCGTCCAGCCCCAGAAACCGCTCGTAACCACGCGGCTGAGCTTGAACGTGGCGACGAGGATGCCGCCCAGGACCACCACCGACCCCGGCCCCGCCGACCGGAGTTTCTGCACGCCGTACGGAATGAAGAACGTCATGCCCAGGTCGTTGAAGCGGAACGCGATGCGCAGCCATAGGTAGGCACGGTAGTCCGGGTTTCGCTTGACCCACCGCCAGCCGCGGATGAGCGACTGGGCCAGGGTCGTGCGGTGCTTGGCGCGCGGCCCTTCCTCCTCGTGGCACATGATGAGGAAGACCATGGCCACCACGGTCAGCGTGCTGCCGATCAGGCCGAGCCAGAAATAGTTGGAGGCCAGGATCGCATTGTCGTGGCCCGCTGCGCCGCGGCTCAGGATCGGCTGGACGATCACCAGGCCCGCCACGAGCGAAAACGCCCCGCCCAGGAGCTCGCGCGTTCCCAGGAACGAGCCGATGCGCTCCATCCGGATCATGCGGCCGAACATATCGAGCGTGATCACGTAGCCCGCGCCCATGCACACGCTCACAATGAGGAACGCCGCAAAGAACAGGCCCAGCGTCAGCCAGTCGACGCGCGAGGCCAGCAGCCACATGGCCACCAGCAACATCGCCGCCCCGAACCCGCGGACGAACGTCAGCAGGATGTAGAACGGGCGCTTGCGCGGCCGGTGCTCGAGCATGCTGCTCACGTAAAGCTGCGGCAGGAGCGACCCGCCCTTGTTGATGATCGAGACCATGGCCACCAGGAAGTAGGCCCACGTATCGCCGAACGTCGATAGCGTCAGCGCGAACACGAGGCCCGTCAGGATCAGGTCCGGGTGGATGAAGTCGTACGCGACGGTGCCGACCGTGCCGTTGATGATGCCGAGGATGTAGTTGCGGCGCGACGTGCCCGCCGGAACCGTCTCGGCCGCTGCGAACGGGCGGCCGCCCGCCGGCGCAGGCGCGGTCGGCGGCACGTCGGGCCCGGCATCGGAGGCTTCGGTACTCATGGTCGGCGGCTGTCTTCCACGGTCCCCGCGCACACCTGCACAACGACCCGGGCGCAATCGCTCCGGGCCGCCCTTAATACGACAGTACAGCTTCTCAGGTTTTGCGCGGCGGGTCTCCCGACCCGCCGCGCCGGCTGCCGATACGCTTCGCGCACACGCGACATTTCCGCGCGGTCGCCGCGGCGACCGCGCGAAGTCGTAAGGTGCGCTATGGTAATAACCCTATCGCTCGGGCGGTCGCGCGTCTAGCCCAAATTGCGTGCTCACGCCGGCGCAACTTTTGCGTTCGTCGAGAGTCTAAACCCTTGTACAATGCGAACGTTTCCCTCGAAAGGAGACGCCATGCCCGAGCGCGCGATGAACATTGCCCCGCTCCGTGGCCTCTGCGTCAGTTTCATTGCCGTCAATTGAGGAACCCTCATGCCGCAACCTGCTTACGCCGAACGCGCCATCAGCCTCCTCCTGGGGGCGCTTGCCCTCGTCGGCCTGTGGATGGCCGGCCACTCGGCCGCTGCGCCGCCGGCGGACCCGTTTATCGCCAACGTGAGCGCGAGTGGCACGGGCGATACGCCGGCGATCATCCGCCTGGCCCTGCGCGTGGAGGGCCTGCGGCAACTGGCCGACGCCAGGACGATCCCGGTGCCCGCGGTCCGCGTTACGCTTGACGCGATCGACCGCCTGACGACCGAGCTCGAACGGGCCGACCAGGCGGGCAAACTGAGCGCGGCCGAACGCGCCAGCCTGCGCAAGTTGACCGACGACGTCCAGGGGCTCGTGGACAAGCTCGACGCCCGCCTCGCGCCGCCGAAACGATCGCCGTAAATGCCTTGCCTCGCTCCCGCACGTTCGCCACAATGCCTGCGGAAAACCATACGGTCCGCGCGGCCGAAGGCTGAGGTGATGGCGAAGGATCAGGAGACTCTCTGGCGTCGGTGGACCACGCCCCTGGCGGCGCTCGTCCTCATTGCGGCGGGCGCGGCGGCGTATTCCAATAGCCTGGCCGGCCCGTTTGTGTTCGACGACGTGCGGTCGATCGTCAGCAACCCCAGCCTCCGTAACCTCGCGCGGCTTGACGAGGTCCTCGTGCCGCCGCCGGAGGCCGTCACCGTGACCGGCCGCCCGGTCGCCAACCTCACGTTCGCCCTCAACTACCGGCTGGGCGGCGAGGACGTGCGCGGCTACCACCTGGTGAACCTCGCGGTGCACCTCCTGGCGGGGCTGACGCTCTTCGGAGCCGCGCGGCGGGCCTTGCTCCTGCCGGCGTGGCGCGAGCGTTTCGGACACGCCGCCACCGGCCTCGCGCTGGCCGTGGCGCTGGTGTGGATGCTCCATCCGCTCCAGACCGAGTCGGTCACGTACATCGTGCAGCGGACCGAATCGCTCGCGGGCCTCTTCTACCTCGTCACGTTCTACGCCGTCGTGAGGGCGATCGGTTCCGAGCGCCCGGGCGTGTGGCATGCGACGGCGATCGTCGCGTGCGCGCTTGGCATGGCGACCAAGGAGACGGCGGTCTCGGCGCCCCTCGTCATGCTGCTTTTCGAGCGTGTGGCCACGCGCCGGCCGCTGAAGGAAGTGCTCCGGTGCCGCTGGCCTCTCTACGCCGGCCTCGCGGCCACGTGGGTGCTGCTGGCGGCGGTGATGGCCACCTCGTGGAACCGCTACCAGACGGCCGGCTTCGGACTCGGCATGGACTGGTTTGACTACGCGTGTACACAGTTCGGTAACATCGTTCACTACCTTCGTCTGAGTTTCTGGCCGCACCCGCTGGTGATCGACTATGGGGCGCCGCTGGCCACAACGGCCGGCCAGATCGTGCCGTCTGCCGCCGTCGTCGCGCTGCTCGTGGCCGCGACGGCCGTGGCGTGGTGGCGCTGGCCGGGCATCGGATGGCTGGGCGTGTGGTTCTTCGCCACTCTCGCGCCCTCGTCGAGCATCGTGCCGCTGGTGAACCAGACGGCGGCCGAGCACCGCATGTACCTGGCGCTGGCGGCCGTCGTGGCGCTGGTGATCCTCGGCGGATACGCGGCGTGGCAGCGGCTGGCGGCGCGCGGGGGCGAGACGGCCTCGCCGCCGGGGCGGGCGTGGCGCGCAGCGGCGGTGGTCCTTGTCCTCGCCATGGCCGGGGCGCTGGGCGCAACCACCTATGTTCGCAACATCGACTACCAGTCGCCGCTGGCACTGTGGCGGACCACCGCCGCGCACTGCCCCGACAGTTTTCGGGCGCAACTGAACCTGGGCGCGGCCCTGAGCGATACGGGCGATTACGCCGGCGCCATGCAGGCGCACAACAATGCCCTGCGGCTCCAGCCCCATTCCGAGAAGGCCTACTACAACCGCGGCATGACCTACCGCCTGACGGGGCAACTCAAGGAATCCATCGACGACTTCACCCGCGCGGTCCGGCTGCGAATCGATTACCCGCAGGCGTGGTTCAACCGCGGCAACGATTTTCGCGACCTGGGCCGCTACGAGGAAGCCGTCCGCGATTACTCCATGGCCATCGGGTTCGACCCTTCCTACGCGGACTCCTGCCAGAACCGCGCCCTCTGCTACTATCACCTGCGCCGATACGATGAGGCCTGGGCCGACATCGCCCGCGTGGAGGCGCTCGGCGGCACGCCCTCGCCGGAGCTCACCGCCAACCTGACCGCCGTGTCGGGTCGCCCACGATAGGAAATGCGCGGCGGGTCTCCGCACGCGTTTGAAGCTAATATGTATAGCAGCGTTTATTGCAGGTCTGGGGCACCCACATGGGGGTGCCCCTACGGTTGCGCACGGCGGACGATTACGCGCTACGTAGGGGCGGCCCCATGTGGCCGCCCGCCGCGCTCATTCAAAAAAACGAACCTGGCGCTCGGAATCCCCCGCCGGGCAGCGCGGATTCCGAATCGCCAGGTTTTTGCCGCAATGCGTTTCTACACCGGCCACGGGGCCATCACGCCGACCGCCCCTTGGCCTCCACGATAGAGTTTATGCGAGAAGAGGCCGTTGTCAACTCATACGCGCAAAAACGGCCGTGGCGCTAGCGCCAGGGCCGTTTTTCGGTGTAAGATTCTTGCAGCACCCCGTTGGAAGACACGCGGTTTTTCCCGGGCCTACCCGATCCACAGCCCCTCAAGGCGAACCTGGAGCCCCGCGGGCGTCCGGTTCAGATAATTCACCAGCCCGCTGTGACGCCACTGGAGCATGCACCTCTCGGGCTGGAAATAATATCGCATCCCGATGTGAATATCACTCCGCGAGCGGCGGACCAGGCCCTCGTACCCTTCGGCGATGTAGTACCCCAGGTCCTTGAATCCTTTCTCGCGCGGCTGGAGCGGCCCCGTCACGCACCAGACGATGACGCCGGTGCGCGCATCCACGTTCATCGCCACGCCGCAGTGCGTGATCGGGCACCCGCACGACATGCCCAGCGGCCGGCCGATGAGAACGTCGCCCACGCGGACGTCCATCTCGCGCGTCAGCATCGGATTGTGCGGAATGATGATCTCGCGCGGACCGGGGTCCTCCGGAAAGTGCTCGAGGTAGAAGTCGAACTCGCGCCCCAGGCTGTCGCGCCACTCGACCCTGGCCCCGCCGCGCGCCGCCGCCGGCGCCGAGGCGCACCCGCCGGCCGCCGTCGCACACGTGGCGCAGGTGGCCGGGGCGGCGAGGTCACTCGGCGCAGCGGTACGCGCTCCCGCAGCCGGGCCGCCCACGACCTCGGCGCGGTCCTTCGCCAGGGGGATGCAGCGCTTGAGCCAACCAGGGTCCGTCGTCAGCTTGTCGGCCAGTTCGCCGCAGGTGCGGAACCCGCAAAGCCCACAGTTCAGCCCGGGCAAATCGCTTACTGTCATTGACTCCATGCCATGCTCCTTAGATAGATGTACCCGTCCACGTCACTCCCCCCGGTAAAAGGCCTGGTTCTCCAGCGGCCGGACGACGCCGAAATGCGATTGCCAGCCGACCTCCTTCTTGCCCACGCAGATCGTGCACGTGCCGACGGGCGGGTTGCCGCGCAGCAGCATGTGATCCGTGGCGTGGGGCGTCTGGCGGATGTGCTCGAGGAGCGGGTCGATGCCGATGCCGTGGAGCGCGTTCACTTCGCGCACCCGCACCGCCGGGGCTACCTCCTGGATGCGTGCCCGGAAGACCTCGCGCTCGGCCTGCGAGACGCGGTCGATCTTGGTGACCACGGCCACGTCGGCCAGCGAGAGCATCGGCCCGACCTTCAGCGGCAGGTTCATGCCGCTCGTGGCCTCGAGGACCACGAGGCCAAGGCCGCCGTCGACGTAAGGCGAGCACCGCAGGCACAGCCCCGCCGTCTCGACCAGCAGCACGTCGGCCCCGGCCTTGCCCGCCCACTGAAGGGCGTCTCCCAGGACCATCACGTTGCAGTGATCGGGGCAGAGCTCGCCCGAATAAACCTTGCGCGTGGGAATGCCGAACTCGCGGGCAAGAAGCTCGTCCTCCTCGGCGTACTGCACGTCGATCTTGAGGAACGCGGCGAGTTGGCCGCCGTCGCGAAGCTTCTTGATGATGTGCCTGAGCACCGCGGTCTTGCCCGTGGTGGCCGGCCCGGCGCAGATGACGAGTTTCATGCGACCGCCTCCAGTTCGGCCTCAAGGTCGGTCAGGCTCTCGCCCATGCGAATCCGCTCGCGAAGGCGCGAAAGAAAATCATCGAGCTTCGTGACCTTGGCCGAGAACTTGCGCTCGTCGGCGGCGGTGTGGAGAACCTGCCGGACCGTGCCGTTACGCATCACGATCCGGTAGTCCGACAGGAGGGCGATGCGCGGATCGTGCGTCACAAAGATGAAGATCTTGCGATAGGCCCGCAGCAGTTCGAGTGCCCGCGAGCGGTGGATGCCGGCGTTCTCGACCTCGTCGAGGAGCACGATCGGCGTGTTGCAGAGGATCGTGGCGTCGGCGATGAGCAGCGCCCGCGTCTGGCCGCCCGAGAGCTCGGTCATGCGGCTCCGGACGAGGATCGGCTCGCCGGTGAGCTGGTTGGCGAAGGCAAGCGTGCGTTCGACGAGCGACTCGGCCGGCTCGCCCACGTCCGTCCTGATCCGCGCGTGCGTCTCAAGGAAGCCCTGCACGGGCATGTCGGAGAGGAACGTGGTGTGCTGCGTGATGAGGGCGATGGGGTTGCGGGCGGGGTTGTCGCGGAACTCGGCCGGCGCGACGGCGCCGTTGATGAGGATCCGCCGCCCGGTGGGCGTGTTGGCATCGGCAAAGAGCTCGATGTCGTTGATGAGCGTGGTCTTGCCGGACCCGGTGGGGCCGACGATGCTGACGACATCGCCCATGCGGAGGTCGATGCGCCGGACGGGCTCTTCGCCGCCGTCTTTTCCGTGACCGCCCAGGATCGTGATGCTCTCGATGGCCATGTCCGTCTCCTTGGTTCGCGTGTCTTACTTGTGAGGAAGGCCGCCGATGCCTGCCCTCCCGCTCTGGCGCTGCCCCGCAAGGCCCGCCCACTGGCTTATCGGCGACTGAATGTACTACACTCCAATTGGAGTGTCAAGAGAAATGTTTCGGCCGATTGAGCTGCTGATTGCCTCTATTTATTGGGGTTCTGGTGATATTGAGAGGAACTCCAGTTGGAGTGTACATTGCGTTGACGGGGCACTCACATGGGGGTGCCCCTACGATTNNGCCCCGTGTGGCCGCCCGCCGTGCGATGCGCCGCTGACCGTTCGCACGGCCGGTCGGGAGACCCGCCGCGCAAAGCTATTCACCCGCCGCGCAATCCACCACAGACCGCCCTACGCCGGCAGGCGCTCGGCGATGGCCGAGGCGATCGCAAGATCCTCGGTGTGTGTGATCGTGATATGCCAGTGCGTGATGCCAAGCGACCGGGCCTTCTCGGCCGTCGAGTCATGCAGGACGACGTACGGCTTGCCGCTCGGCTCGTTCAGGATTTCGATGTCGCGGAACTCGACCCCGTCGCGCCAGCCCGTCCCAAGGGCCTTCATCACGGCCTCCTTGGCGGCGAAACGGCCCGCGAGGGTCTCCTCAAACCCCATCTTACGCCGCTGCGCGTACGCCACTTCGGCCGGCGTAAAGGTCCGGTCCAGAAAATGGTCGCCGTGATCCTGGAGCATCTTCCTGATCCGCGCAACGCCGCACAGGTCGATTCCGTGGCCGATGATCATAGCGCTACCAGCATAAGGTGCCCGCAAGGCAAGGCCAAGTGAATTTGCGGGTGACTACTTGTACTCCGGCAACATTCCGCCATGCGCCCGGATCAGGTCATCGCACAGCGCCACGATCTCATCGACCGTCAGCTCGGCGGCCGTGTGAGGGTCGAACATCGCAGCCTGGTAGATATGCTCTTTCTTGTGTTTCAGGGCCGCATCCACGGTCAGGAGCTGCACGTTGAGGTTCGCGCGATTCAGGGCGGCGCACGGCTCCGGCAGGTCGCCCACGTAACAGCCCTGCACGCCGTTACGGTCCACGAGGCACGCGAGTTCCACGACCGTGCGCCGCGGCAGATTCGCGATAAGGCCGCCCGTGTTGAGGACGTTGCCGCCGATCCGCACGGGCACGTCGGTCTCCATCGCCTCCATGATGAACGAGCCGTACTCGCTCGTGCGGGCGTGCGTGAGTTGCGCGTTGCTCACGAGCGACGCGCTCCGCTTCTTCCAATCGTCGATCTGGGTGACGCACCGCCGCGGGTACTCGTCGAGCGGGATGTTGAGCTCCTCGATCAGTTCCGGATGCGTGCGCTTGATGAACCAAGGCACGTACTCGCTCGAATGCTCCGACGACTCGGTCACATAGTAGCCCAGGTGCCGCAGGAGTTCGAACCGGATCATGTCGTGGTGTTTCTTGGCGCCGGGCTGGCGGGCCTCTTCGTTCATCCCCGCGGCGCGGCGTTTGATCTCGGGGTAAAGGTCGCGGCTGCCGTCGGCGATCTCAAGCAGCCACGCCTGGTGATTGATGCCGGCGATTTTCCACCGCAGGTCCTTCACCTCATCGGCCAGGCCCACGTGCTTCAGGAGGTCCCGCGCGCACACCTGCACCGAGTGGCAGAGGCCCACGGTCCGGACGCTCGTGGCCTCCAGCAGCGCCCCGGTGATCATCGCCATCGGGTTCACGTAATTCAGGAACCACGCATCGGGGGCGACGGCCTCGATGTCGCGGGCGAAGTCGAGCACCACGGGTATCGTGCGCAGCGCCCGGAAGATGCCGCCGATGCCAAGCGTGTCGCCGATCGTCTGGCGCAGGCCGTATTTCTTGGGAATCTCGAAATCGATGACCGTGCCGGGCTCGTAGCCGCCGACCTGGATGGCGTTGATGACATAGTCGGCGCCGCGAAGGGCCTCGCGCCGGTTCTCGACGCCCAGGAAGGCCGAGAGGCGGGCGCGGTTCTGGTTGATGTTCGCGTTCAGGTTGTCGAGCATCTGCTTCGACTCGGCCAGGCGCGCGGCGTCGATGTCGTACAGGGCGATCCGGGCGTCGTGCAGCGCGGGGCTCAGCATCGCGTCGCCAAGAATGTTCCTGGCAAACACGGTGCTCCCGGCGCCCATGAAGGTAATCTTGGCCATCGGTGCTCTCTCCCTCTCCGGGGTTGCGGTTGAGCAAACACGGCATTGGTTATCGTAAATCGGCGCCGGATGCAAGGGGGTTGTCGGCGTTCGCGCACCCAGGCACTTTCTTACCGGCCGCGCGGCTGCTATAGTACCGCGATTCCAGAACCGAATGAGGACACGCGAAGCGCGATGGACATACTCGACGGTCTCACCCCCGCGCAGCAAGAGGCGGTAACGCACGTGGACGGGCCGCTCCTGGTGTTGGCGGGCGCGGGCAGCGGCAAGACCCGCGTCATCACGCGGCGTATCGCGTACCTGATGAGCCGGGGCATCCCGTCCTACAACATTCTGGCAATCACGTTCACGAACAAGGCCGCCGGCGAGATGCGCGAGAGGACCCTGGCGCTCGTCGGGAGCGCGCGGCCGCCTCTGGTGACCACGTTCCACAGTTTCTGCGCCCGGATGCTCCGCGAGTACGCCGACCGGCTGGGCTTCGACCGGGCCTTCACGATCTACGACACGTCGGACCAGACGGCGGCGATCAAGCGGGCGCTCCAGCAACTGGCGCTCGATCCCACGCACTTCGATCCCGGCAAGATCGCCACTACGATCAGCCGCGCCAAGAACCGCCTCCAACGGGCGCAGGATTACGCCGCCCACGTGGGTATCGAGCTCTGGCCGCGCACCGTCGCCCGCGTGTACGAGGCGTACGAGGCGATCCTGAGGCAGTCGCACGCGCTGGACTTCGACGACCTTCTGATGGAGTTCGCGCTGGGCGTGCGCGGTAAACCCGAGTTCCGCGACGTGATGCACGAGCGGTTCCATTACATCCTTGTCGATGAGTACCAGGACACGAACCACGCGCAGTACATCCTGGCGCGCGACCTCGCCGGCGCACGCAAGAACCTGTGCGTCACGGGCGACCCGGACCAGTCGATCTACGGCTGGCGCGGGGCGGAGCTCTCGAACATCCTCGACTTCGAGAAGGACTTCCCCAAGGCCAGGGTCGTGCTCCTCGAGAAGAATTATCGCAGCACGCAAACGATCCTGGCGGCCGCCGACGGCGTCATCCGCCACAACTGCCAACGCAAGGCCAAGGGCCTTTTCACCGACAACCCCGCCGGCGACCCGGTGCGCGTCGTCGAGACCGACGACGAGGAGGCCGAGGCCGGGTCGATCGTCCGCCGCATCGGCCAGTTGCACGGCGCGGGCACGGCGTACCGCTCCATCGCCATCTTCGTCCGCACGGCGGCCCAGATGCGGGCGCTCGAGGACGGCCTGCGGCGGGCCCGGCCGCCGGTGCCGTACGAAGTCGTGCGCGGCACGAGCTTTTACGAGCGTAAGGAAGTGCGCGACATCCTGGCGTACCTTGAGGTGCTGCACAACCCGCACGACGAACTCGGGTTGCGCCGGATCATCAACGCCCCGCCGCGCGGCATCGGCGACAAGACCATTGACGTCCTGCGCGCGTGGGCCGACCGCGAGGGGATCTCGCTCTACGACACCCTGCCCCACGTGGTCGACATCCCGGAGCTTGCCACACGGGCCCGCGCGGCCCTCGCCCGCTTCAAAGACCTTCTGGCCCACCTGAGGGACGAGCCGCGCGACTCGATGCAGCGGCTCATGATCTCGGTCATCCGCGAGTCGGGTTATGGCGAGAGCCTCGAGGAGGAGGCCGATCGCGAGCGGCTGGCGAACCTGGACGAGCTGGTGACGCTGGGCGCGAACTTCGACCGCCTCGGCGCCGAGAACCCCAAGGACCCGACCGCGTCGCGCGGCCTCGAAGGGTTCCTCGAGACCGTGTGCCTATCGAGTGATCAGGACATGTACGATGAGAAGGTTGACCGCGTGCCGCTCATGACGCTGCACGCCGCGAAGGGCCTGGAGTTCCCGGCGGTGTTCATCGCGGGGTGCGAGGACGGGCTGCTGCCGCACATCCGCCACGTGGAGGACCGCTCGGAACTGGAGGAGGAGCGGCGGCTTTTCTTCGTGGGCATCACGCGGTCGATGAAGCAGTTGACGCTTTCGCACGCGCGGTTCCGCCGGATCCGCGGGCGGCTGGAGCGGTGCATCAAGAGCCGGTTCATCGAGGAGATTCCGCCCGGTACGCTCCAGGTGATCGACGAGACGACCGGCACAACGCCGTCGGCCCTCAACGGAGGTTCCGGGTACTCCGGCCCCGGTCCGCAGCGGGTCGTCCGGCCGGAGGTCGATGCGAAAACGGGCCTCGCGGCGGGCGAGATGGTGCGGCACCCGACATACGGCCTCGGCCGCGTCGTTGCGTTCACGACGGCCGGCGGGCGGCGGATGGTGCGCGTCCGATTCAACACCGTCGGTGAAAAAACGCTCGACCCAGAGTATGCTAGATTGGTGAAAGTCGCACCGGCGTAACGAACCGCATTCCGTGCGTGCCCCGGCCGGCACGCCGGTACAACCCCAAGGAGCCTGACTATGTCGAAGACCAGTATCCGTTACGAGTATCGCGGCGCCCTGGCGGCCGCCGTGGGCAACGCCGACGGCCTGACGCCCGGCGAGTGGCAGAACCTCCAGAAGGAAACCGCCGCGTGCGTCCAGAAGATCAACGCCGACCGGCCGAAGACCCCCTGGCGCGACCTGCCCACGAACCGCAAGCTCTCGCAGATCGCCGCCGTCCTGAAGAGCGTGAAGGCAAAGGCCGGCAAGTTCGACGACGTCGTCGTGATGGGCATCGGCGGCTCGGCCCTGGGGCTGACGGCCCTGAAGACGGCCCTGCGGCCGCCGTTCTGGAACCTCCTGTCGCCGCGCGCCCGCCGGAAGCAGCCGCGCCTCTGGGTCATGGACAACGTGGACCCCGAGGAGTTCGCGGCGATGCTCGAACTGGTTGACCCGCGGCGCACGCTCTTCAACGTGATCTCGAAGAGTGGCGAGACCGCCGAGACGATGAGCCAGTTCCTCGTGGCCCTCGACCTCGTGCAGAAGTGCATCGGCAAGCAGTGGCGCCGCCACCTGGTCATCACGACCGACGCCGCCAAGGGCATCCTCCGCCCCGTGGCCGAGGCCGAGGCGCTCGAGAGCTTCGTCGTGCCCAACGGCGTGGGCGGGCGGTTCAGCGTTCTCTCGCCGGTGGGCCTGTTCCCGGCGGCCATGATCGGCATCGACGTCAAGGGCCTGCTGGCCGGCGCGGCGGCGATGGACAAGGTTGTTACGTCAACCGATTTCGCAACGAACCTCGCGGCCCAGGGCGCCGCCGTGCAGATCGGCCTCTATCGCAAGGATAAGCCGCTCTCGGTCATGATGCCGTACTCGGCGGCCTTGAAAGACGTGGCCGACTGGTATCGGCAGCTCTGGGCCGAGAGCTTGGGCAAGACGCGACCCGATGGCGCACTCGTCGGCCCGACGCCGATCAAGGCGCTGGGCGTGACCGACCAGCACTCACAGGTGCAGCTCTATCGCGAGGGGCCGAACAACAAGGTCTTCACGCTTCTGGCGGTCGAGAAGTTCGCGTGCGACGTGCCGCTGCCCGATGCGCCCGAGAGCCTGAAGGGCCTCGAATACCTCGAAGGCCATAGCATGAAGAAGCTCTTCAAGGCCGAGGAGAAGGCCACGGCGTGGGCGCTGGTGCTCTCGAAGCGGCCGACCACGAGCCTCGTTGTGCCGCGCGTCACGCCGCACTCGGTCGGCGAGATTCTCTACATGCTCGAGGTGCAGACGTCCATCGCGGGCGAGATGCTGGGCATCAACACGTACAACCAGCCGGGCGTTGAGGCGGGCAAGCAGGCGACAATGGCCCTGATGGGCAAGACCGGCCCGATTCCGGACCCATCGAGCAAGGGCCTCCCGAGCGAGTTCAAGACCTACGAGCAACTCCGCGACACGATCGAGAAGAGCGGCGCGTAAGGTTGCCAACTTAAGACGACAGCGCAACTTGTGACTTTGCGCGGTGGGTCTTTAGCTTTGCGCGGTGGGTCTTTAGCTTTGCGCGGTGGGTCTCCCGACCCACCGCGCCGAAANNGCAAAACCTGTGCGCGTGCGCCGCAGCAAAGAGAAAGGCTGGCTTCAGAGCAGTGATCCTTGCGGCACAAAATGGCGCGGGCACGTATCGGTTCTACCTTTTCATGGCCTGCATCGTCCTGGCGATCGGCGGGGGCTATGTGGCCCGCCGCACGGGCATCCTGAAGCCCGCGTGGGCCGGCCGCATCATGAGCTTTGCCATTATCGTTTTCGACGCGCCGATCGCGTGCCTGGCGATCTGGTTC
>PMZT01000156.1 GCA_003170085.1 Planctomycetia bacterium | reverse complement strand
AAGGGCGGGTCGGTCAACACGAAGAAGTTGGGCGTGAAGACAGGTAATCAGACGTACAACGACCTGGTGACGCTGGAGGCGGATACGACGTTGACGGCGGGGGTGGGCAGCACGGTCGAGTTCAATTCAACCGTGGACGCGAAGACGGCTGCCGGCGAGTTCCTGACCGTCAACACAGGCACTGCGGGCAAGATCAACTTCTTCGGCGATGTCGGCACCCTGCAGGAGCTGAAGTCGCTCACGGCGGACACGAACCTGGGGCAGATCGAGTTCCGCAACGAACTTACGCCGACCGGCAAACAGATCATCAAGGCGTCGGACCTGGTCAGTCTCAACGTGTCCACGCCGGCGTATACGCCCGGAACAAACATGCCTCAGGCGGCGACGATCTATAAGCGCAACGGGGACCTGGACATTACGATCGACGGCGCCGCCGGTGTCCTGCCTCAGTTTGTAATGGGGGATTACGAGAAGATGACCGTGGTTGGCAACCTGAGCATCACGGCCAATGGGCCGGCCAAGCTTCATGGCGATATCGTCGCTCTGCAGACGCTGACGGTCAAAGCCGCCTCCATTGAATACAAGCCGCGCGGAGGCACAAATATCCTGACATGGGTAAACAGCACCACTACCGACGAGGGCCAGCACTTCATCGCAACGAAGATCACCATTTCGCCGACGCCGGTTCCCAATCCTCTGCAGTTGCAGTTTGCCAGCGCCACCGGAACCGACTTCGCCGGCGAACGGAAGTACGGGCCGATCGACCAGAAGAGCCTTTTCCTAGGCGGGCGGGTTCTCGACCTGACCCCCAAGGGCCCCGTCAATGCCAACGTGGCCGAAGTGCTGGCGGGCGCCTCAAACCAGGTTGAGTCGGTTGTCGAGCATGGTAACACGGCGCTCACTCAGGCCCAGACGGACATGCTCCAGGGAATAGGGGTCTACCCGCGCGATCTGGCCCCCGACGAACTGATGGCCATGCTGATGATGGGCTTCGTCATCGATGACTACGGATACAACGCGGGCCGGCCGAAGTATGTGGCGATCCCGCGCCTTTCGTCCGCCGTGACGGCGCTGGTGAAGGAAGCCTACGAAGGTGTGTTCCCGGCGGGGAATCAGCGGCGGGTGGCCGAACTCAAGGCCGCCTTCCAGAAGCCCTGGGACAAGTTCCGTGAATCGGCGGATGCCGCAACGGATCGGCAGACGTTGCTGAAGCAATTTGTCGAATTCCTGAAGTCCGGCAAGGAAGACGCCGCGATGGACGCGGCCAGAAAGATCAAGAGACTCTTTGACGCGATTGCCCTGCTCGGCCTGACGCAGGGCGAGTTGAACCTCTCGAAGCGGACGATCCTAAGCCGGTTCACGCCCGACGGAATGGAAACGCCCGAATTCCAGTCGGTTCTCGAGGGGCTCTTCGGTGAACCGGCGCCAACCGGCGGGGGCAAGGTGATTGCCTCCACGCCGGCCCCCGGCACCGGCACGGCGCAGGCGCTGGCCGAAGCGGAATAGCAGCAACCGGTTACACCATGAGTATCGACGTTGAGAAACTGTTGGAGCCCGTTTCGCCGCAGAATCCCTGCGGCGAGGATCTGGGTTACGACAAGGCCTTTGCCGAACTCGATCTGCTTGTCCGGGGAACACCCGAACAGGTGATCGGTTCCGGGGCCGATCTACTACTTCTTCCGGCACGAGAACGGCAAACACGTCCTGGTGATGGCCGATAGCCCGAGCGCCCATGGGCTCGCCCACCGTCATCATCTGCGGCCAGATGGCCGCCCGCATCGGCGACAATACCGCCCATGGAGGTGTTATCGTCAGCGGCTTCCCGACCGTCCTGATCGGCGGTTGAGGCGGCCCCGGCGTTGGCATTCGCGGTCGGCGGTGACGGCGCTGCGGCCCTGAGTTCGCACTGTGCAACAGTCCGGCGGCTCCTCTTGGTTCCTGCCTTGCGGTATGTCAGCCGGGGATACCAGCCAAAAGACATCAAAAGATTTGACACTTCCCGGCGACAAGCTAAACTACTTTACCAGGCCTCTTGTCCGCGGTTCATTACCCAGGGGGCGCGGCCCGCTGGGACAGTCCGTAACCGGCGGTGCGAGCAATTCTCGATATTCAGTGTAGCGGGGGGCGGGGGGAATGAGAATGAATCTTCCTGACGGGCACGTTGCGGTAACCGCGTTTCCCGGCACCGAAACGGGACCGCTGCGCATCGCGCTCGTCGTCCGTCGCCAGGCCGACCCTGTGTCCGGGCACCTCGTGGTTCTGCGGGACCTGGCGGATGCCCGTGTCCTGCTGGCGTGCGTCCTTGATGCCCATAACCAAGTCCACCAGTGGCTGGAGTTCTGGATTCAGCATCCCGAGCGGCTGACGGGCAGTCTATTGGCCTGCCGAAGGGCCTTGTCGAACGCCGTGCTGGACGACCGTTGGAGACAACTCGGCAGCGCCCTGGAAGCCCTCGATGGCGGTGCCATCCTGCGAACGGGTTGGGAGGACGTTCCCCCGCTGCCCTTGTTCCTCGACGCGGCCACCCTGGAGACCTTTCATCCGGTCGAGCCGTCGTCGGGCCGCGGGCTGGAGCTTTGCCGTGACGAGGCGGTACTGGCCTCCAACGGCCTTCCGGGCTACAGTGCCTCGCTGCACCGCTATCTGTGGGTTCCCTCGCTGAAGGACAAATCACCGCTGGTCCCCGCCACCGCGGGCGCGCCGGAGAATGACCGTACGATGCCGCTGGAGAAGGTCATCGGCGACCACGCGTCGTGGGCACCGATCAACGCGGCCGCAGGGCTTGTCCTGGTCCGGCCGCACGCCCCGATGGAGTTTGATGTGTTTGCGGACCTGTTGGGGGGCGCCGCCTGGGAGACCCTGATGGGCGGCCGCGAGGCGGTCGGACTGGGGCCGGTGGCGGAAGCGCTCCAGGGCCAGGCCGCCGCGTCCTGCGGCCGGTTGTTCCTCGGGCGCCTCGGCCGCGAAGGGCGCCTGGTTGAATCGCTCCACCTGAAACTGCGTCTCCTGACGGATGCCTTCGACGCGATTCGCGCGGTCGTGAGGCAGCATCATCGCCCCTTGCTCAATGTCACTCCGACGAGCTTCCGGGTCGACCTCGGGGCGCCCGGCAGCGGCCTGCCGTTCTTGTGGACGGCGAAGGCCACCTTGGTAGACCCGGGCGACGCGGTCGTGTTTCCTGTCGAGGATACGGATGCGGAGTATTTCGTCCTGCCTTATGAGGCGGCGATGTCCATCTATCGGCCGGAGCCTGCCGGCGGGGTCGTTCAGGGCCGGGGGTCCGTCATGATCTGGGAGGTGCTCGGCGAACCCGGGGGTCCCACGGTGGCGCGCGGCACGCTGGTCACACAGGAGCGAATCAGAATGGCCAGCCGGGACCTCATCTGGCTGAGGCTGAACTTGGCCGGCCGGTGGGTCGACCTGTATGCCCGCGAAGACACCTCTTCGGCGCTGGCGTCGGGCGAATGGCGGTTCTGCACGATCCCGCACCATTTTGACGAACCCTCGGCCGTCGCCCTGAAGAAGGCCATGGGCGTACGCTTTGCCGAGATGGAGTTTGAAGTGATCCCGCTACTCAGCACCCCGTGCGACCTCTATTCAATGGCTGTCCTGGCCGTGCGGACGCTGCTCGTTGACGCCGAGATGTCTCTGCCGATGGTCCTGGATGCCACCCTGAGCCTGGCGCGGCAAGTGGCCATCGGTGCGGATACGGAGCGCCCGCTCGCGCAGCGTATCGAAGCGCTGTTCGAGCAGGACACGAGGTGGCTCGACCGCATGGGACCGCACCACCTGGGGCGGGAAGGTCTGGCGCCGCAGGAGGCGCTCGGCCTTGTGACGCCGGCGGTGTGGTACGAAGTGCTGGCCCTGATCGTCCGGCTCTTTCCGGGGATCGGTCCGGACAGCGAATGCAAGGACTGGGGCGATGCACCGCCGGGGGGCCTTCACAAGGTATTCGATCGCACGTTGCGCGACCTGGAAGGCTTGCTGGTCCAGACCCGGAGCCTGATCGTCCTGGACCGCTATTCCAACCAGGAGATCCGGGGGATAGTGGGAGGGTTCCTCAAGGGGTTGACCGGCGAAGAAGCCGCATCGCCGCCGCGGGGCGGTTGACTCGGGCCGGAACAAGGGCTGGCGCAGACGGGGACGAAACGTGGGCGCAACCATGAGACAGGGGCTGTGCGTGGCAGCCATCATGAGCGGACTGCTGGCGACCGGCTGCTTTACGCAATTCAACACGCACGTGCAGCCGGACAACAGGTGGCAGCGAGAGCTCCAGGCCTCCGGCAAGACGATGCCGTCCGTCGAGGTGGACCTGGTCGGCGTGAATGCGACCGAGTTCCAGGCGTACTTCGGATACTCCGTGACGAAATGGTTCACGTCCGGCGATCCGCTATACAGCAGCGCCAGCAAGACCAGCAAGGAATTCGGGAAGGGCCATCTCGTGGTGGCGGTCGTGGGCCGCGATGCCGACATATGGCAGGAATGGCGAAACAGGCGGGTCACGCACGTGTTCGTCATGGCTCACCTGCCGGGAACCTTCGAGGACAAGCCGGGCGACGCGGACCCGCGGCGGCTCATTCTCCGCCTGAACACGGACAACTGGCCGGAATACTGCTGGGGTAACATGAATTTGCAGATCTTCTTCAACGCCGGGAAGGTCTACTGCACGGACAACTACAACTCCAAGCCGCAATGAGGCGCTGGCGCTCCGGCGTCGATGAAGCAGGGACCCGACGGTGAACCTTGGCGCGTATGAAACCGTTCGAGAGATTCACCACAAGGCCCTTTCGTCGGTCAAGCTCGCTCGTCAGTTAAGCGATCCCCGCGCGCGGGTGGTCATCAAGTCCTTCCAGCCGTTCACCCCGTTTGCCGACCAGGAAGCCGCGCGGCGAGACGTCCGGCTCTTTCTGGAAGCCGCACGCCTCCAGGAAGCCGTTGCCGCAACGGAGAGCCGGCACTGGGCTCCGATCCACGAGTACGGCGAAGTCGAATCCGGCGCCGCCTATGTGACAGACTTCTACGAGGGGTCGCTGGACCTCCTCGTCCGCAGCCGCCGCCGCATGGACGCCGTTTCCGTCTGCGGGATTGCCGCGGGAGTGGTCGAGGGGCTGCTGGAACTCCAACGCGCCTGCTTCCGCACGCACGGGAACCTGAAGGCATCCAACGTCCTCCTGGCCGGCAAGGGCCGCATCAGGCCTGCCGGCGTCTTCTTGTCCGATCCTCGGTGGGGGCAGGCGTCGGGGCCCGCGGCGGAGGTGGAGGACCTTCAGGCGCTCGGCAGCCTGATCTGCCAGATGGTCCTCTTGACGCCCCCACGCGGGGCGGGAGGAACCGTTCCTCCGTCGGTGGAATGGCACCGCCTGGGCAAGGTCGGCGAGCCGCTGCGGGACCTGTGCAATCGCCTGCTCGCCCCGGCCCTGAAACCGGGGGATATTACCCTCGAGAGCGTCGGCACGGAGCTGGCAGCGCTCCTGAAGGCAGCCGTCTGGCGACGGCGTGCCAAGCGCGCCGTCGCCTGGGCGTGTGTCGCCGGGATTATCCCGGCCCTGATCGGTGGGATCATGGCGTACCAAACGCTTCATTCTCCCCCGGTTGTGATGTCGGGTCTGAAAGAGAACTGGAACCAGCTGGTCGGGGAATACAACTTGTGGTTTGAGGCGTTTGCGAAAAACGTAGACCCCAAAATCCGCGGGAGAGTGGATCCCGACCCCAAGGAGATAGCCATCGTCTCAGCACGGCAACAAATGTGGAAGAACGATCCCTACCTGAGGGAGTTCATCAAGGCCGTAACCGAATTCAACAAGGACAGGCTTGAACCCCAGGCACTGGAAGAAGGGCCTCTTCAGCATTACTACGAGAGTGCGCAGCTTTGGGACAAGCTTGATCCACCCCAACAAAAGCGCATCCAGAATGCAGAACGTGAGAAGAAGAGCGTCTCCACAGCGCTTAAGCTTGTCAAGGAGCAGATTGGCGACCGGCTGACCTCGTGGCCGGCCCTGAAGGAGTTGGTGAGCGGTGCGGACCGTTGGAAACAAGCGTGGCCCCAGAGGGCTGAGTACGTGCATGACTTGGTCAGCAAGATCGGCAGAAATGAATATCTGGCTACCCACATCTCAACAGCCCTGAAGATGAAGGCCCTGATCCCGCGCGTGGATGAGGGATTGAAGAAGGTCCGACGCGCCGAGGCGATCCTTAACGCGGCGCCCCAGGCCGACAAGACGCTCCTGGCGCAGTTCGAGGTTTTCGTGGCGACCGGAATCGCGGAGAAGCCGGGAAAGATGAAGCCGGCGGAAAGCCTCAAGGACTTTGAGGAAGGCCTCAAGGATTTTGAAGACCTGGACAAGCGGCTCCAATCCTGGACGGAGGGTCAAGAGGCCATTGCCGTCTTGCTGGAAGGCTTCGTGAAGGGGCCGTGGAGTACAGCCATTCACCGCGAGTGCGTCGTGAAGTTCCCGCCGGGTGCGCCGCCGGCCCGCGCCACGGAGGAGGATTTCCGAAAATGGATGAGAGCGGTGGACAGCGAGGACTACCGGCTTAACGCTCACCTCATCGGTGACGAGCAAGGTCTTCTCTCGTCAGCCGAGGCGCTGATGAATTCGGCCCGCAAGGCGCACGGGCTGCTCGGGGATCCAGGAGCGCTGACCGGGGACCTGAAAGGGAGACAGGCGGCGTTGGAGGCGTCGCTCAAGAGCGTGGACACGTCCCTCAAGAACGCCCAAGACAAACTCTCGGCGCTGGCCCACCAGTCTTGGTGTAAGAAATGCTATCAGGTCGATGGCGCCCGCCGGAAGGAAGCGATTCTTTCCGAGGCCGGCGTGCTGAAAGAACGCGCTACAAGTCTGCGCCTTGAGGCCTTCAAGGTCGCCCTGGATTGGCTGGATACCGCGACGGCCGAGAGAGCCAGACCGTGGACGGAAACCTTCCATCCCTCCGAGGTCGGTCCAGACCCGATAGGCGTCTTGGGGCCGCAGATCGCCGACCTTCGCCGGCGGCTGGGCCAGGCCGGGAACCTCGAAGACGACAAGTGGGTCCGGGACTTCAAGAAGGCCCTTCAGGACGTGGAATCCTGCCTGGTCAAGAATCCCTGGGGTGGCTGGAAACGGGAGATCGACGGCCTCAAGAGGGACAACGAAACGCTCAGGCTCCAAGACGTAGCAGAGGCCCGGAAGAATGACAAGATCTTCCAGGAAGTCGACCGTGAAGCCCAGGGGATGCCGCCGCCAAACGAGAAGCTGGCCCCCCAGGACTGGACATCGCATCAGGTGGCGATCGACAAGATCAAGAGTATCAAGGGGAAACTCGGCGGCATGAAGATAGTGATTGGCGACCCGCGCAAGTTCGCCGAATGGAAGGCTCAGATCAGCCGATACGAAGCCCTCGTGGCCGACATCGACCGGTTACAACAACCCCCGGTGTCCTTGACTTTGCCGCCGGAGGCCCAGAAGGCAAAGGAATCGCTCGGACGGGAGATTGACAAAACCAAGGAACCGATTGCCGGCTTGCGTGGCACAGCGCTCCCCCAGGTGCCGTGGGAGAAGATGGCGAACCAGGCGAAGGGCGACGTCGCGGTCGCTGCCAGCCAGGTAAGGGCCGGTCTGGACAATGCGGAAAAGCTGGACGAGCCATTACGGAAGTTTGGCGATGCGGGGAGGAAACTTAAGACCGACGCCAGTCGAATCCCGGATTCCATTGCAGGAATCTCGTCAAAGGCCGTCAACGCGTTCTGGGTCAAGCAGCGGGTCACCCTTGTGACAGCGGCCACGGAGAACCTTCCCTACGATCCCGTCGCTATCAATCACAGCGCCGACCTGCTGAAGGGCAATGCGGGCAAGCTGGAGGCGCTGCTCAGGCGGTTGTCGGAAACTCTGGCGGCGACGGAGGAGGTCTGGCCCAAGGAGATCAAGACCCGCTGGAACGGCGGGCTCTGGCAGTGGCTCGTCGATCAACGCGAGGTGCAATTCGGCAAGGCCGTCGAGAAGCTGGACCCGTTGGACTACGCTTCGCTCCCCAGCCCGGATGCTCCGGGGGCTGCTGCGCGGCTGGACAAGACCCTGGAGCCGGTCGTCGGGCCGTTGCTGGCCGAATGTCTGGCCGCATCCAAGATAGCGACCCGCTTTGACGGCCAGTTCAGCGGTATGTTGAAGGATTTGGAGAATGGTGACATAAGCGAGTCGGTGCCGACGACGTACGACAAGGTTGTGGGCGACCCGAACTACCAGAAACTGGCTGCCGGGGTGTTTGCCTCGGTCAAGGGCCGCGTCAATGCCTTGAAGGCCATCAGCAAGGCAGACAACGTTTCGGACTTGGCGAAGTACACGCAGGACCCTCGCGTGAATGCGTGGGAGGCGGCGTGGGCGGCCTGGTGGAAGCTGGGCACCCTCGAGTGGCCGAAGACGAGCGAACAGCTTACTGAAGAGCGCGCGATACGCGATCGCCTGACCAGCGCGGGGGCGCCCGCGGACCGGTTGATGAAAGACGGCCTCACGCGATGGGAGCGCTATTTCGTCGGCCTGAAGGGAGATAAGGACGTCATCGCTACGGCCATTGAGGACAAGGATCTCAAGGAGTTTGACCCGACAAAGGTCAGCCTCGCCACGAGGGACGTGCCGGAACTGGCCAAGCTGAGCAACCCCTTGGCCCGTTACCGGCTGCTGCGCGCGAAATGGGAAAAAGTCTGGGACAATCCGCCTGACGACGACGAACTGGCGAAAAAGAGGGATAACTTCGTGGCGCTCGTTCAGCGCCATGCCCCCGACGCCGCCCAGCGGGAACCCGTGAAGAGCTTCTTGGATGACCTCATGAAGGTGATCCGCGAGAAGGGCGAGGGGGATGTCACGAAGTCCGGGCCGGGTGCGGTTGGGTGGCAATTGGCCCAGGAAGATGCCACCAAGGAAAGGGTCGTGTGGCAGCCTCCCGGTCGCACGGACATCGCCCTGACCTTCGTCCGCGTGCAGCCCCCGCCGCCGGCTTCCGCGTGCTACCTGTGTACCACGGAGGTCTCGGTGGGCCTGATGCGGGCAATCGTCAACGCGCCTGCTGTGTGGCCGCAGGTCAAGCAACTGGAGGTCATCGACGCCAAGAGTCCGACGTGGAAGGGACCGCGACCCTGGCGCATCAAGGAGGGCGACTCCGGCCTCGATGTGAATGAACGCTGGCTGAGGGAGAGCAACCGCCCGGATCCAGAAAAAAACTATGCCTATGCGCCGGAGTTGAAGGATAAGTACTCGCCGCCCGCCGCCGGGCACCCCATGAATTGTGTGTCGCCGGACATGGCGATATTTTTCGCGCGGCTGCTGGGTTGTCGCCTGCCTACTGCGGCCGAATGGAAGACCGCTTACCAGGTCGACAAGGCTAAGGCAGGATGGAACCTTCGGGACAAGTCTTTTCTCCTTCAGAGGATGTATGTTCAGCTCCTGATGAGCAAGGCATGGACTCCCGATGTGCCAGATGAGCATATCTTTTTCCCTGATGGAATCGAGGTCGCGAAAGGGGTGGACGCGGTAGTACGAGCGGACGCACCTGACGATGGCTACCTCTGGTTTGCCGAGGTCGACGCGGATAAGGACCACGTGTTTCACCACCTGGTCGGCAATGTGGCGGAGTATGTCTTGGAGGATCCCGCCAAGGGGCAGGAGGCCCTGGTCGTTGGCGCCAAGCTGCAGGCCGGCGCGGTCCAGGCCTTTCTTAAGAACACGAACGGGGCGGGTCTGGCCGTCATCGGGGGTTCGGCACTCTCGCCGCCGGAGGTCAGGTGGGATGATCCCTACCCGTGCGGGCTCATGAGGGCGCGCGACGGCTACAGCGATGTCGGGTTCCGGCTGGCGTTCACCGTGCCGCGGCCACAGTTCCAGGACTTGCTGAGAAAGGTGATTGGACCGTGGACCTGGTAGATAGCGGTCCGGCGTGGCAGCCTTGCGGTCTTGGTAGGCCGTTCGCCTGCCGGTCCGGGCCGAAGGGGGAATGTCTCCTGCGTGCAAGCGTCCTTCCCCCGTTTTATCGCCTCACACTGCTGCTACCGGCCCTTCGGGTGGCGGCACCGTTCAGGGCTTCAGGGTGTCGGCCGAGGCCACATTCAGGTCGGCCGTACGGCGGGCCGCAAGGAGGATGTCAGCCTGGCCATTTCCGAACACGGCCTTGCCCAGGGTATCTCCGGCCGCAAGGCTCATCCGCGGTGAAGTTTCTGCACCTGTAACTGACCCGGCGCTGCATCGGCCCTTATCTTACTGCCTTTACTTACTTGACGTCGTTGGGCCGGGCTGTATGTTGGTGGCAAGGCCGGGGCTCACAGCCGTAAGTGTTTTTTGCAACATAACTTGCGCCCGTAGCTCAATGGATAGAGTCACGGACTTCGAATCCGAAGGTTGCCAGTTCGAGTCTGGCCGGGCGCACCAATGACACGTGTTGACAAGTGTGCGTAAGGGGTTGCTTGGGCCGGGGTTAGCGCGCCTTCCGACGCCGTGGCGCCGGGCCGGCGTCACGGCTTGGGCGCCAGCGCGGGGAGGACCACGGTCTCGGCAAGGCGCTTCCCCTCGTAGCGAGGCCCCGCGGCGCCCTCGAACGTGTTGTTGCGGAACAGCAGCCCCTGCGCGTCGCCGTCGGCCTTGATCACGCTCATCGGGTGGCGGAGGGTGCAGCCCTCGACGATGACGTCGCAGGCGTTGCCCGCGATGGTGATGCTGCCGCCGTTGTCGGCGGCGATCTGGTGGCGGCGGTGAACGACCGCCCGCGTGATCGGCCCGGCATAAAGCTCGCGGTTTTTGACATGGCCTGCCGTGTCGATTCCCGTCTGGCCCTCGCGGATTTCGTTGTCAAGAAATTGGATATACCACGATGGCTCCACGTCGCCGTGCGGCGCGGAGCCGTAGTTCAGAAGCTGGGCGCAGCGGTAGAGTTGGTTGCCGGCGTAAATCACCTCGAGCGAGGTGCCGAAGCCCGCGTTGACCCAGTTGGCGTCCTCAAAGCGGTTCCCGATGACCAGCGCGCGCCCGTTGAACGGGACGATCGTGATGACCGAGGCCGCGTCGGGGGCGACGTCGAAGGGCCGGTCGAGTGTCCAATCGCGGCCGTGGTTCGCGACCACGTCGCGCCACTGGCCGGCCCCGCGACCGTCGAGGATGCAGACCGCCGCACGCTTCCAGAGGTTGCTCGATTCCGCGGCCCACTTCGGGTAGGTCGGGTCGGCGGCCAGCGTGAGCTGCGTGCCGCGCGTCTCGGCGACCTTGCCGCAATAGGCGGCGCTGCTCGCGTCAAACGTGAACGAGAAGTCGGCCTGGTGCACGTGCATGGCCTCGTGGCGGTTGCGGGCATAGTAGAGGTTGCGGCCCTGGCCGGCGATGTTCTGGTAGGCGGTCGGGTGCATGCTCGTGAACGCGTTGTCCTCGACGATGAGTTGCCGCGCGCCGCCCATCGGGCACGGGGTCTTGCCGGCCATGACGCGGTTGCGGGCGACAAGGCCGAACTCGCCGGGGATCAGGGCTGCCCCCTTGGCAAGGATGTCGCAGTCGGAGACCTCGCAGTTCCTGCCCATGCGGACAACGGTGCCCTCGTACCGCTGCGTGTGCAGGGTCCAACTGTGGTCGATCCGGACGCGCACCCGGCGCAGGCGCACGCTGTCCTGGGCCGCAATCGCCGTCTGGTACTCCAGCGGCAGGTATAGACTCATGTCCTCTAGGGCGAACTGGCGGCCGGAGAGGAGGGTGGCCGGCGGCTTGGGGGCGTCGGGCGGCGGGGCGTAACCGAGGTCGCTGCCGCCGTCGAGGTTGAACCGGCCGGACCCCCACCAGAGGACCACGAGCCCCTCGCCTTCGCCCCGCAGAACCGTGCGCGGCGGCACCTGGACCTCGCCCTTGACGCCATAGCGGCCCGCGGGGAAGTAGACGACCCCGCCGCCGTTGGCCTTCGCCTTCGCGAGCGCCGCCTGAATGCCCTCGGTCCGGTCCGGGATGGGGCGGTACTTGACGAGGCTCTTGCGTGCCTCGGTCGCGGCGTCCGGCCCGTAGGTGTCGAGAACGCTGAATATCTCTTTCGGCCAGTCGGCCGGCGGGTCGATGCGGACGGTGCCGGCCGCACGCCAGGCGGCATCGCCGCCGAGTCCGTTATGCACGAAGGCCATGTAGGCGCCGGGCGCGAGGCCGGCGGGGGCGTCGAACCGCAGCGAGTAGCCATCGGCCGCCTTCGCTTCGAGCGTGACGGCGTTGCCCGCGGCAGGTTGGAGCCTGAGAAGGCTGGGGCCGCCGAAGTTCAGCGACCTGCCGAGCACGCGCAGCCACCCGCCGGGCGTGGCGGCGTCGCCCGCGTCTCCCTGCACCCACCACGGGCCGGGCGCGTTGATCAGCACGGGCGCACACGCCTTGCCGCCGCACGTCACGCGGCAGGCAAAGACGCCCATCTTCCAGTCGGCGGGCAGGGTGAACTTCAGGCACGCGCGGCTCTTCTGGAGGACCGCGGCGCGCCGCCATTCTTTCGGCTGGAGGGCCGCGGCAAGGCTGGCCGCCGGCGTGGTCGGTTTCGGATCGTCAAGGCGCGCCACCTCCACCACCGCGTCGTCGCCGAAGTCGCCCGTCATGAGCACCGTCTCGTCCGGCCGCACGGGGTCCGATACCCAGAAGATGACGGGGGCCGCCGCGGCCGGTGCGGCCGGCGCGGGCGCGGCGGCGCCCACGGGCCATGCGGCCGCAATCGCAAGCAGGAAGACAAGGGCGGGTAGGCGGAACAGTCGAAGCATGGCTATCCTTTCGTTACATGGCCGGGGACGATGCGCCCCCCCCCGCCNNCGAAGACCCGCTCCGCCACGTCGAAGACCCGCCGAGGAGGGGCGGATCTCCGGCGCGGCGGGCGGCCGGCGTATACCTTCATGCCGGTCACCGCGAAGTCCTCGATGAGACACTACTTCGTTTGAACGCCTGAGGCGGGGGCGGGTGTCGCGCGTTTCGTCTCGCCCATCAGTCGGGTCAGCATGGCGCGGCCGGGACGTGCGCGTGTCCCCCCGTCGGAGCGTTTTCAGCATCGCGAATGGGCTTGTCGAAGCTCCCGGGCGAGGTAGAATCGGGAGAACTGCCGGCGGCGATGGAGAAGCGGGAAAGGATGAGGCATACGATGCGTAAGTAATGTTTCAGAATGATGACTTACGTGTTTGGGAGCGCCAAAAACGGGCCCAAAGGGGGTTCCGGAGGGGGCCAAACCCCGTTTTTGATAGCGCAAGAGGGGGTTGAAGGCCAAAATGTTAAGATGGGTAATGCAAAATCGCGCTGTTTTTTAACGTTTTTGATCGAANNGGTTCAAGAGCACGTGTCGCGTGGCTCCAGATCCAGTGAAAGGGAATCCTACGTGCAGACTCGATTCGGAATCCTCGGCGGCCGGATAAGGGGAATTGCGTGTGCCTGCCTCGCCGCGGCCCTGGCGATCGCGCTCGCATCGGCCTGCCTTGCGGCGGCGCCCGACGCGGCGGGGTGGCCGGAGTTCCGCGGACCGTGGGGGAATGGTCTTGCCACGCTCCCCAGCGACGCCAAGCCGATCGGCCTTCCCCTGAAATGGAGTGAGACTGAGAACGTGAAGTGGAAGACGGCGATTCCGGACCGCGGATGGTCCACGCCGGTCGTGCTCGGCGGCCAGGTCTGGCTGACCAC
>PMZT01000289.1 GCA_003170085.1 Planctomycetia bacterium | reverse complement strand
GGCTATCAAGCCCCATCGGGGCGCCTTGGGCCGAGCCATGCGTCTGCCAATCGTTCGACAAGACGCCCCTGACGGGGCTTGTCCCTGCCAGGGGGCACGCTTACCCAGGGCTCGACTAAAGTCTTCGCCCTGGGCTAAAGAAGACGCCCCTTGCGGGGCTTGTCGGTTGAAATTCATAGCGTTGTAGTATTAACCCAAATCCGTCTTTCTTTGCGCTCTTTGCGTGCTTTGCGGTTAAATGAAGTGACATCGTGGTGCCGCTCACTGCCCTTTCGGCGCCGCCGTCTTGTACCTCTCGAACTCCGAGAACATGGCCGATGAGCCGTTCGCGAACGGCAGGCAACGGTCCTGGCGCACCGCGTAAAAGAGAACGCCGTCCTGGACCTCTTCCTTCGCGATCCGGCCCTCGGCCTTCAGCCTGAGAAACTCCGTGTAGTCGCCGTGCATGACCTCGGTCAGGGTCGTGGCACCGTTGGGGCCGTTACGCTGGACCTCGGTCTCAAGGGCGCCCATGAACGTCCTGGGCTCGTGCGTCGTGGCCCACGCGATTCGGACTCCACACTCGCTCGACACCTTCCACAGCGCCGCCCGCACGCCGAGGCCCGCCAGTTCCACGTACGGCACCTGCCGGTCGAGGGCCGGCGACTCGTCGATCTTGAGGTCCACCGGGCCGGCCAGGCGGTTCAGGATGTCGCGCACGGTGAAGCCGCCGAAACTGCCGTAACGGGTTTCGCCATCCAGCCACGCGGTCCACGCCTTCGATTCGGTCTGGAGAAACGTCGGCGGCATCGTGGCCGGCAGCCGCGCCACCGTGCACGACCCCGCGCCCAGCGAAAGCAGCACGACAAGTCCGATCGTCGCGGTTTTCATGGGGTCTCCGTTGAATGTGGCAACCCACGCGCCTGGCCGTAGCCGCTCAGTTACGGGTGCGGGAACTTCACCGCGGGTGGCAGCCGCCGCGGCGGCCGCCTTTGCGTGGCCGTGCTGGCGTCTGTACCGAGCACGGCCACCCTCCCGTAACTGTTCGGTTACAGAACCGCCGCCCGCGCCGCCACCGCCGCCAGCCCCATCACGATAGCACACGCTCCGGCCACAAGGGAGAGAGAAGCTGGCCGCAAGCGTAAAGCTGTTTCTCCCACACGTGTTCTCCAAAGGACGAGCCGATGCTGTGTTTTGACCTCTTTGGAAGAGGTTGGTTCCCCGAATTGCCCAGATTGTACTTCGGAAGAAGCACGCTTGCCGACGGCCCTGCCTTCACGGTATAGTGTCGGCATCAGGGGAACCTCGGAGGTCAGGCCATGAAGATGGATCGCCGCCAGTTTCTTGCTGCAACGATTGCCGGTGCCTCGGGGCTGGCGCTCGCGCGTCACACGCTCTTCGCCGAGACGGCGGCGCCGGCCGGTGCATTCGAACTCGTGCCGCTCGGGAAGACCGGGATCAAGGTCACGCGGGTCGGCCTGGGCACGGGGGTGCGCGGCGGGATGCGTCAATCGAACATGACGCGGATGGGCAAGGAAGTCGCCGAAGGGGTGATGAAGGCCGCGTACGAGTGCGGCGTGCGGTTCTTCGACGTGGCCGACATGTACGGCACGCATCCGCTGCTGGCCGAGGCCCTCAAGGGCAAGCCGCGCGAGGAGTACGTCATCTCCACCAAGATGTGGGTCGACAAGGGCGGCCTGCCCGAGCAGGAGCGGCCCGACGCCGACGTGGTCGTCGACCGGTTCCGCAAGGAGCTGAATACCGATTACCTCGACATGGTGCTCTTGCACTGCCGGACGAAGGCAACGTGGCCCGAGGACAATAAGCGTCAGATGGAGATTCTTGAGAAGCTGAAGGAGAAGAAGATCATCCGGGCGCACGGGATTTCGGCCCACTCGGTGGAGGCCCTGAAGGCCGCCGCCGAGTCGCCGTGGTGCGATTCGGTGCACGCCCGCATCAACCCGTTCGGCGTGAAGATGGACGCCGCGGCCGACGTGGTCGTGCCGGTCCTCCGGCTGCTGCACGAGCGCGGCAAGGGCGTCGTGGGCATGAAGCTCATTGGCGAGGGGACGTTCCGCAACGACGACGCGAAGCGCACGGAGTCGGTGAAGTTCGTCATGGGCCTGGGGTGCGTTGACACGATGATCGTGGGTTTCGAGAAGGCCGACGAGATCGACGACTTTGCGGCGCGGGTCCAGGCGGCGATGAAGGAGGCCAAGGCCGGGGCCTGAGCGCCGCTCTTTCGGGAACTCTGAACTTGCCATCGCAAACGCTTCGCATCCTGGCCATCGAGCCCTACTTCGGCGGGCCGCACGCCGATTTTCTGGAGGGCCTGCGCGCCCACAGCCGGCACCAGTGGACGCTCCTGACGATGCCCGCGCGGCGGTGGCGGTGGCGGATGCACGGCGGGGCGATTCACCTGGCGCGCGAGGCGGCCTCGCTCGTGGCTCGCCCGGCGACGGGTAAGAATGCGGCGGGGCCGTTCGACCTCATCTTCGCCAGCGATTTTCTGAACGTCGCGGAATTCAAGGGCCTCGCGCCTGAGGCCATCGCGCGGCTGCCGGTCGTCACGTACTTCCACGAGAACCAGCTTTCGTACCCGCTCGAGCCGGGGCAGCGGCGCGACCCGCAGTATGCGTTCATTCACCTTTCAACATGCCAGGCGTCGCGCGAGATCTGGTTCAACTCGGCGTTCCACCGCGATGCATGGTACGCGGCGCTGCGGGACCTCCTGGCAAAGATGCCCGACTCGGTGCCCGAGGGCCTGGTGGACGGGCTCCTGGCCCGCAGCCGCGTGATGCCGCCGGGGATGGACCTTTCGCCGTTTCGCCCGGCGCGCACGCGCGAACGCCGGCCGCCGCTCACGGTGCTCTGGAACCACCGGTGGGAATTCGACAAGAATCCCGGGGCGTTCTTCGAGGTCCTTTTCTTCCTCGCGCAGGAAGACGTGCCATTCCGGCTGGCGGTCGTGGGCGAGGCCACGCGCAAGTGGCCGGCCGTGTTCGAGAAGGCCCGCAAGGTCCTGGCCGACCGGCTCGTACGGTTCGGCTACCTGCCCGACCGCGCCGCGTACGAGGCCGAGGTGCGGCGGTCGGATATCGTCGTATCGACAGCTTTTCACGAGTTCTTCGGCCTGCCCGTGGTCGAGGCGATCGCGGCCGGGTGCTTCCCGCTCATGCCCGCGCGGCTGAGTTACCCCGAGATCATCCCCGCGGCGTGGCACGAAACGTTCTTCTACCAGACGGAGCGGGAGCTGCGCGTGAAGCTGACGAGCCTCCTCAAGGGCAAGGGGCCGTGGGACCGGGCGTTCAAGCTGTCGGAGCACGTGCAGGCGTACGATTGGACGAACTGCATCCGCGCGTATGATGAGGCGCTGGAGCGCGCCGCGTCGTAAGGTTCCTAGACACGGCGGGCGGCCACATGGNNGGCAGCCCCATGTGGCTGCCCTGGAACGGCCGCAAAGCTCCGCGAACATGCGCAATTCTAGCGCGGTGGGTACGGAGACCCACCGCGCACAGTCATAAGTTACCCTGTCGCCTTGGAAAAGGTTCCAATGTCCAGAAGACTTTCGACGACCCCCGCCCTTTCCGCCGCGCAGCGCTCGCGGCTTCAGCGTGACCTGCTGGACTGGTTCCGCGCGAATCCACGCGACCTCGCCTGGCGGCGGACGGGCGATCCGTACCGTATCTGGGTGTCGGAGGTCATGCTTCAGCAGACGCAGATCGCCACGGTCATTCCGTACTACGAGCGGTTCCTGGCGCGGTTTCCCACGGCTCGGGCGCTGGCGGCGGCAACCGATCACGCGCTGCTCAAGGTCTGGCAGGGCCTCGGCTACTATCGGCGGGCGATGCACCTGCGCGAGGCGGCCCGCGTGATCGTCCGCGAGCACGGCGGCCGCGTGCCGGACGATCCGGAGGCGTTCGCGGCGCTGCCGGGCGTGGGGCGGTACACCTGCGGCGCGGTCCAGTCGATCGCGTTCGGGCGGCGGATGGCGGCGCTCGACGGCAACGCGATTCGCGTTATTTCGCGGTGGCTGGGCCTGACGAAATGTGTTGATGAGACCGCGACCAAGGCGGCGCTCTGGCAGGCGGCCGAGTCGCTCGTGCCGGCTGAGGGGGATGGCCCGCCCAGGCCGGCGACGGCGGGTGCGTCTCCCCTTCGCATCGGCTTCAACGACCCCGGCGACTGGAACCAGGCGATCATGGAGTTCGGCGCCCTCCTCTGCCAGCCGCGCAGCCCGCGTTGCAGCGAGTGCCCCGTGCAGCGCGACTGCGGCGCGAACCGCCGCGGCTTGCAAGGCCGCATTCCCGTGCGGCGGAAGCGGAAGGCGATTCCGCACATCGAGGTCGGGGCGGGCATCGTGTGGCGTCGCGGCCGCATCCTCCTTTGCAAGCGTAAGGCCGACGCCATGCTGGGCGGCCTGTGGGAATTTCCCGGCGGCAAACGCAACGCCGGCGAGACCATCCAGAATTGCATCCGCCGCGAGCTCAAGGAGGAGTGCGACCTTGGCGTTCGCGTGGGCGAGCACCTCATCGACGTAACGCACACCTACACGCATCTGCGAGTGACGCTGCGGTGCTACCACTGCCAGGCGGGGCCGGGGCAGGTCAAGAAGATCGGTTGCGATGATGCCCGGTGGGTGCTTCCCCACAAGATTCCGGCGTTTCCGCTGCCGGCGGCGGATGTGCGTATTCTTCAGGCACTCGGCGCGGCGCAGGAACGCTGAGCGCACCTGCATCTTCGGCCGTTCGGTTCACCGCAGAGCACGCAGAGATCGCAGAGAAACACAGAGAGAAAGAAGGTGAAGAAGAACGGCCCTTAACTGGCGTGCGACTTTGGACTTGGGACTTGGGACGTTGGACTACACTTTACCTCGCCCCTTCAAACGGGTACACTGTGACGCTATAGTTACGACCCCGGTGCGGTCGCGGACGCTGGCCCCGCACGCAAACGATTATCATCTAATTTCTGCGGATTATGACGCGGCGGCGCCTGGTAAGCGTTCGACGGCCTGGGGCTGAGCAGGAGACCCTTGCAATGAAGTCGATGCTATCGATCGTGATTCTGGCCGCCGTCGTGGCCCTTGCGGCGGTGCCCGTGCCGGCTGCGCGGCCGATTTCCGATTCGGGCGACGCTACCGTCGGCTCGCCGGCGGGGGTGGCGCCCCGCAGGGCCGCCGCGGCGTCAGCCGGCGATGAGGCGACCATGGCGTCGCCCCTCAAGGAGCCCGCCACCGCGCCGGCCGCCAAGGAACCTGCTGCCGGTGCCGAGTCGCCCGCGGCCCCCGCGGAAACCGGGCCGAAGCTGAAGATCAGCGTCGAGGAACTCAAGAACATCTATAAGGAATCGCCGCTCATCGTTCAGTTCCAGGCCGAGAACGTGCAGGCCAAGCCCGACATCTCGCCGCGGCTGAGTTGGGAAGTGCGCGGACCCGTCCTCGAGACCATCAAGGGCAGCTTGCTGCCAGGACGCATTTCGCTGCACGTCGACAGCGTCGTTCGCGTCTTCGACCTGCCGCGCAGCGACATCGAGGGCAAGCAGTTCATCGCGGGCATCAAGCCGATGAGCGATTCCTCGGACCGCCGCTTCCAGCTCGTCGGCCAGTACGCGTTCCTGGTCGATAGCAATGAGGCGAAGGCCCTGCGGCAGATGGCCGAGACGGACGTCACCAAGGGCGCCGGCAGCGTGACGCTCGAGCTCGTCGTGCGGCCGATCGAGAAGGTCTTCTCGGTCACCGGCCCGAAGACGATCGAGATTCGCCTGACGAACGCCGGCGGCGATTCCGCCACGTACATCCAGGCGCCGCTGAGGGAGAAGGACGGCAAGCTCTACCTGACGGCCCAGGGCATGTTGCGGATCCGCGACATCACCGGCAACCTTGTTCCCGACAAGGGCAATGTCATGCAAGGCCAGGCGCCGCCGCCCCCGACGACGCCCGCCGTGATCCTGCCGCGCGCGAGCTTCGTGGAGACCGTGGACCTGGGCAAGTTTTTCCAGCTCTCGGAAGGCCGGTACACGCTGAGTATGGCCCTGGCGACGCCCGACGGTCGCAGCCGCATCGCGTCCAACGGGTTCACGTTCCAGGTGGGCGCGGTGAATCTGCCCGAGGCTCCGGCGACGGCCGCCACTGAGGCCGCCCCTCCGCCGCCTGAGTCGCCCGGCGAAACGGCGACGGTCGCAAAGTCGCCCGCCGAGTTGGCGCCGAAGGCCGGTGTGGCATCAGCCCCTCTCACGCCGCGAAACGCCAAGCCCGCGGCCGAAAAGCCGCCCGCACCCGCCCTGCCCGACCCGCAGAAGTATCAGCCGGGCAAGAGCATGTCGGGTGTCGCGGCGCTCCTCCGGCCCCTCAAGGCCAAGTACGCGGTGGGCGAGCCGATCGACCTGGAGTTCCGCCTTATCAACATGGGTCCGCGGAGCCTTGCGGTCGATGCGCGGCTGGAACGGACGCTGACGCTCCAGGTCCAGAGCGTCGGCGACAGCCCGCAGCCCCTCGTCATCCGCCAGGTCATTCCGTGGCCGGCCGACGCCGCGGCGACGCCCGAGGAACGGTCCTACCTGCGCGAAGGCGCGTTCTGGGGCCGCACGATCAACCTGAACACGCTGTACGGCAAGTCGCTCGACGAGTTCCCCGCGCCCACGTCTGAGGAGATCGCCGCCGGCAAAGGCATCACCTACGAACGCTTCGGCAAGAACCTGTTCGGGTTCCCGAAACCGGGCGTGTACACCGTGACGGCGACGTACGCGGTCGCGCGGCCGAAGGCGGTTGAGGGCGCCTCGCCCGCCGACCAGCAGCACCGCGAGTGGTGGGTGGGCGACCTCCAGACCAACCCGATCACGATCCAGGTGGGCGAGTCGGCGAAGTAATGCATTTTCGATTTGTATTCGGGTGACACGGCCTCGCGGCGGCAGGACATGCTTGACGCAAGCGGCGCGAGGTTGTTATAAGGGCGGCGGCACGGGGCGAGCATCCTGACGCGGACGTCGGGGTGCCCGCCTCGCGCTCTTTAGGAGATACGTCGTGGGGAAGACAAACCCCGGCCCTTTCGACCTCTTCCTGGAGGAGCTTCAGCAAGATCGGCATTACGCCCAGGAGATCGTGCACGTACACGCCACGCCGGCGCGGGCGGCGCGGTTTGCAGAGCCGGCGGCGCCATTGCCGGAGGCGTTGGTGCGCAGCATGGCCGCGATGGGCGTCAAGCGCCTGTACGTCCACCAGGCCCGGGCGGTGGACCTGGCGCGGGCCGGCAAGGATTTCGTCGCCGTCACCGGCACGGCCAGCGGCAAGACGATGTGCTACAACCTGCCGGTCCTCGAGCGGCTGACCGCCGACCCCAAGGCCAAGGCCCTTTACCTCTTCCCCACGAAGGCCCTTGCGCAGGACCAGCTTGGCACGCTCAAGCGTTGGGCCGAGGCCGACCCGGCCATCGCCGCAGCCCTGCGTCCGGCCACGTACGACGGCGACACGCCGCAGCACAACCGCCGCAAGATCCGCACCGAGGCCAACCTCATCCTCTCGAACCCCGACATGCTGCACGTGGGCATCCTGCCATATCATCCGCGATGGGCGTCGTTTCTCCAGAACCTCAAATACATCGTCGTCGATGAGTTACACCTGTACCGCGGCATCTTCGGGTCGAACGTGGCGATGGTCATGCGGCGTCTGGCCCGCGTGTGCGCCCACTACGGCAGCCGCCCGCAGTTCATCTGCGCCAGCGCAACGATCGCCAACCCGGGCGAGTTGGCGGCAGCCGTCATCGGGCGGCCGTGCGAAACGGTGGACGAGGACGGCAGCCCGCGCGGCCCGCGGCTGTTCGTCTTCTGGAACCCGGCGCCGCTGGGGCAGGACGGCCTGGCCCGCCGCAGCGCCGCCATGGAGGCCACCGAGCTCCTGTGCAAGCTCATGGAGCGCGGCGTGCAGACCATCGTGTTCACCAAGGCCCGCGTCGTGGCCGAGCTTGTCTACCGCTACGCCCGCGAGCGGCTCGAGAAGACCCGCAAGGACCTCGCCGACAAGGTCCGCGCCTACCGTGGCGGATACCTGCCGGAGGACCGCCGGGCGATCGAGCAGGCGCTCTTCACGGGCAAGCTCCTGGGCATCGCCTCGACCAACGCGCTGGAGTTGGGCATCGACGTCGGCACGCTCGACGCCGCGATCCTCGTGGGGTTCCCCGGCACGATCGCCTCCACGTGGCAGCAGGCCGGGCGGGCGGGCCGCGGACGCCGGCAGGCCCTCTCGATCCTGGTCGCGTACAACGATCCGATCGACCAGTACCTCATGCACCATCCTGAATACTTCTTCGGGCGGCCGGTGGAGTACGGCGTGGTCGACACGCAGAACCCGTACATCCTGGCGAATCACCTCGGCTGCGCCGCGGCGGAACTGCCGCTGGCGCCCGAGGACACGGCCCTCTTCGGCCCGCGTGCCCCCAAAGTGGCCCGGATTCTGGCCGAGAGCGAGACCCTGACGCACATCGACGACCGCTACTACTGGTCGCGGCCCGACAAGGCGTCGCACAAGACGGACCTCAGGACGATCTCGAACGACACGTTCAGCATCGTCCGGCGCGACGCCGGAAAGAGCGCGGTCCTGGGCCAGGTGGATTCGATCAGCGCGCCCGAAATCGTGTACCCCAACGCGATCTACCTGCACGAGGGCGAGAGCTACATCGTCCGCCAACTCGATTTCGAGGCCAAGGTGGCGTACGTCGAACGGGCCGAGACCGACTACTACACGCAGCCGGTGCTGGCCGACAAGTGCAAGATCCGCCGCGAGGACCGCCGGAAGTCCGAGCTTGGCGCGACGGCGTGCTTCGGCGAGCTGACGGTCACGTGGGCCACGATCGCGTTCAAGAAGATCAAGTATTACACAGGTGAGAATATCGGCCAGACGGCCCTCGACCTGCCCAGCCAGACGCTTGAGACGACGGGCCTGTGGCTGATGCCCGACGCCGGGCACCTCGAAGCCCTGCGCGAGCTGGGCCTGAAGGCCGTCGAGGGCCTCGTGGGCGTGCGAAACCTCATGCTGGTCTGCCTGCCGATGATGGCGATGTGCGACCGGCGTGACATGTCGGGCATCGTCGAAAGCGCCAACACGGGCCGCCCCACGGCGTTCCTCTACGACCGGTTCCTTGGCGGCCTCGGATTCGCCGAGAAAGGGTACGAGCGGCTGCGCGACCTCTTGGAGATGTGCCGGCGGCTGATCGCCGAGTGCGGTTGCGAGTCCGGATGCCCGAGCTGCGTGGGCCTGGCCAACCTGCGGCCGCCGATCCACCAGGACCCCGACCTGACGCACGGCTACGCGATCCCGTCGAAAGAGGCGGCCGTGGCGCTGCTGGAACGGCTGCTGGCGCGGTAACTGGACCCCCGCACGCGTGGGACGGGCGTGTCCGGAAATGGCTAAAAAGTGAGCCGGATGGGATCGCCGTTTACCCATCCGGCTCTGTATCGCCGCCACCTGGGGGGATTAGGCGACGGCGAACGTTTGTGAAAGATGTCGGGGCGGCTCACTCCTTCCGTCCCGTGCTTCTCTTCCCTTCACAGCATTATTCGCCGGACGATACTATCAGTCAAGGGCTGGAGGAAAGAAAACGCCCCGTTGCGGGGGCGCTCTCACAGGCCAAAACAAGGCTCCGGCGCTCACTTCTTCTTTTTGTCTTCTTTTTTCTTTCCGCCGCATCTGCAACCCATAGGACACCTCCTGAAAAGGTTCCCGGCGGTCCCTCGCCGCCGCCCCTGCCGTATAGCATAGGTTCCGCGGCCTGGCAATGTTTTCGGAGACGTTTTCGGAGACACTTTGCAACACAGTTCTGCGCGCTGGGTGGCATGCCCACGCCGCTGTTCGCGTGGGCATGTTCTACGCCAATCGCACAACATGCCCACGCAACGGACGGCGTGGGCATGCCACCCGTCGCAGCGGCGCTTGCCAGAAAGTGCTGGCACACCCCATCTTCCCGGCGTGTAATAAAGGCGCCGGTTCCAACGACTAGTAGGTTGATGGCCGGACATCACCAAAGGGACCTTGGGTATGACGGACTGGCAAGGCATCGTAGCCACCCATAGCGGGGTGGTCTGGCGGACGGTTTATCGCCTGCTGGGTAACCACCAGGATGCGGCGGACTGTTTCCAGGAGACATTCCTCTCCGCCCTGGACGTGGCTCGCCGCCAGCCGGTTCGCTCCTGGCCGTCGCTGCTGACGTGCCTGGCGACCGCGCGAGCCCTGGATCGGATGCGCCGCCGAATGCGAGACGGCGCCCGCTCGGCGGATGTGGCGGAGCTCAAGTCGGTGGCTTCGCCGGAGCCGGGGCCTGATCAGCGGGCGGAAACGGCGGAGCTGGTCCGGATGTTCCGGGAGTTGGTTGTCCGGTTGCCCGACCGCCAGGCGGAGGTCTTCTGCCTGCGATATGGCAGTGAGATGAGTTACCGGGAGATCGCCCGGGAGATGGGCCTCAAGACGTCGGATGTCGGAGTGCTGCTGCATCGAGCACGCGGTCGATTGCGTGAGTTGATGGAACCCGCGGAAGGGCCGTGTGGCCCGGAGGTCATGCCATGAGCAAGCCCGAACCCGAGAAGATCGATCTGGCTGCGAAGGCATTTCGCGACGTACCCGTACCCGCGGGCCCCCCGCCGGAGATACTGGCCGCCACCGTGGCCGCCGGTAAAGCCTTCGAGGCGGACATCCACAAGACTATCGTTCAGCGCAGGAGATACCTTATGAAGTCACTAGCCCGAGTTGCCGCCGCAATCATTCTGGTGGCCGGCCTGGGTATCGGCACCTATGCCTTGTTGGTGCACGGCTCCACCGTTGCGTTCGCCCAGGTCCGCGACCTGCTTGAGCAGATGCAGACCATGACTTGCCGCATTCACATGTCGTACCCGGCGGCTGAGGGCCGTCCGATGGAGATGGACATTCGGCGTAAGGTCCTGGGGGCCCGCGGACAAATGGCGTCCGAGGGCCGTCCGATGGAGATGGACATTCGGGCCTCCTACAGTCTGCCGTACTTGATGAGACAGGAGATCGCGGTTACGGGCATACCGGGGACGGGGCCGGTGACGCTGATCAACGTGTATGACCTCCAGGCAGGCAAGGCGATCAGCCTCCATCCGAACGAGAAGACGGCCATGATGATGAACCTGGGTCAATTGCCGCCGGAACTGCTGAAGAAGAAGACGCAGAACTTCGCCGAAGAGATGAAGAAGCTGGTTGAAAAGGACGGCGTTCCGATCGGCCACAAGGAGATCGGCGGAACGGAGGCAGCCGGTTTCCGCGTGACCCATGAGGGCGTGGTCACGGACCTCTGGGTCGACAACGCGAAGGCGGAGAAGTTGCTCCTGGTGGAAATGGACATGCCCGGCCAGGGTCATATCCGGATGAGCGACATCGTCATTAACCCGCCCCTGGATGCCGCGCTGTTCAGCCTGGCGGTTCCCGCGGGCTACCACGAGATGCCGGCGCTGGATATACCGCTGGAGAACCTCACCGAGGACGACCTGATCGCCGGCCTGCGGTTCCTCGCCCAGAACAATGACAACACCTTCCCGGCTGCGCCAAACATGACGCCGAAAATCGTGAAGAATCTTGAGAAGAGACTACAGCCGGCGGTGGGCCTTTCGGACGAGGAGATCGCCAAGAGTATTGCGCTGGGACAGAAGGAGATCGGCACGCGGATAGGCCGTCTGACGATTTTCCTGCAGGTCAATAGCGGCACCTTCCGGTACGTCGGCAACGGCGTCAAGCTCGGCGACGCCGCCGCCCCGGTCTGCTGGTACAAGCCCAAGGACGCGGCGCTCTACCGCGTCGTCTATGGCGACCTGAGCGCGGCCAATATCGCCGAAGCCGAGTTGCCGAAGGTCGAGGCGAGCCGCCCACCGCAAGAAAGCCCGGACGATCAAGCGGCGCCGACCGTGGAGATTTCACCCTCTGCGAAGACCACGGGCAGTTGGAACATCGACAACGACGGCTGGGACTTCGAAGGAGTCACCGCCCTGGCCCTCGCGGCCCAGGTCTACAGCTCGCCCGAGCACCAAACCAAAGCCGATGGCGCCCTGCCACAGGGGCACTTCGACGTCCACGTCCAGGCGTCCAAGAAGGGAGAGTCTTTCCAGGAACTTCAGGCTGTTGCGCAGCACGCCTTGGAGCGACAGTTGGGGCTGACGGTGAGGCACGAGCGGCGGAAGATGAGCGTCTATCTTCTCCAGGCGCCAAACGGCAAGAACGACGCCCTGCGGCCGACGAGCGGCGGCGGGCAGAGGTGCAGCGGCGGAACAGGCGGGCAAGTCCGGACCGTTCACAACATGGCGATCTCCGAGGCGCTCACCCCCTGCCTGGCGATGCGACTCGGCTGGCCGGTGCTGGACGAGACCGGAATCAAGGGCGCCTTCGATTACCAGTTGGCCCTTCCGGCCGAGGCAAGCTTCGAGGCCATCGCCAAGGCGGTACGCGACGGGTTGGGATTTGAACTTGCGCCGGCGGAGCGGGAGCTTGATGTGCTGATCGTGAAGTGGAATGGTCAACCGCTCAAGTCCGGGCCGGCGAATGGATCGAGGCCGTGACCGGTTGATCGTCCGGCGTGTGCCAGTCTCGGTGCCGGGTGGCACGGCCTCCCGATGTTGGGTGGCCGTGCACCTCTCGGCGTATGCACGGCCACGCAAAAGCGGCCGCCGCGGCGGCTGCCACCCGCGGTAAAGTTTCTGCAATCTCACAACATGCCCACGCAACGGACGGCCCGCCACGGCGGGCAGGCTGTGGGCATGCCACCCTTCAATCGGGAACAGGCTCCCCCAAACACAACGGGGCGCCCCTTGGGGCGCCCCGCGTGGTCATCCGATTACGCTACGACTACTTCTTCGGCTTCTTCTTCTTGTCGCTGCATCCGCAAGTGCCGCACATAGTCAATCCTCCGCAAAGGATCCCTGGGGAAACCGCTAACCTCAACATTATAACCCCGCCGGCCCGGCCCGTGCAAGGACGTTTCCTTGATTTGGCGGCCCCCTTCGACTATGATCCAAATTCCGGCGAACGACCTACGGCCCGAGCGAAGATGGGAGTACGCGATGCGGATGATCGACCCGCACATTCACATGCAGAGCCGCACCACCGACGACTATCGGCTCATGGCCGCGGCGGGCATTGCCGCCGTTTGCGAGCCGGCGTTCTGGCCGGGCGCCGACCGCCAGTACCCCGAGAGCCACCTCGACTACTTCAACATTCTGACCACCTTCGAGCCCGCCCGCGCCGCCAAGCGCGGCATCCGCCATTACGTCTTCCTGGGCGTCAACCCGAAGGAATCCGAAAACATCCCGCTGGCCGAGAAGGTGCTGGCCCGGATCGGCCCGTACCTCGAGCGGCCCACGGTGCTGGGCATCGGCGAGATCGGGCTCAATAAGAACACGCCGAACGAGATCGAGATGCTGAAGCGGCAACTCCGGATGGCCGCCGAGCGCAAGGTTCTGTGCGTCATTCACACGCCGCACGCCGCCGAGAAGCTGCGCGGCACGCAGCTCATCGCCGACGTCATCCGCGAGGTCGATCCGCCGCGCCACCTGTGCGTGATCGACCACTGCACGCGGGCCACGATCGACATCGCCCGCGCCACCGGCTGCTGGACCGGCATGACGATCTACCCCGGCAAGTGCGCGCCCGAAGAGGCGGCCGGGATCATCCGCGAGTACGGCCCGGAGCGCATGCTCCTCAACTCCTCGGCCGACTGGGAAGACAGCGACCCCCTGGCAGTCGTCGTGACCGTCGGCACCATGCGCGAGATGCACATGGACGACAGCCTCATCGAGAAGGTCGTCTGGCATAACCCGATCGCGTTCCTCGGACAGAATCCCAAGTTCGTGATCTAACGTATCGGAATAGTTGGAGGACTGGCAGTGCCTACAGGTTCACCTGAAGAACGTCGGTGCCCCGACGAGAAGTACTCGATCAGCGAGGCGGTCTGCCGCGGGCGTGTCGTCCGCCACTTCCCCAAGTGCAAGGTGTGCAAGTGGCGCGCCCAGGTGGCCGACGCGGTGTCCCACCCGGCCGCCGCGGCCGTCAACCTCGACAAGATCTTCAAGGCCTACGACATTCGCGGACTCGTCGAAAAGGAGATCACCAACACGCTGGCGTGGAAGATCGGTTGCGCCACCGCCATGCACCTCCTGGGCCTCCTGGGCGCCCAGGGCCGCGCGCGCCCGCAGGACCAGTGGATCGTTGTGGGCCATGACATGCGGCCGACGAGCGAGGGCCTGGCGCGGGCCGTCGTCGAGGGCATCCGCGCCACCGGCGCCGGGGCGGTCAGCATTGGCCAGGTCGAGACGCCCGCCGTCTACTACGCCGTCGGCACGATGAGAACCCTCGGCGGCATCCAGGTCACCGCCAGCCACAACCCCATCGAGTACAACGGCTTCAAGATCACCGGCCCCGGGGGCCTGCCGGTGGGCCTGGGCTCGGGTCTCGAAAAGATCAAGGAGATCGTGGCGGGCCTGACCGACACCGGCCTGCAGCCGATCGGTGCCCTGCGGCAGGAGGACATCTCCAGCGGGTACCTCGAGCACATCCGGAAGTTCGCGGGCGAGATCCGGCCGATGAAGATGGTCCTCGACTGTTCGAACGGCATGGCCTCGAAGTGGGTGCCCAGCCTGCTGCGCGACGTGGGTATCCAGCTCGAATCGCTGAACCTCGAACGGTCCGGCCGGTTCGAGCACGATCCGAACCCGCTGAAGGAGTCGGCCCTAGCCGAGATGAAGACCCGCGTCCGCACGTCGGGCGCCGCGCTGGGCGCCTGCTTCGACGCCGACGCCGACCGCGTGGTCTTCGTCGACGAAAGCGGCGACACGATCCCGAGCGATATCGCCACCGCCCTGCTCGCCCCGGCGTTCCTTGAGAAGGAAAAGGGCGCGACGATCGTCTACGACCTCCGGTCAAGTTGGGCGCTCAAGGAGGAGATTTTGGCCCACGGCGGTGTGCCGCGCCGTGAGCGCGTGGGCCACAGCTTCATGAAGGCCGCCATGCGCGAGACCAAGGCGCCCTTCGGCGGCGAACTTTCGGGCCACTCGTATTACCGCGACAACTTCTACTGCGACTCGGCGGTCATCACGGTGATGAAGATGCTGACGGTCCTTTCGGCCCACCCCGGCGAGCCGCTGAGCGCCCTCATCAAGCCCCTGCGGCGGTACTTCACGACCGGCGAGATCAACTTCGAGGTAGCCGACAAAGAGGGCATGATCAAGACGCTGGCCCGGACGTTCTCCGACGGCAAGGTCGATTTCCTCGACGGCGTGACGGTCGAGTACGACGCCTGGTGGTTCAACGTGCGGGCGTCGAACACCGAGCCGCTCCTCAGGCTGACGCTCGAGGCCAAGACCGCGGAAGTCAAGGACGAGATGCTTGAGAAGCTCATCGGCATCCTCGGCGAACCATCGGAGCACTAGCGGCGCGTTACATCTGATGTGAGGGTGCCATGCTTTCGCGCCGTTGCGAAAGCATGCCCTCGGCCCTCGAACGACCATGCTTTCGCAACAGCGCGAAAGCATGGCACCCACAAGAACACGGTTGACGCACCACCAGGCCGGAAATGAACGAACTGCTTGTGCTGCTCAGGCTGCTCTTTCGCGGCGTCCGACTGCTCCTACCGATCCTGCTCCTGGTGTTCTTCGCGGCCCTCATCCTCCGCCTCATCCGCCGCCCGAGGCGTCCCGCCGACGAGGAGGAGAAGAAGAAGAAGAAGAAAGAGCGGCCGGCCATCGAAGGCAAGGCCCGCGTCAAGGACGATCCGCCGGACCGTGGCGCCCGTTAGCCGTGAACCAGCGCCGAGGCACACCGGGTGGTGCGTCGCCGTTTTTCTTGTGGGTGCCCTGCCTTCGCTCCGTTGCGAAAGCGCGGTCGTTGGAGGCCCGAGAGCATGCTTTCGCAAGCGAAACCACGTGTTTAGCGTCGTGGCCGCCCGCCGTGTCTAGAACATGAAGTTGAAGCCCGTGAACAGGAAGTCCCGCGAGAAGGAATCGACCGGGTAGGCGTTGCCGGGAATGAAATGCCCGTACCGCAGGACCCAGGAAACGTCGCTCAAGATCCGCCACTCGACGTACAGGTCCACCTCTTGCCCGAGGTAGGCCGCCGACTTCGTGGCCCGCGTGTCGCTGATAGGCCCGCCCTCGGCGGCTTTCATCAGGAAATAATAGTCGGCACCGATGTCAATGCGGCCGAAACGGATCTTGTTCTCGTACGGCGTCATCCGCCCGCCCAGCCGCACGAACTGGATGTTCGAGAACTGCGCCGCCAGCGCCAGGCCGCTGTTGACATAGCCGAAACCCTGGAACTCGCGGTCGCTCGTGCCCTTGCGGTTGCCGTTGATGGCCGTCGTCGCGCTCCCGCGGTCGCCATCGCCCGAGGCATAGGCGTACTCCGCGGAGAGCACGGGGCGCATGGGCCGCGGCACGAAGTAGTCCAGCTCGGCGTCGAGCGCATACGCGCGGATAGGCTCGGAACTCCCCTCCTGGAGGTTGGCCGTGCTGCGGCCGGACTCCCACAGGCCCTCGATGGCGTACTGGAGGTTCGTCGCCAGTTCGCCCCGGCTGCCGATGCCGAAGTACCTTGAATCATAGGTAAAGTCCTGGAACGGCAGGTCGGGAATCTCGCGCGACCAATCCTTCTGGATGACGAAGAAGGCGTACGGCTGATGGCGGTCGATGCCCTTGTACGTGAACTGCCCGCCGTAGAAGCTGCGGCGGCTGTTCGTATAGTTCGGGGCGCTCGTGTCGATGTTGTCCTCGCCGCCGGGCGTCCGGCCGGCGAAGCCCATGAACGCCCAGTCCTTGGTCGTGACGTCGAACGAGGCGCCGTCGAGAATCTTGCCCAGCGCAATGCCGCGGCCCACCTCGATGTACTCCCGCCCGCCGCGCACCTTCAGGTCGAACGGCCATACCTGGCCCGTGGACTTCTGGACGGCCCGCGACACGTCGAGCTGGTAGTACCCTATTTCGAGATTCGGCCCGATGAGGTCGTGCTGGCGCAGGCCCTGCGAATCGCCGGCCGAGAAGGACTGGTAATCCATCCTCATGCGGGCAAAAACCGTGTGAACTTCATCGTAGCTGATCCGCGTCCACAGACGGAGATCCTGGAGGGTCATGTCGCCGGGACCGCCGTTCTGGTCCGTGAAGTGCGTATAGGACGGCGAGTAGAATCCGCCGTATTCGATCAGGGTCTTCTGCTCGGTGGGTGTAACGGCCTCCAGGCGCTGACGGACGTCACGATCGAAGAACAGGCTCCGCTGGAACATCTCCTCGGAACGCTGCGCGAAGGCGGGCGCCGCCCAAACGCCAAGGGTCAGGCCCGCAAGAATCGTCAAGGTGAAGCGGCTCATCAGGCCCCCGTTTCGTGGTGGCTACCCCGAAGACGTGCCCATAAATTAGTCGCGGCAGGCGGCCGAATCAACAAAAATACGGGCGAATCCGTACCTCTTGCTCACTTGCGCCGGGTGGCATGCCCACGCNNACCCGCCGCCCCCCCCCCCGCTCATTTGCCCTCGGCCGCGTTGTACGGACGGGCCGAGGCCGCCCGGCACGACTGTCCGGCCTTGAGGTCCGAGGCGCGGCCGACCACGAGGGTCGCCGTCGCGTAACGATCGAAGACATCGTGGACGATAACGCGGCCGATCTGGCGGCCCGGCGACTGGCCGATCGGATCGCCCGTCTGCGGGTCGAGAATCGACTGGCCGATCTCGAAGACCTCGAACTCCGCATTCGACTTGACATTGTGGTTCTTGCCGCCGTTGAGGACCACGCCGCCGTCGGCGGCCACGAGGGCGATCTGCGGCTCCCACGGCCGGCCGGCGATGGCCACGGTGATCCGCTTGATCGCGCGGTCCACGACCTTGGCCGTGGCGCGGCCGAGGGGCGTCTCGTTGAACGTGCTGCCGCCGAACGCCACCTTGTCATAGTTGGCACTGGCCGAAAGGTCGCCCGCGCCCACCGCCTCCTCGATGTTCTCGCTCGCGATGATCTCGCCCGATTCCACGTCCACCACGTACAGGATGATCCCCATGACGGCCTTGTTCGAGCTGCCAAACAGGTTCCAGTTGAAGAACGTGCCGCTGCCGCGGTTCATCGACACCAGGCCGAAGTCGGTGACCGTCCCCTTGATCAGGTACTGGCAGTTCTTGATGCGGCCGCGCGGCACCTTGCCCTGCGGCCGCGAGTCGGGGGTCTGCTGGAACCGGAGTTCGCTGAGGACCGAGTCCAACTCCTGCCGCTCGATCACGTGATACCGCCCGGTGGCCATGAGGCGGTCAACCAGAATTTCGCGCATGCCGTCGCCGATGTTCCAGTTGAACATGGCCGGTGCGCGGTTCTCGAACTTCATGACCGCAATGGTGGGCTTGACGTAGTCTTCCGGATTCTTCCCGTGAAACAGGCCGCCACTCTCGCCGCAGCCGGCCACAAACGCGGCTGCAAACGCAACCCCACACGCAACCACGGCCACGATCGCAGCGCATAGCGCAACCCGGGCGATTCTACGCATGACTGAGACCTCCCTTGCTCTGCCAGTAATATCGGCGAGCGGGAGGCAAGATGTTTAGCCCCGTATCGGGCGAGTGTTTCGCCGCGAACCAGCCCCCGGTGGGTGGCATGCCCACAGCCTGCCCGCCGTGGCGGGCCGCTGTTTGCGTGGGCATGTTCTGCCCCGGTCGCACATCATGCCCACGCAACGGATGGCGTGGGCATGCCACCCGCCTCACGGCGTCGCCGGCTTCACCTTGGCGTCTTTGTCGCCGATGATCGCCATGTTCGGAAGGCCGAAGTTATGGCCGTCGGTGCCGTCGTGGCCGGGAATCTCGATCTTGCCGGCCGCGAACTTCTTCTGGTAGACCGTGTCGGCATACGTGTTCGCGCCGCCCTTCCAGCGGATGTGCTGGTCGGTCTTCTCCCAGCCCTCCGCCAGCTTGGGCTTGCCGCGGTCATGTACGGCCAGGTACACCGTTACCGGCCGGTCGACCTCCAGCACATACCCCGGCGCCGCAACCGCATACGACCCACGCTCCAGCGTCGCGCACGGCAGCCCGACGTACGCCTCCGGCACCTCCGCCAGCGGGTTAGAGCCGCTGCAACGGTTGCCCGACTTCTCGACCTTGCCGATCGTCAGCCCTGTCGCCGCCCCCACGCGGACGAACGGCGATAGCTTCGCCGTATCCTCCGACCCCAGCGCGTTCTTGTATTCGCCTTCGCCCTTCACGATGTCCAGGAGCGCCTGCAGATGCTTCTCATACACCCCGCGCGGCGTCGTGCTGAACTTCTTGCACAGCAGCGCCGCCGCCCCCGTGGCCACGCCCATCTGGCCGCCGGTATTCATGACGCGGGTGCTGCCCAGGGCCGCGTGCGTCTCGCTGATGTCGCGGCCGGCCAGCATCAGGTTCTCCATGTCCTTCGAGTAGAGGCACCGGAACGGGATCGGATATGGCTTGGTCTTCGTAAACTGCGCGTACGTGCGGAAATCGTACCCCTTGGGGTAATGCAGATCGATCGACCACGAGCCAATGGCCACGCCGTCGGGGAACTGCTTGCACTCCAGGATGTCGTTCTGCGTCAGCACGTAATCGCCGATGATCCGCCGCGACTCGCGCTTGCCGCCGACGTACCCCATCCACAGGAGGTCGCGCTTCGCGTTCTTCTCCTTGTCCTTCCCATTCTTGGCGGTGCTGAAGGAGCCGTAGATCGCGCGGAACATGTGATCGCGAATCTCCTCGGCGTCCGTGATCGTGTCCATCGAGTGCCCGGTCTCCCACGTCCAGTCGCCGCTGGTGGCGGCAAGGTCCTTCGAGACCTCCGCGGCCCACGGCAGCACGGGGAAGGTCGTCTCGCGCTCGCCCTCCATCGAGCCCCACAGCAGGCTCGTGCCCAGGGTCATCTTGTCGCGGCTCTCGGGGGCCAGAGACTCGTTGTACTCCGTCTGCGCCTCGCGGCCCATGCGGAACTCGCACCCCGCCCACGCCGCCACCGAGCCGTCGCCCGTGCAGTCGATGAAGATCGGGGCCGCGAACCGCCGCTCCTCGTTCGTGCTGATGTTGCGGGCATCGACGCTCGCAATCCGCTTCTCCTTCGTGGCCGCCGCGTACGCGTGCCAGCCCAGGAACTGCTTGATGTTCTTCTCGGCGTCCACCACCTTCTGCCGATGCTCGGCCGCCACCGTGGCCGGGCTGGGCTCCTTCAGCCAGTTCGAGTCCTGCGGCCGGTTGCCGTAGTTCCCGTTCACCTCGTTGACCACCGGCCCGCCCAGGCCGCCGGTATGCACACGAATTTCGGGGCTGTTATTGCCGCCGAGCACCGGCCGATCCTGGATCAGCGCCACCGTGCACCCCAGCCGCGCCGCCGTCACCGCCGCCGCCGTCCCCGCAATGCCGCCGCCCACGATGACCACGTCGAACTCGCCGGCCGACGGGGGCGTCTCGGGCAGACCCAGCAGCTTGTGACGCCACTTATCCATCGCCGGGCCGGGCTCGCTGGGGGGGACCGCTGAGGCGTCGGTCGTGAAATACAGGGCGTCGCACCGGCCCTCGAAGCCCGTCAGGTCCACCAACTCCACCGTCGCCTTCTTGCCGCGAATCTCGAACGTGCCGCCCTTCTGCCACAGCCAGCCCGTGCCCTGATTGCCAAAGATGTTGGCGGCAGGAACGCCATCGACCACCACCTTGAACGTGCCGGGATGGTGCGGCGGCACCCAGTCCTTGGTGCGGACCCACAGGTGATACGTGCCGGCCTCGGGGAACGCGACCTCGGTCCGGGCGGGAGCCACGGGCTTGCCCATGCCGTGGGCCAGCAGGTAGGGCGAACCCATGAGGTCCATGAACTGCTGGTCAACGACCCAGCCGCCGGGGTCCTTGAACCCCTCGGCCTCAACGAGCACGTCGGCCCCCCGCGTCGCAGACCCGCCGGGGCGGGCCGCCGCCGTCGCAGATCCGCCGGGGCGGGCCAACGTCATCACCAGCGCCAGCCCCAGAATGCCCGCCAACACGCGTATCACCGGTTCGCCAAGTTTCATGCGCCGCCTCCTTGGAAGAGTCGAGATGAACCGCCGCCGGCATTATAGACCCCGCCCCGGCCCGCCACAAGAATCTGAAATCTGAGATCTCAAATTTGAAATCCTCAAGTCTGAAATCTCAAGTCTGAAATCTCAAATTTGAAATCTCAAATTTCAGATTCTCAGATTTTCTTCCGGCCACCCTCGAAAATTAATATGGAATCCTGAAA
>PMZT01000247.1 GCA_003170085.1 Planctomycetia bacterium | reverse complement strand
GAGCTCGACCAGCGTCTTGCCGGATATCCGGGGCGCGTCGGGCAGGGCGTCGAGCGAGTGCAGCGTTGCGGATAATATATCGACATCAATATTTGCGTTGGCGGCGGCCTTGCCGGTGATAGCCGCGAGATCGAAGTCGGCGGGCACCTGGAGATCGGCCGTGGCGACCAGCGCNNGCGGCGCCGGTCACGGCGGCCTTGACGATGCGAAGCGGGGTCGCCCGTTTCGGCCCGACGCGGCCGGTGAGGTTGGTGATTTCGCCCGAGAACTGGAGGCTGAGGGCCTTGCCGGCGGCGCGGTCGCCCTGCGCGCTGATGCGCCAGGCTCCTTCGGCGGGCGTGGAGGCGGAGACCTCGCGCAGCGAGTCCCACCACGGCGGGGCGGCATCGGTTGCTCCGGCGGGCGCCGGCTGCGCGGCCTGCATGAGCAGGTAGGCCAGGCTCGCCGAGGCGGCCGTTGTGCCGCTGCCCTTGACGGTGCCGCGGAAGGTCCACGGCGCGTTCTTCGCCTGTGCGTACTCGCCGCCGGCCTCGATGCGAGCCGTCGTCGACGTCAGGACGAACTGATCGACAGTCATCGCCGCCGGCCCGCCGCCGGCCGCGAGGGTCAGCGTGCCTGCCACGTTGAGCGACACATCTTCATCGGCCCATGCGGTGCCGCCGGCGAGGGCGATCTGCGGTTGGCGGGCGCCGACCGTGGCCTTGAGCGACAGTGCCCGCGATCCGCCGTCATCGTAGCTGGCGTGGGCGGTCACGTGGGCTTCGGAAAGCTGTACGGCCGGCGACCGGGGATCGGAGGGCGCAGCCGGCAGAGAGAAGCCGCAGATTTGGAAGGCCACGTCGCCGGAGACGGTCTTGCCGGCGGCGCCTTCGCCTTGGGCCGAGAGGCCCCAACGCCGCGCCGTGTCCGGGTCGCGCACGCTTGCGACGCGCTGGACGAGGCTGCGGATCATGGGTCCGGAGTCCTGCGCCGCGGCCGCTGCGTCTGTTTTCGTCGGCTCGCCGTAGCGCACCAGGGCGAGGACGACGTCGGCCAGGCTGGCGGTGCGGGCGACGTCACCGTCGGCCTTGACGGTGCCCTTGAACGTCCACGGCGAGGCCTGCGCGTAATCGCCCGCGGCCGCGAGGGAGGCGGTGGACGACGCCACGGCCAGCGTGGCGCCGGAGCATCCGGTGAAGCGCCGCTGGGCATCGAACGAGAGCTTGCCCGCGGCGACGACGCTCGCCTTTTCCTCCTGCCACGCACGGCCCTGGCCGAGGTTGAGGCTGAGCTGGGCGAGGTCGGCCTTGACGGCCATCCGCACGCCGGCGCCGAAGTCGCCCTTGGTCTCGGCGTGTATGACAGCGGTGCCCTGGGCCGAGCGGCCCTCAAGGTCGACGAACCGGCCCACCTCTTCCGTGGTCTGCGTGAGGTCGAGCTTGGCATCGAGCGAGAACGCTTCCATCTGCCCGCGCGCCTCGACCGTGCCGAACGGGCCGCTCAGGGCCACGTCATTGACGCGCAGGCTCTGGAGCATGCTCATGAAGTCGGGCGCGGCCCCGGGCGCAGCGGTCGCGCGGCGGTCGCGCTCCACGTTGGCCGCGAGGTGGATCGGCGACAGGGCGAGTTCTTTACCGTTGCGCCGGCCGCTCAGGTTCTTGACATCGGCGGTAACGGTTACGGCGGCCGTTGTTTCGTTAGACGCCAGTTTGACGGTGGCGTCGAGGGTGCCCGAGCTGACGGCCATGCCCTCCTGGACCTTGAGCGTTCGGGGCAGCATCTTCGCCAGGAGCGCCAGGTTCGCGCTGGCGGTGGCGGTGCCGTTGACGGCCGGCAGTTCCGCCCCGATGGGCTCGGCGAACGTGCCGCGCGCCTCGGCGGTTGCCACCGGGCTCTTGAAAACGAAACGATCGACCTCGAGTTTGCCGGCGGCGTACGCCGTCTTGGCCTCGAGATGCAGCGAGTCGAGGACCGGGCGGTCGCCGTTAAGCAGCTTTCCGGTGACCGACGCCTGGGTGGCGTCGCACAGGGCCTCGACGGCGATGCCGCCGGTTCGCGTCCGCGTGATCGTGAAGTCGCCGGTTGACAGCGTGCCCGCGCCATCGAGGCCGGTGCCGGCGTCGGCCGCAAGCGCCCACGCCACCGCCAGCGGGAAGCCGCTACCGCACACGAGGTGCGCCCGGACGCCCAGGGCGTCCCAGCCGCGCCAGTCGGTGCGCAGGCCGTCGATGTCGGCTTCGATCGTGCCGCTGCCGTGCTCGTTATCGCGGACGATGGACCAGTTGGCCTTGATGTGCCGGCGATCGGTGCCGGCCTGCTCGCCGGCCAGCGTGACGTCCTTGAGCTGAAGCAGCGCCGTGCGGCTGTGGAGGGTGAGCGCGCTGGCGGTGATCTCGGCCGGCAACGTGGGGGGCTCTTGGCTCGGAGGTTTCGGCTCGTGCGGCGGCTTGGGCGCGGCGGCCGCTTTCTCAAGCACCGTTCGCAGGCNNATCCAGAGGTTGCCTTCTTCGACACGCACAGCGCCGATGTGGCTGCGGTCGCCGAGGAGCGCGAGCAGGCCCTGGTCGAGGACGACGCGGTCGGCGCGGGCCACGGGCTGGCCGTCGGACGTCTGCACGGCCAGGCGGCGGATCTCCTGCGACCCCAGCCAGGAGAGGCTCCAGTCATCGGTGGCCACGCGGCAGGGCAGGGCCTCGTTGAGGCGGTCGATGACGATGCTGCGGCAGACGTCGAGCGAAAGGATCATCGGCGCCGCGACCACGAGTGCCACCAGGGCGACCACGAGGATCGCCACGATGCGCAGTGCCCAGCGTTTGCGCTTCCGTGGCGGGGTGCCGACGGGCTTGCCCGCCTTAGCCTTGGCGCCGGCGGGTGTGGGCGCGGGGGACGACGAGTTATTTCGACTCATAGCAAGAGGCTCCCAGCGTGGCCGAGGCGCCGTCGGCGGAAGCTTTACGCGGCGGCGTTACGGCGTGATGGTCCATGGCGGCGGCGCGTTGGTGGAGGTCGGTTTGCGCCTGCAACTTCGGATAGGAAGCGCAGCCGGAGAGGACGTCCTCGATCTGGTGCCACCCGGTGACGACCTGCGTCTCGTCGGGCAGCGCGTCGAGGGAGTTGGCCAGCTTACGCAGGTCGCGGGCGCCGGCACGCGGATCGACGCTCAGAAGCAGAAACGGCTGGAGGCCGCTGCCGTGATAGGCCGCGGCGTCGGAGGGCTTGTCGCCGACGCCGAAGCCCCGCCCGCTCAGCTTCTGCCGCAACGGCCCGAGCCGAGCGCTCTTGAAGAACCCGCTGTCGCCGAGTGACTCGCGGATCGTGGCCGCCAGGAGCGGCCCCGGCGGGAACCCATGCTCATAGAGCCACACCTTGGTTTTCGGCGCGATGTAGTCCACGCGGTGCGTGAGGTAGACGATCGTGTACTGGCGGGCCAGCCGGTTGAGGACCTCGACCGATTGCGGCATGGGCGCCGGGTTGCCCTCGAGGACCGTGCGGGTGTCGGATGCCACGATGGTCTTGTCGAGGTCGATCACGGCCAGTGGCGCCGCGGCCTCGCGGCAGGCGACCAGGACCTGGGCCGGCGGCGGAGGCGTTCCTTGCAGCCAGCCCGGCGCCACCGTGGCCATGAAGGCGTAATCACCGGGTGCCGGCGGCTTGAAGGGGATCGCGGCGTAGCCTTCGTGATCGGTCAGGGTCATACCGAGGCACCGATCACGGTCCCAGAACTGGACGAGGACATGGGCCCGGTCCCTCAGCAGGGTGCCTTCCTGAACGCGGACCTTCACGGTGGCCGTTTCGCCCGGCAGGGCCAGCGCGTCGAACGAAGTGAGCAGGTAGCGGCAGTCCGTGCCCAGGACGCGGCGCGCGTACTCGCAGCCGCAGGCCAGCGCGATGAGGCAGGCCGCCAGAAGCAGCCTGGCGAGTTGTCTTGTCCGTCCGGCGGTTCGCATATGGGTCAAGAGTAGTTACGTCGGGGGCACAAGTCAACCGTTCGCGCGTTCGCGCCGCTCAGTTACGGGTGCTGCCC
>PMZT01000226.1 GCA_003170085.1 Planctomycetia bacterium | reverse complement strand
TGAAACCGGCAACCAGCCGCTCTCCAACGAAACCGGCGACATCACGCTGGTATTCAACGGCGAGATTTACAACTACCGCGAGCTGCGGCAGGAACTCCTGGAACAAGGGCACCGGTTTGCGACCAACAGCGACACCGAGACGCTGATACACCTCTACGAGCAGGAGGGCGAGGCGGGCATCACCAGGCTGCGGGGCATGTTCGCCTACGCCATCTGGGACAGCCGCAACCGCACGTTGCTCCTGGCCCGCGACCGCCTGGGCATCTGCCCGTTGTTCTGGACGCGGGTGGGCGACTTGCTGGTGTTCGCCTCGGAGATGAAGGCGATCTTCGCCACCGGCCTGGTGCGTCCCGAGATCGACCGCCGGGCGCTCGACGCGGTGACCGCCTTCGGTTGCGTGCCGGCCCCGCGCACCGTGTTTTGCGGTATCCGGCAACTGCCGCCGGGGCGGTATCTCGAAATCAAGGGCGGGGCGGTCGCCGAGCGCACGTACTGGGACATCCCGTTTAACGACGCCGGCCAGTACCCCCACAAGAGCGTGGGCCAGTGGGCGGACGAGTTTTACGAGGTTCTCCGCGGCGCCTGTGCCAGGCAACTCACGGCCGACGTGCCCGTGGGCCTGTACCTTTCGGGTGGGATCGACTCGTCCACCGTCGCTGAAATGGTGGCCGGCCACGAGGACATTTCACGCCACGTCTTTTCGATTGCGTTCCCGGAGCCGGGCTTCGACGAGAGCCGCTGGACGGCGGGCGTCGCCGGGTTCCTGGGCATCAAGATGCACATGCTAACGTATCATCAGCGCGACCTTGCGCGGGACCTGCGCCGGCACCTCTACCACGCCGAGACGCCCCTGGTGTCGACCGAAGGCGTGCCCTTGATGGCCCTCTCGAAACTCGCGGCGCGGGAGGTCAAGGTGGTGCTGACCGGCGAAGGCTCCGACGAGTCGCTGGGCGGCTACGAGTATTTCCGCTGGGACGCCGCACGCTCGTGCATGGGCGGCGGCCTCGCGGCGAAGGCGTTCTGTGCCCTCGTGCGGCTGGGGGCGCGGTTCCTGATGGGCGATCGCAACGCCATCGCACCCAGGCCCGAGGACGCGGCTTACGCAGAGGAACTGTTCGGCTTCGACCCCTCGATTATGGCCAAGTTCCTGTGCTTCCGCATGGTGCGGGAACTCGTTTACTCCGACGAGATGCTCGCGCGGCAGGGCCGGCTTTCCGACGCCGAGTTCATCGACCTGCCGCTGGACCGCATGCGGCGGTGGGACCTCCTGAACCGCACCCTCTACTTGAGCAGCCGCATCCTGATGACCAACCACCTGCTGGGTTCGCACGGCGACCGCGCGGTGATGGCCCACTCGGTGGAGGGCCGTCACCCGTTCCTCGACCGGGCGGTGCAGGAGTTCCTGGGCACGGTGCCACCGTCGGTCAAGACGCGCGTGTTCAGTGCGAAGTTCCTCCTTCGCCGCGCGATGGAGGGCCGGCTGCCGCGCGAGGTGATCCGCCGCCGCAAGAAGATGTTCCTCGCCCCGTTCGGGACGCCCTTCGTGGGCCAGGACGCCACCGACGAGATCCGCGACCTGCTCAGGCCGGAGAAGATCAGGGAGTTCGGTTTCTTCGACCCGGAGAAGGTGAGGCGGCTGATCGGCCGAATCGAGGCCCTCAAGGACGCGGTCGGCACGGACCGGGGCGACAACTTCCGCGTGCGCCGCCACGTGGTCGAACGCACGATCCAGGGCATGGCGATGAACTTCGTGGTCACGACGCAGATGCTCGAAGACATGGTTCGGCGGGGCGAGTTCTGCCACCCCGTGGGTGCCGCAGCCCGGCCGTCCGCCGCACAGACCCCCCAGGCATGAGGCGCCGGTCGTGGCGGACGCGCGGCCCGCGTCAGACGTGCCAGGGCTCGCGCATCGCGCGGCTCCGCATGCGGTTGGCCGCGTCGTCATCGACGAACGCCTTCTGGGCCGGATCGAACGCGACCTTGCGGCCGAGGATCCAGGCCGTGGCGGCCGCATGGCACGCCACGTGCGACGACAGCATGATATCTTCATTGGCGGCCGTCCGGCTGCGCGTCTTCACGCAGTCGAGAAAATTGCGCCCGTGATTCGCCGGGTTGATTCCCCGGTCGGCCAGCCGCCCCTTTTCCCCCAGGAGCGACGGCCGCGAGACCGCGATCTCGCCGCTGTCGCCCGTCTCGACCCACCCTTCGTCGCCCTCGAACCGCACCGGGCACGTCCCCGTTGACGTGCGGTACTGCGGGTCGCGGTTCCCGAAGGCGTCGGCCAGGAAGTCCATGATGAGCACCACGCCGTTGGCGTAGCGGGCGGTGATGTTCGCGGGCGTCGGCTCGAACTCCACCGGCGTCGTCCCGTCGGCCTGGTTCGCCCACTGGCACAGGTCCACCGTATGGGCGCCCCAGTCCAGCAGCGTCGCGCCGGAATCGAAATCATCGTACCCCCGCCAGCCGCCGTCGACGTACTGCTTGTTGTACGGCCGCCACGGCGCGGGGCCGAGCCACAGGTCCCAGTCGCACACCTCGCGGGGCGGCTCCGGCTGCGCGGGGAGCCAGTCGTGGCTGTTGCGGAGGCGGTAGATCGACGCGTGCATCGTGCGGAGGCGGCCCAGTTTGCCGCTCTGGGCCAGGCGGACCGCGAACTTGAAGTTGTCGCTGCTTCGCCGCTGCGTCCCGCACTGGAACACGCGGCCCGTGCGATGGATCGCGTCGGCCAGCGACTGGCACTGGCCGATCGTCAGGCCACACGGCTTCTCGCTGTAAACGTCCTTCCCGGCCTTCGCGCACAGGATCGAGGCCAGCGTGTGCCACCGGTCGCCCGTGGCCACCAGCACCGCGTCCAGGCCCGGCCGCGCGATCAACTCCTGAAAATCCCGGTACATGGCACAGTCTGTGTTGCCGTACTTCTCGTCGGCCATGCGCTTGACGGCTTCGCGCCGCCCCGCCTGGACGTCGCAGATGGCCACGTACTGGACGTCCTTCTCGGCGATCAGGCAGCCGAGGTCGTACCTGCCGCGCGGCCCGGCGCCGATGGAGGCCAGGACGATCCGTTCGCTCGGGGCCACCATGCCATCGGCTCCGAGGGCCGACGCCCGCACCAGGTATGGCGCCGCCAAGGCCGACGCCGCCGTTGCCAGGAACCGTCTGCGGCTCACCCTGTCCATGCTCGCGCCCCTTTCGTCCGACGTGTCCCAGACGACTTCCTGCCGGCGACTGCCGTCAGCCGTTTTTGTAACACTACCTCGTTGAAGAGCTTCGTCAAGCCGATTCTCGATGCTCCTCTCGATGCTCCGGACGCCTGGCCGGACCGCCAGAGCGTGGCAAGTCTCAGGGAATGGTTTGGTCAAATGCGAAATGGAACCGCAGAGGCGGCGACTCGCCTCTTCGGCGCAAGCGGCAAACAAAGATTGGTGGAGGCGGTGGGAATCGAACCCACGTCCGGATGCCCGAGACCTGAAGCTTCTACGCGAGTAGTCGATCTATTGAATGTCGGTCCTCGAGGCTCCGATCGACAGGATCCTCAAAAACCCATCCGGGACTGGTGTCTCATCGGCATCGCACCCGGCGGACTAGCCGACCAGCCCGTGTTGTGACGTCCTTCCCCGGCCCACGGACCAACCCGAGAGGACGCGACCACCTTATTTAGGCGGCCATTGCCATGTTAGGATTGGCATTTTGTTTTTGCCGGCGGTTTTAAGAGGTGGCCGACGACCTCTTCGCGCAACTCCAAGCCCGCTAAGGCCCCGTCAATACCAGTCGCCCCCAAAAGGACTTCGCACTTCTCTTCACTTCAGTCTAGCCGAAACGCAGCCGCGAATCAAGATGCAGGCGTGCCCCCCACCCGGCACACGTGACGAGACATTACTGGGAAACGGCTTTTCTCTTGCCGTTAGCCTGTTGTTAGGGTACGATTCCTGAAGAGAAAGGTACGGTCGCACGGCACTGGAGCGGGACCATGGAACTGTCCGCCGCACCACCGGCTATCTTCCTGGTGGATATCGACGCGTTTTTCGCCCAGGTTGAGCAGATCCTGCAACCGGAACTGAAGGGGCGGCCCGTCATCGTGGGCGGCCTCGTGACCGACCGCAGCGTCGTCGCCTCCGCCAGTTACGAGGCCCGGGCGCGCGGCGTCAAGACCGCCATGCCGCTCGCGCAGGCCCACCGCATCTGCCCCGACGCGGTCTTCCTGCGCGGCAACTTCCACGCCTACGCGCGGTTCTCGCGGGAGATGATGGACCTCTGCCGCCGCTACACGCCCCTGGTGGAACCGATGTCGCTCGATGAGGCATATCTCGACGTGACCGGTTGCCGCCGCCTTTTCGAGACGCAGGGGATCATTTCCGCCGGCGACGCCTGGCCGCTCGAGGCCGCCGATCACCTGAAGCGCACCCTCAAGCGCGAGATGGACCTCTTCGTGACGGTCGGCGTTGCCGCGAGCCGCCTCGTCGCCAAGATCGCGTGCGACTACGCCAAGCCGAACGGTGTGGCGTACGTGAAGCCGGGGTACGAGGCGCCGTTCCTCGCCCCCCTGCCCCTCAAGGTGCTGCCGGGCATCGGCCCGCGCACGGCCGAGCGGCTGGCGCGGTACAACCTGCACCAGGTGTGCGACCTCGTGCGGATTCCGCCGGCGATGCTGGCGGCGCACTTCGGCCCGGCGGCCGAGGTGCTTGCGGCGCGGGCGCGCGGCATCGACTCATCAACCGTCAACGCCGACCTCGGCGACCCCAAATCGATCAGCCGCGAGACCACCTTCGAGACCAACCTCATCGCTCGCGACGCGATGCTGGCCATGCTCTATTACCTCATGGAGCGGGCGTGCCGGCAACTTCGCGACGACGGCCTCCTGGCCCGCACCGTGACCGTGAAGGTCCGCTACGCCGATTTTCTGACCGAGGGCCGCAGCCGCAGCCTGCCCACCTTTTCGGATCACGACGACGATTTCTGGCCGCTGGTGTCGCAGCTCTTCAGCAAGGTGTACACGCGGCGGGTGGGCGTGCGGCTGGTGGGCGTCACGCTCTCGCACTTCGGGCCGAACGGGCGGCAGATGGGCCTCTTCGACGAAACGGCGTACCGGCGGCGGTCGGAGTTTTATCGCTCGGTCGACGGTATCCGCAAGCGGTTCGGCTTCAGCGTGCTGGCGACCGGGCGGTCGATCGAACTCCTCGAAACGCACGAGCGCGACTCGAACGGCTTCAAGCTGCGCACCGCCTGCCTGTCGCGGTAAAGGTTTCAGACGGCCCGCACCGTTGCGGGCGCCACACGCTTTGCGCGGTCGCCGCGGCGACCGCGCATCGACGGAACTTTAGAGCAGTTTAAGATTGCGTGCATACACCCCCTTTGCGCGGCGGGTCTCCGTACCCGCCGCGCAAAGTAGCGTTGTCGTATCAAAACAGCTCCCCCTGCTCTCCCGGCGCCAGATCCGGCGACGCGATCGAGCCGAGGAACGGGTAGGTCTCCAGAAGCGGCGCGGGCACGTGCACCGGGCCGCCGGTCAGCCGCGAGAGGATCTGGAGGGCGTTGGCGGGCGCCTGGCCGCGATAATGGTTATTCGTAAAGATATACGTCTTCTCGCTTGCCCGGGCGATCTCGCGGATGCGGCCGATCCATTCCTCCAGCTCGTCCTCGCGGTACAGGTAGTCGTAGCGGGCATCGCGGCCGGATTCGCGGGAGAACCACGCCTCGGCGTTGCGGCCGTGCAGGCGGACGTACCCCACGGGCGAGGTCACGAGCGACATCGGCGGCACGCCCGAGTGGGAGCGCGGCTGGTCGATGTTGCAGAACCCCAGGCCGCTGGCCTTGAGGAACCGGATCGCCCCGGCCGAGGCCCAGCTCACGTGCCGCACCTCGACCACCAGCGGCAGGTCGCCGAAGTCGCGCTCGATCGCCTCGAGGTGCCGGAACGCCTCATCGTCGGCCCGGAACGACCACGGGAACTGCACGAGGACCGCGCCCAGCCGGCGGGCCGCACGGACAGGCTCGAGCCCCTCGCGAAACGTCGCGGCCTCGTCCGGCGACCACGGCCGCTCGCGCTCGTGCGTGAACCGCTGGTACAGCTTGAAGGTGAACTCGAACGAGGGCGGCGTGCGGCGGACCCACGAGGCGGTCGTGCGGGCGGCGGGCGGCCGGTAGAACGACGAGTTGACCTCGACGCAGCCGAAGTACCGCGCCATGTAGGCGAGTTCGTCAAAGCCGCTGGACTTCGCGCGGGGGTAGAACCGCCCTTCCCAGTCGGGATAGGACCAGCCGCTCGTGCCGACGCGGATGCGCGGGGTCAGTTCCTGCGGCAAGGCCACGGCCACCCCCTTTACGGCGCGAGAAAACGGGGACCGCCCTCTCAGGCAGTCCCCGTGGCAAGGTCAGCCGGCCGCGCGGGCGGCTACTTCGGCTCCGGCAGCCTCAGTTTCTGGCCGACGCGCAGGGCCGAGTTGGGCGTCGAGAGGATGTCGGTGTTCGCGTCGAAGATCTTGCGATACATGGTGGCGTCGCCATAAATGCGGCGCGAAATCCCGATGAGCGTGTCGCCCTTCTGCACCACGTACACCTTGGCCGTGAGCGCCGGGGCGGGCGCGGCCTTTTCGTCGGGCTTCGTCAGGGCCGCCTTGTCGGGCAGCGTGATGTGCTCGCCCACCTTCAGCGCCTTCGCATTCACGCCCGGGTTGGCCGACTCGATCGCGGCCGCGAAACGGGCGTCGCCGTACTGCTTCATGGCGATGCCGTAGATCGTGTCGCCGGCGGCGATGGTGTAGATGTTGGACGCGCCTTCAGCCGGCTTCCAGCCGTGCGTCACGACCTCGCCGTCGATCGTCCTGGGCCGGATGACCGGGCCGGGCGGATCGGCCCCGGCGACAGCCTCCTCCGACCGGTGGGCGACCACCGTGCCCTCATGCTCGGAGCTCGAGTGGATGTCGTTGCGGCGGTGCGCCGGGCCGGCCGTCGGCGTATCGTGCGCCGGGTCGCGGCCCGTGAGTTGCTGGCGCCACCGTTCGTAGGTGGCCAGCGGATCGCTGTAGGGGGGCTTCTCGGCGTCGGTCTTCTTGGCGACGACCGGCGGCGTGGACGTGTGCGTGCCCCCGCCCCACTGATGGCTGGCGAACCAGATCACGCCGACAGCCAGAACCACGACGGCCAACACCATGATGACTTTGGTCACTGGGCGCATCGTTTCACCTCGCGGTCTCGTTCAGTCGTGAATACACCTTCTCCCGACTATACTATCGGAGACCGCTACCCCGCGGGATTAACTTTTTCAGGCACCCTTCTCTTCATCAGGCGGAACAGCGAGTACGTGGTTCCGCAGGCCAGCAGGCCGGCGAACGATGCCGGGCCTGCCCAGGCCGTCGCGTGGCTCGTGCGGCTGGCCAACATGACGCCCGCAAAGAAGCCGACCGCCGCCAGCGGCGCGAGCACGCTCGTGGCCGCCAGGACCTTCACCAAGACGGGCGACTTCTCTCCCAGCGTCCAGGGCTGATCGTGCGCATCGCACCAGCAGGCCCACGCCGAGACCGCCAGCCACGCCAGCGCCAGAAGCACCGCGACGATTCCCACCGGAGACCCGGCCAGCGCCGCCGGCGAGGACCACACGAACACGTAGTACACCAGCACGCCCAGGCCCAGGATCGGATACGCCCAGGCGTAAACCTTCCGCATATAAGCCTGGAGAACGAGGATCGGGCTGGCGACCGCGATCGACGAGTAGCAGCCCACCACGGTGCCGAAGAGCATGACGAACGCCAGGCCGTGAATCGAGGAAGTCTTGCCGCCGAAGAAGTACAGCGCCACGACCGCCACGAACACCGTGGAGCTCGTCAGCACGGTCCGCGACAGCGTCTGGTTGATCGAGTTGTTGATGATCGTGATCGAGAGGTCGCCATACTTGCCGCGGTTCTCGCGGATTCGGTCGAAGACCACGATCGTATCGTTCACCGAGTAACCCACCAGCGTCAGGAACGCACCGATCAGCGGCAGGTTCACCTTCATGTCGGTCAGCATCAGCGCCGTCCCCAGGAACGTGTCGCTGAGGTAGACGGCCACCGTGACGGCGCCCAGCGTAATCAGGACGTCGTGGAGCGTGGCCACCACGGCCGCGATGCCGGAGCTGAACTTGGCAAACCTCAGCCAGATGTACGCGACCATGGCCGCCAGCGAGAAGATGATGGCGATGACGGCCTTGTCCCATGCCTCGCCGGCCATCGTCGGCTCGAACGACGTTGTCGAGGCAAAGGTCTCTTCCTGCGCGAGCGACCCGCGGACGACCTCGGTCCAGAACGCCGGGTTCGGCGTTTCGGCGTGCTTGCCCAGGAAGTCATCGCGCACCCACAGCTCGAACGACTTGAACTCGCCCGACGCGGCGGCCGGAACCTTGCCCTCGACCTTGTAGAGCGTGCCCACCATTTCGGGATACCGGTCGCGAATGAGGTTGTCGATGCGGCGCTGAACCTCGCCGAGCGGCATCGGCGGGGCGATCTCCGCCACGACGCGGACCTTGCCGATGTACTGCCGGAGTTCGGGCGGAATGAACTGCGCCGCCGGGGCTTCCGTCGTAGCGGCCGCGGGCTTCGGGGCCTCGGGCGCAACGGCAGCCGCGGGCTTGGGCGGTCCGGTGCCCGCCATCGTCTCGCGGACGACCTGGTCGGTGATCTCGGAGACGCCGGCGGTGACCTTCTCGCCGCCGCCTTCGGGCCGCATGTTCTCAAAGGCCTTGGCCAGGGCGGCCTTGACGGCCTGTTCGCCGCTGACCTCTCCGCCGACCGACGCCACGCTGATGAGGAACCGCTTGATCCCGCTCTCGGGGTTCGCGTTGGCGTACTCCAGTTCCTGCACGGTGGCCGCGCCGCCAAGGGCCGCGTTGGCGCGCTCGCGCACCATCTCGGTGAGCTTATTCGACGGCATGTCCTTCGGGGGCTTGAGGGCCAGTTCGACCTGCGTGCCGCCGACGAACTCGATGTCGTACTTGTCCTGGCCGCGGATGAAGAACGCCAGGATGCCCAGGAGCCCCAGGCTCGTCGAGATGACAAAGGCCCACCGGCCGAAGCGCATCCAGTCGATGTTGGGCTTCGAGAACAGGTGGAACATCCTGATCTCTTTGACCCAGCCCATGCGTATGCCGGTCTCGAAGATCATGCGCGTGACCACAATGGCCGTGAACATCGAAACACCCAGGCCGATGATCATGACGACCGCAAAGCCCTTCACTTCCTCGGTCGCGAGGCCCGGCATGAGGAGCACGAACGCCGGAATGACCGTCGTCAGGTTCGAGTCGAAAATCGTGGTGAACGCCCGTTCATACGCCTTCTTGAGGGCAAAGCTGAGGCTGCCCTCCTTGCCCTTCTCTTCGCGCAGGCGCTCATAGATGAGCACGTTGGCATCGACCGCCATCGCCAATGACAGGATCAGGCCCGCGATGCCGGGCAAGGTCCACGTCTGCCGGATCACGAACATGATGCAGACCGTGAGGGCGAGGTTGAGGAGCAGGGCCACGTCGGCCACGGCGCCGGCGAACAGGTAATAGCCCGCCATAAAGCACACGACCAGCCCGAAGCCGACGAGGCTGGCCACCGTGCCTTTGTAGATATTATCCTCGCCCAACTCGGGACCGACCGTGCGCTCGGTCACGGGGTCGCCCAGGCTGGCGGCCAACTGGCCGGAGTTGAGGACCGTGACGACCTCTTCGAGTTCGCGGCGGTTCTTATAGCCCTCGATGATGCCGCCCGTCGACAGGGTCGCCCGGAGCGACGGCGCCGACTGAATGACGCCGTCGAGGATGATCGCCATCTGGCGGTTCTTGTTCTCGGGCTTCGTGAGGGTGGCGAAGCGCGTGCCGGCGGTCGACTTCATCGAGAACTGCACGACCGGCTCGCCGTTGGCAACCGACGCCGAGGCGTGCGACATATCGCGGCCGCTCACATCCTGGCCGTCGGCCACGTTGACGAGGGCCTCGACCGTCTGCGTGTCCTTATCGACAACATAGACGAAATTCCATGCGTCAAGCAGGCCCTGCTTGTACCAGTCCCAGCCCTTCTTCAGCGGATACCACCGCCAGCCCTGCGGCGCAGGCTGGCCCGCCTGCTTCAGGCGGATGGTGCGCTCGAAGTCGGCCTTGTCCTTGTCCTTGACCTTGTCGGCCACGATACGGAACTCGAGGAACCCCGCCTGCCGCACGAGACGCTTCACCCGCGACACGTCGCGCTGCGTGGCCAGGGCCGTCGTGATGAGTTCCTTCCAGTCGCTCAGGCGCTTGGTGTCGGTCGGCGGCACGGCCAGGAGCACCTGCACCTCTTCCCACTGATCGGCCGCCTGCTTCAGGCCGACGACCGCCACCATGCCCCTCTGCGTGGGCATGCGTTCGGCCACCGTCTGGGCAACGCGGCTCTGGATGTCATCGAGATACAAGGCCGGCGCCATCCGGACGGCCAGCCGCGTGCCGGCCGCGAACGCCTCGGCCTTCTCCTGCAGGAGGTCGGCCGCCGGCCGGTTCTGCTGCTTGACCGCCGCCTCGCGGGCCGCGGCCAGGGCCTCCTGGGTCGTCGCCTCCTGGGTGATGCGCACCTTGGTCGCGCGGCCGGGAAGGACGATCTCGAGGCGATGCGCCCCGACGGCGCGCACGGTGTAGCCGCGCGTGCCCTGCGGGTCGATACGCCCCATGATCACGGTTTTGGCCGCCTTGGCGTCGGGCGCCTCGCCGCCGCCCTCGGGGGCGTGCAGCTCATAGATCAGGCTCGTGCCGCCCTCGAGGTCGATGCCCAGGCGGAACAGGTCGCGGATGTCGGCCTGGGGATCCGTGAGCATGTGCCAGGCCGGAGCGAACAGCACCGTCGCGATCGCCATTAAACTAACCCAGTAAACCCATCGGCTCATTTCAGCCTCTTTTTCGCTTGTCTTGGGTACCCGTCTGTTTCAGGCGGCCGTGGCAAATGCAGAGGGCATGCCGCCCGCCCCCCGCGCCGGCCGCGCTGGTTCAATTCTTCTCCGGGGCGTCCGGCAACTTCTTCTCGGCGCCCGCCGCTTCCTTGTCCTCATCCTCGTCCTCGTCGGTGATGACCCTGCTGATGTAGTCGCGGGCCACGCGGACACGGACGTCGTTTTTCTCATCGACCTTGATGACGACTTCGTCTTCGCTCACGGCGGCCACGACACCGTAGATGCCGCCAAGGGTCATCACGTGATCGCTCTTGCGGAGGCTCTTGAGCATCTCGGCCTTCTTCGCCTGCTCCGTCTTCTGCTTTTTCTGCTGGGGGCGAATCAGCAGGAAGTAGAAGACGCCGAAGATCAGCGCCATCATAATGAACAGCGTATACGGACTGCCCTGCTTCTCGGCCGCGTCGGGCGTTCCAGGGGCCGGGGCGGCCTCTTCTGCGACGAGCGTATAGGTTGTCACCGTCAAGTCCTTTCCCAAAAGCCCGGGCGCAAGGGCGGACCTCCCGCCCAAGCGAGGCTAAAGAAGTTCCTTTTTAGTCGTTTTGATAGTACCTGTCAAGTAAGCCTTGGACGTACGCCGCAAACTGCCCGTCGCGAATGGCCCGGCGCAGACCCTCAAAAATCCGGGTGTAAAATCGTAAGTTGTGAATGCTCAAGAGGATAGGCGCGAGCATCTCGTCCGCCATCGCCAGGTGCCGCAGGGTTCCGCGGCTGAAACGGCGACACGTCGGACAATCGCAATCCTCCTCAATCGGCCGCAGGTCGGTCTTGTAGACCTCGTTCTTCAGGCGGATCATGCCGGCGGCCGTATAGGCGCACCCGTTGCGGCCGTTGCGGGTCGGCAGGACGCAGTCGAAGAGGTCCACCCCCGCCGCAACCGACACAACGATGTCGCGCAACTCGCCCACACCCATGAGGTAGCGCGGCCGGTCGACGGGCAGAAGCGGCGCCGTCCAGCCCACGACCTCCTTCAGATGCTCGTGCCCTTCACCGACGCTCACGCCGCCGATGGCGTAGGCCGGAAAGTCCATGGCCACAAGGCGCTCGGCACAAAGCTGCCGCAGGTCCCGCTCGACGCCGCCCTGGACGATCGGCCACAGGGCCTGGTCGCTGCGCTTGTGAGCCGCGCGGCAGCGCTCGGCCCAGAGAAGCGTGCGGCGGACCGCCTCCTCGACATCGCTGCGCGGGGCGGGATACGGCGGACAGACATCGAGAGCCATGATAATGTCGGCCCCCAGGTCGTTCTCGGCGGCCATGGCCGACTCGGGGCTCAGCGTCATCTCCGCGCCATCGATGTGATTGCGGAAGGTGATGCCGTCGTCGGTCACGCGCCGGAGGCCGGCAAGGCTGAACACCTGGAACCCGCCGGAATCGGTCAGGATCGGTCCGTCCCAGCCCATCATGGCATGAAGGCCGCCGAGTTCGCGGACGGTGTCGGCGCCCGGCCGGAGGGCCAGGTGATACGTGTTTGCCAGGACGAGTTCGACGCCGAGTTCGCGGAGCGTCTCCGGCCGCACGCCCTTGACGGTGGCCTTGGTGCCCACGGGAATGAATGCAGGCGTCTGGATGTCTCCGTGAGGGGTGGTCAGGCAACCGGCGCGCGCCGCCCCGCTGGCGCTACGGGCGAGGCACTTCCACGAGAACGCGTCGGGCACAGTTCCTTCCTTGTTCAACGCAACCGCACAATGATGAGTCTTGAGCACCGTTCGTGGCCGCTCCAGGGCAGCCACACGGGGCTGCCCCTACGTTTGCGCGCCGTAGGGGCGGCCCCGCGTGGCCGCCCGCCGTGTCCGGCCATAACGCTAGTACGCCCTCGTCAGCTCCGCCGACGGGTAGTAGTACCTCACGATCTCCTCGCCGGTCTTGCCGCGCTCGGCCAGGTAGGCGGCGCCCCACTGGCACAGGCCGACGCCGTGGCCGAAGCCGCGCCCGTCGGTCACGAGGATGCGGTCGCCCTTATCGACCAGCGTGAACCACGTGCTGAAGATCTTGGTATGCCCCACCAGGCTGCGCCAGTACCCCGCCCGGATGAGGACCGCGGCCCCGGCAGTATCGATAACGCGAATCGCCTCGGCCCGTCCGCCCGGCCCCGCGGTGGAGGCAACCTCGACCCGCGCGATCGGCCCGAGGCGCACGAGGTCGGTGTAACCGCTCTGGCGCATCGCCTCGCCGATCTCCTTCTTCGTCAGCGTGACGTCGGGCCAGCGGTACTTGGGCGACCTGCGGCAGTAATCGCACTTGACGCCGCCCGCCAGCGGCGGCGGCGTTTCGCCCCCGAACACGCTGCCCGCCGAGGCGGTCATGCCGCCGCACGTCGAACAATAGTACGTCTTCAGCAACTGCGGCTTCCCGCCCGCGCCGCGGTACGTGGCCACGATGCCGAACGTGCCGGCGACGGCGTCCCACGCCGTCTGGTTCTCGGTGCCGCAGCCCCCGTAGACCTGGCTCGCGGTGGAATCGTACACGTCGAAATCGTATCGCAACCGCGCATTGCGCTCGATAAGAGCAAACGTCCGCGCCGCCACGCACTGGGCCTTGTACGCCTCCACCGGCCAGGACTTGATCATCTCGTTCGCCAGCACGCCCGCCAGGTAGTGCTCGGCCGGCAGGGTGTTGACGATGCGCAGCGTACCGGCGCCGGTCGGAATGATCTGGATCGAGCCGCGGTAATTGCGCTCGCGCACGGTGCCGCCGACGGTCTGACTGACGAAGATGCCGCCGTCGCACGTGGCGTGTATCTCGAGCGGGCCGGGTTCGGTCACCTGCCCGAATGAGACGCTGCCCTTGTTGAAGGCGATCTCGGTCCAGTCGAGGGAATCGCCGGTGGCGACCTCGCCGCGGGCGCTGGTCAGGCGGTATGGGCCATCGACGGCCACCTTGAGCGAGGGCGTCTCCTCGCCAAGGCGGACGCGGATGTTGGGCACCTCGCGCGTGGCGATGACGGCCGGCGGGCGGATCGGCGCCCGCATGCGCACGCTGAGATGGCGCGTCGGCGGCCCCTCGCACGAGCAGCCGCCCATGACCAGGGCCGCGATGCCGACCGCCAGAATCGGCCGCAGGAACCACGCCCTTGCGCTGTGAGGTGATTTCATGTGGCTCGCCAAGAACAACCGCGCTTCTAACACTACAACGCCACTTTGCGCGGCGGGTCTCCGCACCCGCCGCGCCGTGGTTCTTGGAGCGGTTAAACATGCCATTTCATGCGCGGTCGCCCCGCCGCGGCGGGCAAAGACACAAGCTGCGCTGTCATACTCAGAAGGCGCGGACCAACCGGCAACCGCCCCTACCCTGGGCCGTTGCCCCGATCATTACCTTTGTACAGGTGCAACCGCGTCGGCGCGAAACGTTCTTCTTCGCTGAACAAGCATCCGCAATACTGCTGCCGATACAGCAGGCGCCGCTTGGCCTCTTCGTGGCCGTGCGCCGCAAGCGAGCGCCAATCTTCGTAATGAAACGCAAGGCCCCGCGCCGCCGCCTCTTCCTGACCGATCCGCCGCACGGCCTCGTGATCCTGGTGCACCGAGGCCAGCAGCGTCGTCGTGATGGCGCCGTAGCCCTTCTCCGCCGCCACCCGCGCCGTCTCGGCCAGACGCAGCCGGTAACACGACAGGCACCGCTCGGGCCGGTCCCACGACGCCAGGCGCCGCAGGAAATCCTTCGGGTCGTACCGCCCGTCCATGAGAAGCGTAAGGTGCTCGTGATCGGCGAGGACCTGAACGCTGGTGGCCCGTCGCCGGAACTCGATGAGCGGCTGGATGTTCGGATTGTAGAAGAACACGGCGTAGCGGCCGAACCGACTCAGGGGTTCCAGGATCGCGGCCACGCACTCGCCGCAACAGACGTGGCACAGCAAAGAAGCGTTCAAAGTTCCAGGTTCCAGGTTCGAAGGAGTACTGCAACTGTGCGCGGCGGGTCTCCGTACCCGCCGCGCAAGACCCGGGAAGTTGCGCTGTCGTATTAGCTCCCCAATTGCATCCCGTACCGGCGCAGGACCTGCTTGACCTCGTTAAGCGACGTCTCGCCGAAGTTCTTGCAGCCGAGGAGCTTCTCCTCGGTCAGCGCCGCCACCGCGTTCAGCGTTTCGCAGCCCATGCGTTCGAGGGCCTTGCGGCTACGGGCGCTGAGCTCCATGTCCGCCAGCCGCAAGGCCGTGGCCGGCCCGCGTGCCGGCGCTGCGACCAACACGGGCATTGGCACCGGCGGCAGCCGCCGCTCTTCCATCGGCTCAACCGTCATGCCCAGGTGCAGGCCCTTGGAGGCCAACATGTCCTTGATTTCCTGGAGGCTGGTCTCGCCGAAGTTCTTGTACGACAGCAGCTCTTGCTCGGTGTGATGAATGAGATCGCCGAGCGAGCGGATGTTCATCTTCTTGAGGCAGTTGCGGCTGCGCACCGAAAGCTCGAAGTCGGTCACCGGGATTTCGAGAACCTGGTTGCGCTTGTCGCGGCGGCGCTCGCCTTCCTCGTCATAGAACATCGCCTTGGAGGCCTGCGCGTCGCGCAGGAACAGCCGGGCGCGCTTGTGATTCGGGTTGGCCTCGAGGATGCGGCGGAAGCAGTCGATCGCCTCGTCGTACTTGCCGGCGTCCTCGTACAGAACGCCCAGGTTGATGAGCGCGCCCTCGTAAACGGGCGGCTGCTGGACACACTGCTTGTAGTAATCGATCGCCAGGTTCTCTTCGCCGCGCAGGTCGTACAGGAACGCCAGGCGGAAGAGCGTGGACCGATGGGTGGCGTCGAGTTGCAGGGCACGCTCGTAGGCCTCGATCGCCTCTTCGTAACAGCCCTGCGATTCCCGGACACAGCCCGTATGGTAATAGAAGTCGGCCGTTTCCACTTCGGCCTTGGGGGTCTTGCCGAGGAGCTTCTCGGCGTCGTCGCTCCGACCTTCAAGGCACGCCTTCTCGATTTCGCTAATCGTCTTGGCCACAGCGTTACCTCCGCTCAAACGGTCTCGATGCCGCGCAGCCTCTTCTCGGCCACGCGAGTTCCAACATTCTAGCGAGCCCGGCGGGATTTGCAACCCTTCTTGCGCCGATTGCCGCCGTGCGCGCAGGCAAAGGCCGCCCCTTGCCTGGAGCGGCCTTTGATCTTCAGTACCGGATCGAATCCATCCCCGCTAATTCTGCGTGGGAGGCGTCGACGGAGGCATCGTTGAAGTGGGCGGCTGCGACGGAGGCGGATTGTTATTCTGCGGCTTGTTCACCTCGTCCTGGACATCGTGGAGGCCCTTCTTAAACTCCACGATACCCTTGCCCAGACTCCTGCCCACTTCCGGCAGCCGCCGACCGAAGAGCAACAGTGCCAGACCCGCAATGATCGCCCATTCCAGCGGCCCGGGAACCCATGCAAGAAATACCACTTGATCATCCTCCTTATCAGGAATCCTGGATCAGGCCGGCTAATCCTTCTTCACTTCCTCGCCGGTCTTCGTCACCTCGTCGGTGACCTTGAAAATCTCCTGGCGTAACTCGCCTTGCGCCTGGTCAAGCCCACGCTTGAATGCGCTAAACGTCTTTCCGAAATTTCTGGCGACCTCCGGCAACCGGTTGCCGAAAAACAGCAACGCGATCCCCGCCAGAATCGCCATCTCCAACGGCCCGGGCATCCATGCCAGCATCATGGCCTACCTCCCTCGACCCTTGAACTCACCGCCATGCGAGGGCCGAATCTGCCCGGCCTCAACGAACTTCCATTGAACGGCGCTGGGCCGATCGGGTTTCTCGAAATCCGCCGGTGAACGCCCCGCTCATCGCTTCGAGAGGCGCCGACACGGCGACATCGTGCCGGATCCTCTCGCCAGAGCACCTGATTATACGCCCCCCCTTCCGGGTGTCCAGAGGAATCGTCGCGGGAGTGTCGTTGGGGTGTGACAGCATGTAGGGTGGGTGCTTTGCACCCACGCGGCTGTTGTTGTCGTGCAGAGCGTTCATGGCGGTCAGCGCGCGTCCGTGGTTCGTGGCGTTTTCCGCGTGGGTCCGGAGGACCCACCCTACATCTGATCCCCACGCATGCGTGGGGCTTGTGTTTCGGGTGGCGCGGCGGGTGCGGAGACCCGCCGCGCAAAATGGCTGGGTGGCATGCCCAGGCCGCTGTATGCCTGGGCATGTTCTGCCCCGCTCACACAACATGCCCACGCAAAGGACGGCGTGGGCATGCCACCCAACGCCTGTACGTAACAGAAGGATTACTTCGGCGTCCGCGGCGCACCGGAGGCGGCGGCGCGGCGCTCGGCGCGAACGTAGTCGAGCCAGGCGTCGAGACCCTCGCCCGTGCGGCAGGAGAGTTCGATGAGGGGCGCCGCCGGGTTCAGCCCGCGGACAAAGCCGAGGAAGGCGTCGCGCGAGAAGTTGGTGGCGGCCAGGAGATCGATCTTGTTCAGGACGATGCAATCGGCCTTGTTGAAGGCCACCGGATACTTGATGGGCTTGTCATCGCCCTCCGGGGTGCTCGCCAGCACGATGCGGCGCCGCTCGCCCAGGTCGAACTCGGCCGGGCAGATGAGGTTGCCGACGTTCTCGATGAAGAGGACATCGAGGGCCGCCAGGTCGAACCGGTCGAGGGCGTCGAGAATCTGCCGGGCCGAGAGGTGGCACCCGCCGCCGGTGTTGATCTGGTACGCCGGGATGCCGGCCTTCCGGATGCGCTGGGCGTCGCGGTCGGTGGCCAGGTCGCCCTCGATGACGGCCATGCGGAGCTGCGGCGCCAGCCGCCGCGCGGTCTCCTCCAGCAGGCTCGTCTTGCCCGAGCCGGGCGAGCTCATCAGGTTGGCGACGAAAACACCGGCCTGCTGGAACGTCTCGGCCAGCCGGGCGGCCAGGCGGTCACTTTCGGCGACGACGCGTTTTGCGAGGCGGATGCGTTTGGCCATCGGATTCCTCGATCTCAAGAGATTCCAGATACAGGTCGCGGCCCTGGGTTACTTCGACGTCGCGCCCGCCGCAGGCCGGGCACGCCAGATTCATCTCCGGCGGCTCGAACGCATGGCCGCAGGTCTTGCATGTAAGGCCGAGGGGCAGCGGGCGGATCTGAATCGCGGCCTCGCACCAGGCGGACTCGTTCACCAGGAGGCGCAGGGCGAACTCGAGCGATTCCGGATCGGCGCCGCTCCAGCGTCCCGCGACGAGGCGGATCGCCGCGAGTCGGGCGCCGGGCCGGCGGGCCATCTCGGCCCCGACCTGGCGCCAGACGGCCTGGGCTAGCGCGACTTCATGCACCCGGCAGTCTCCCATTCTACTCGAAAATGAGCGGCGTGCCTGCGATGCGATTAAGGATGTAGAAGGCGTACGTGCCGACCCTGGAGCCGCCCACCTGGATCACGGAGACGGCGTTGACCGAGTTGCTATCCAGCGAGAGGCAGCCATTCGGCTCGAGGACGATATAGAACGCGGTCACACTCCCGGTTCCCGTGCTGATTTTCCCGCCGGACATGGCAAAGTTGGTGAGCACGTCGCGAAGCCCATCCTCGGCCTTTTGCGCCTTGGCGGCGTCATCGGTGGTCACCTTCGTCGCCCCGCCGGAGACCGGCACCATGTTCTGCACCGTGGAAGCCAGGGCCGGGGGAAAGCCATTGCATACATAGATCTGATTATGCAGAATGACCGGCTGACGGTTGGGCACCCGGGGCCACGGGTGCGTGGCCCCGGGGGCGCCCGTGTTGTACTGCAGTTCCATCGTGGAGCCGTCGCCGGTCGGCGTGGTGCTGAAGGCGATGCACGTCTGGCGGTTGTTCGTCACGGCATAGTCGCGGGCATTGTTGACCATGGCCTGGATCACGGGGATCGTGGCCTCGGGGCCGGCCCGCTGCGCCACCATGCTGAGGACGCCGAAGGAGGCGGCCGCCAGGAGCAGCATGATGCCAAGGACTGCCAGCATCTCGGCCAGCGTAAAGGCTTTGTGCTTTGGCACGGCCTTTCCTTTCATTGGCCACACGGGCCGCGGCTCTCCGGGGCCGTCTAATTGATACTGATGTCGTAATTCGTGAGATGATCCTGCGGGTCGGAATTGAGTTCGTCGGGCCCCGGGTCGGGCCCCGGCGACCACAGGCGCGGCGGCTTGCCCAGGACCGTGTTCGCAACATCGTAGTGGATCTTCCGGCCCCAGCCGTCAACAAACACGTAGTACGCGGTTTCGTTCGCGGTGCCGACATTCCTGGCTTTGCGCTGGGCGGACACGATGCCACCCTTATAGTACGGGCCTCGGCGCACCTTGACGGTCAAGGCCGCGAAGAGCACGGCTTCGCCATCATCATTCGAGCCGGCCGCGGCGGGGCGGAGGTTCAGGTACGGCGGCAAATCCTGGCGCTGCGCCACGGCGGCGAAGTCGGCGTTGGCGCCAGCAGCCGGCGCCGGGTACTTGCCCCAGTCTTCATAGTACTTCGCCAGCGCCGCATCGAGCGTTTCGAGCAACTGGACCGTCTGGGTGCGGGCCTGATGGTCCTTGAGGCCCATCCAGGACCCAATGGCCAAGGTCACGAGGATGCCCAGGATAGCCACCACGGTGATCAACTCGACCAGCGTGAAGCCGCGCGACCCCCGATGCCGGGTGGACGCCTTCATGGAATGCCCCTCCCTCACCCCGCCCGTTTCGCTAGAAGTTGCCGATATCGTCGCACGTCGCGTTGTCCTTATCCGAGTCCGGCGTCGATGTGATCACCGGCCTGAGCGTCTGGAAGCCCGTCGATGGGCCCGGCCCCGGGTCCGTTCCCAGGAACACGTAACCCCAGTACCGGTCCGCGCCGCAGGAGATCAGAAGGTAGTCGTCGCGCACCCACCGCGGAAGGCCATTAAAGTCAGGCGGCTTAACCACCCTCTCGAAAGCGGCCTGGTTGTAGTAGCTCGCGGAGGCATTGGGGTCTGTACCGTTGTCCGTCACATCGAACGGATACTGCTTGCCGGGACTGAAACGATAATAGAAGATAGCGCGGCCGGGCGGGAACGAGTCGAGAATACCGCCAAGGACGCCCATTCCCGCGCTATTATCCTGTTCGAAATAAGGCCCGTACTGCACGGTGGTGGTGCCGGTGAAGGGACCGGTGTTGCTGTACCCCTTCCCCCAGCCTAAGCCATTCGGCCCCATCAGGTAGTAAGAGAGCGCCGCGAACCCGCCGCCCTGGATGCCCGTCGTGGAGGGCGCGCTATCCGGATACTGCCCCCAGTCGGACTTGAAGGTCTCCAGGCCGCTCGCGATGCTGTTGATCGTGTTCTTGGTGCTTATGGTCCTGACGCTCGTGATCGCCTGGTTCACGGCCGGAAGAAGCAGGCTCACCAGGAGGCCGATGATACCCATGACCACGAGCAGTTCGACCAGCGTGAAGGCAAGCGAAGCAGTGGGCGGCGCGGGCCACTCGAAGCGGTCCTGCTCCGTGCCTCCGCGCACCTCGTCCTTCACTCGCTGGCGGCCAAAGTTCATGGCCGGTTGGCACGAACGCGATAAAACGCGTGCCCGGCCGGGGCATTCAGGTCCTGCAAGAACAAGATGGTTCCGTTCCCGGCCACCGGAACGGAAGCCTCGCTCCACGAAATGAAATCCGTAGTCCGTTCGAGCGTGTAGAGCCAATTGGTCCGGTCGGTGAATTGCACCTGCCAGACCCCATTGCTAAAAGCGCCCGTCAGATTTTGGACTGGCGGCGGGAGGTTGACTTGCAGATTGGCAACCACACCATGGGCCAGCACCGAATCGTAGTCGTCACCGATGCTCGTGTAGCTGGTGATGGAGAACATATCCACGCTGTAATCGTCGGCTGCGGCAAAATTGCTGTTGGTCGGCGAATTCAAGACCAGGTCGGGGACTGAACCAACCGGCACGCCGTTGGTGGTCGCCGTCAGCACCGCGGTTTGATTACTGGCAGTGTACGCCATGGTGATGTGGATCACCACGTTGGTCGGGAGTTCGAGCACATAATAAGGCTTGAGCGCATTGGGCGAAGCCGTGGACTTGCTGGAGACGAACGACGGAACGAGGCTTGGGGGCGAGTCGTAAGTAACACCGCCGCCGAAGTCATAGAAACCATGCGGGTAATAACAGAACTCGGCGATGTCCGAAACGATCAAGTACCCCCGCAGGAAGTTGGCATTGGTGGCGACAGCATAATTCTGGAATCCAATTCCAAGCTGCATTGGCCCGGTCTTGCCGGGTTCCACGCCGCCGGCGATGTCGTCCAGGCGCAGGTCGAAATCGAACGTGAAGTCGTCGTAGCGCGTCAGGCGGCCGCCCAGAGGGTGGTAGAAGTAGCTGTTCGGCTGTGT
>PMZT01000091.1 GCA_003170085.1 Planctomycetia bacterium | reverse complement strand
GGCCTCGTGCATCGGTATCCCGACCGCGTGCTGTTCGTGGTCACCGAGATGTGCTCGATGTACTGCCGCCACTGCACGCGCAAGCGCGTCTCCGGGGCGCAGGAGTCGACGATCACGGCCCCGCGCCTCCAGCAGGCGGTGGCGTACCTGCGGGCGCACGGCGAGATCCACGACGTCATCCTCTCCGGCGGCGACCCGTTCACGATGTCGACCGACGCGCTGGAGCGCATCCTGTCGGCCGTGCGCAGCGTGCCCACCGTCGAGATCATTCGCATCGGCACCCGCACGCCCGTCGTCATGCCGCAGCGCATTACCGACGAGCTCGTGGCGATGCTGCGCAAGTATCACCCGCTGTGGGTCAACACGCACTTCAATCATCCGAACGAGCTCACGCCCGACGCCGCTACGGCCTGTGCGCGGCTGGTGGACGCGGGCATTCCGCTGGGGAACCAGTCGGTTCTCCTGCGGGGCATCAACGACCGGCCGCAGGTCATGGAAGAGCTTTGCCGCAACCTCGTGCGGATGCGCGTGCGGCCGTACTACCTGTTCCAGTGCGACTTGGTGCGCGGCGTGGAGCATTTCCGGACGCCGGTGGCGCGGGGCATCGAGATCATGGAGTACCTGCGCGGCAGGGTCAGCGGCCTGGCGATCCCGCAGTTCGTGGTCGATACGCCCCACGGCGGCGGCAAAATTCCGATCCTGCCGAACTACGTGGTCACGATGAGCCCGACGCACACGGTGCTCAGGAACTTCGAGGGCATGCTCATAGCGTACCCCGAACCGACGACGATCCGCGGCGACGCGGTTCCGCCGGCGTCGAGCGCCGACCCGGCCCCCGGCGTGTGGGACCTTGCCAGCGGCAAGGCCACGGTCATCCGGCCCGCGAAGATGAGTCGCATGAAGCGCCGTGAGATGAAGAAGGATTCCGGGACGCAGGGTCACACGTCTCACGAGGAGCCCTAGCCGCCGCCTGACGGAGGCGGAAGGACCTCTTGCGCGGTGGCCCCCCATGGCCGCCGCGCTCGTTTCTAACGAAGGACAATGCCAGAATGGGTTTGAACCTAGGACTGGTCTACGATCTTCGGAGCGATTATCTGGCCGGGGGCTACTCGAGCGAGCAGGTGGCCGAGTTCGATTCGGACGAGACGATCGGCGCGATCGAGGCCGCCCTCCGCTCGCTCGGCCATCGCACCGAACGCATCGGTAACGGCCGCGCCTTGGCCGCCCGGCTCGTCGCCGGGGGCCGGTGGAACCTCGTCTTCAATATCGCCGAGGGCCTCGCGGGCCGGTCGCGCGAGGCGCAGGTGCCCGCGCTCCTCGAGCTCTACGGCGTCGGCTACACGTTTTCCGATCCGCTCGTCTGCGCGGCGACGCTCGACAAGGCCGTCGCCAAGCGGCTCGTGCGGGCCGAGGGCCTGGCCACGCCCCGTTTCGCCGTCGTGCGGGAGCCGGCCGACGTGGCCTCGGTGGACCTCGCGTACCCGCTTTTTGCCAAGCCCCTTGCCGAGGGCACGGGCAAGGGCATCCACGGCCGCTCGCGGATCGACACCGCCGAGCAACTGGGCCGGGTCTCGCGCGATCTCCTCGAGCGATTCGCGCAGCCGGTGCTCGTTGAGGAGTTCCTCCCCGGGCGCGAGTTCACGACGGCCGTGCTGGGCACCGGCCGCGAGGCCCGCGTCCTTGGGACGATGGAGATCGAGATCGCGCGCCCGGCGGACGGCGCGATCTACTCTTACGAGACGAAAGAGCAGTGCGAGCAGCTTGTCCGGTACTCCGCGCCGCCGCGCGACGCGCTGCGGGCGGAGGTCGAGGCGCTGGCGCTGGCGGCGTATCGCACGCTCGAGTGCCGCGACGCCGCCCGCGTCGACCTGCGCTGCGAGGCGTGCGGCCGGCCGGCGTTCATGGAAATCAACCCGCTGCCCGGGTTACATCCGACGCATTCCGATCTACCGATGATTGCCACGCAGGAGGGCATGACGTACGCCGAGCTCCTGGGGGCGATCGTCGCGAGCGCCGCCTCACGCCTGGGGATCGCCCATGAAGCCTGACCGCCCGAGTGTCCTGATCCTGCACAACGTCCCGCCTGAGGACCCCGCTACCGGCAAGCCCGTGCCGTGGGTCGAGAGCGATGCCGGCGTCATGATCGAGGTCGAGGCCGCCGCCCGGGCGCTCGACGCGCTCGGCTACGCCCACCGCACCGTTGGGGTAAGCTGTCTGGCCGACGTGCCGCGCCTCCTGGCCGGTGCGCCCGAGCCGGTCGTCCTCAACCTCGTCGAAGGATTCGCCGTCGCGCCCGCCGACGCCACCTACGTGCCCGCCCTCTGCCGCGCGTTCGGTAAGGGTTGCACGGGCAACGATGCGCCGTGCCAGGTGACGGCGCTCGACAAGGGGCTTACGAAGGCCGTGTTGCGGGCGGCGGGGCTGCCGTGCCCGCGCGGCGTGGTGGTGCCGGTGGGCGAGAAGGTGCCGGCGGCGCGGCTGGGCCGCGGCCCGTTTATCGTGAAGCCCGCCGGAAGTGATGCAAGCGAGGGGATCGACGGCGACTCGGTTGTGAAGGCCGCTGGGCCGGCGTTGGCGAAGGCCGTGCGGCGGGTGCACGAGGAGATCGGCCAGGCGGCGATCGTCGAGCAGTTCCTCTCGGGCCGCGAGTTCAACGTCGCGATCATCGAGCGCCGCGGGGCGGTCCAGGTCCTGCCGATCTCCGAGATCGATTTCTCGGCGTTCCCCAAGGGACGGCCGCGCCTCGTCGACTATGCCGCCAAGTGGCTGCCGGACTCCTTCGAATTCAAGGGCACGCCGCGCATTCTCCCGGTGCGCGTCACGGCCGAGCAGGCGAGGGCGATCAACGCGCTGGCGCTCGGCGCGTGGCTCGCGGTGGGATGCCGCGACTACGCCCGTGTCGATCTGCGGATGGATGCCCGCGGACGGGTGTACATTCTTGAGGTCAACCCGAACCCGGATATCTCGCCCGAGGACGGCTTTGCCGCCGCCCTGGAGGCCGCGAAGATCCCGTATGAGAAGTTCGTCGCAATGATGGTCGATAACGCGCTCGGCCGTGTGGCGAAGAATGCGGCTGGCAAGAAGGGGACAGCCCCCGTTTCCTCAAGGAAGCCGAAGAAGCCGCCCGCCCTGCGCCCGCGCTGGAACGAGCCGCGCGACCGCGACGTCGTGCTCGAGTTCATGCGGGCCACGGCGTTCTTCCGCCCGGACGAGATCGACATTGCCGCCGAGCTTCTGGACGAATCAATCGCCAAGGGCACCCGTAGTTGCTACCAGTCGTTTGTGACCGATGACGAGAACGGCCGCGCGGTCGGATGGGTCTGCTTTGGCGCGACGCCGTGCACGGTCGGCACGTATGACATCTACTGGATCGGCGTGGCGCCCCGGATGCAGGGCCGCGGCCTTGGGGCGGCGCTCATGGATTTTGCCGAGCGCGAGATCAGGAAGCGCGGCGGCCGGTTGTCGGTCGTCGAGACCTCGGGCCGCGCCATCTACCATCCCACGCGGCAGTTCTACCTGCGGCTCGGATACCACGAGGCCGCCCGCATCACCGATTTCTACGCCCCCGGCGACGACAAGATCGTCTACACGAAAAGGTTGGAGTAACCCTGGGCGTGGCCGTGGCGCCGAATCGCGGTCCGTTCGGAATAAGAGAACAATTCGGAGTGTCCGGCGTCTAATAATTTAGTTTCGCCCGCGGTATGCGCATGGCATAATAAAGCAGCAGGCCGATTCTTGCAGGCGCGTGGCGCGCCAACTCGTCGGAGAGGGTGACGTGAGAAGATTCCCGCTTGCCGCGTTTCTCGTGATAAGCCTCCTGGTGGCGATGCCCGCCTCCGTCCCTGCCCAGGGCGATTTCCCCTTGAAGTCCGTCGATGCAAAATTCGGCGATCCCCTCCTCATGATGAGCCAGACGACAGCGCAGCGGCTCCCCCAGCAGCCCAAAGAGATCAAGGCCTTGCCCAAGGACGCGAGCGGCAAGCTCACTTTCTTCCGGATCCCGTTCGGTGGCAAGGAGGTGTTGGCGGTGATCGTGCCCGGCAAGCCGTCGAAACTGTATATTGATTCGGCCGGGACGGGCGACCTCTCGGCCGCAACGCCGTTGAGCGCTTCCGGCGAGGGGCCGCAGCAGCAGTTCGGCCCGACCGTGATCGTCTCGGCGGGGCGGCAGGCCCCGAAGTTACAGTTCATGGCGTTCGGGAACGGCCAGCTCTTGATGGTTCTGCCCGCGGGTTACTATGCCGGCGAGGCCACCCTGGGCGGGCAGACGTATCGCGTTGCGACGGTCGCGAGCGTCAAGACCGGCCGCTACGACGTTGTGGCCGATCCCGCTCAGCTCAGGTTCGGAGAACGGGATTACAGCACGCTGGCCATCGACCTTGACCGCAGCGGCGAGTTCAGCCGCGATGTTCTGGGCGACGGCGAGATCGTTCCGCTCGGCAAGTTCATCAAGGTCAAGGACGTCTATTACAGTGTCAAGGTGGCGGCCGACGGCTCGTCGGTCCACTTCGAGAAGGCCGAGCCGAAAACGGGCACGCTCGATGCCGGCACGCCCGACGCCGAGCTTGTGGTCCTCGGCGAGGCCGGGTTCCAGAACCTCAGCGGTGCGGGCGGCAAGTGGCAGCTTCCGGTCGGCAAGTACACGACCCTTGCGGTCAAGCTGACGAAGAAGGATGCCGCCGGCACGCCATGGACGATCGAGGCCCAGAGCGAGGTCGGCAAGCTCGCGACCTTCGAGATCCGCCCGGGCGAGACGATGGCCGTCAAGTGCGGCGCGCCGCTGGTGGCCCACACCGAGGCCACGAAAGCGGGGGACAACCAGATGTCGATCGGCCTGGCGCTGACGGGCCAGGGCGGCGAGCAATACTCTCCCGCGGCCGTCCAGAAGGGCCAGCCGCAAACCGCGCCGAAGTTCAAGATCCTCGATGAGGCCGGCAAGGTCCTTGCCACCGGGCAGTTCGAGTTTGGCTGAGGTGGCACCTGCCGGTACTCGTGGCGAGTACCTTCTACGTTCAAAGGCAAGTTCCGCGTCGAGACCGAGATCAACGCCGGCCCGTTCACCGTCCAGAATCCCGAAGAGTGGCATTCAACACAATGAATACAATCTGCGCCGATAGTGCGCAGGCGACCGATATAAAGTGGTGTGGGCGTGGAACCCAAGGGTAGTAAGGAGATCACCTATGAGAAGGATTTCGTTGGTGCTGGTCGTGGCTCTCGCGCTTGCGGTGGCGGTCACCGTTCAATCGGCGACCAGGTCTGCATCGACCGCGGCGGCGACGGGTGCGATCAAGGTTGCAAATCCGGGCGTGGTGGTCGAGCTCAAGCTCGAGAAACCCACCCCGCTCCCGAATGGCAGGGAAGTGCCGATGCCGGCCGGCACGTACACGATCGCTACGATCACGGCGTATGCGCCGGAGAAGGCCGACGCCAAGGCGCCGCCGACGATGTGGTCGATCAAGTCGTTGCCGCCGTATCCGACGGCGCTGGCCAAGCTCCCCGTCCAGGAGGGGGCCACGACGACGATCGACTGCGGCCCGCCGTTCAAGGTTGTGGCCAATGTCGGCAAGCCGACGATCGACAAGACGGGCCAGAAGCTCGTTTCGGTCGGCTTGGCGATCACCGGCAAGGCCGGCGAGTCGTACTCCGCCGCGACGATCATGAAAGGCCTGCAGCGCGTGCCGGCGCCGCTGCTCCAGATCGTGGACGAAAAGAACAACGTGCTCGCGCAGGGCACCTTCGCGTATGGCTGAGGTGGCACCTGCGGGTACTCGTGGCGAGTACCAAACGGCTTTACGGGTAAGTACCAGGTTCAGGTCAAAGTGCCGTTGGGCGGTTTCCCGGTGACGCAGGACGAGACCTGGAACGTGATGGAATAAAGCCCTTCGTAGCGCGGCTACCGGCAGGAGAGGAATCGACGAGTTTCCTCTCCTGCTTCTTTTTGCGCAGCGTCGCGCGTCGCGACGGGGGCTCGGCATTCTTGGGAACCGGTTCGCATTCGTCTCGAAACTGCCCGCACGCCTTCGTATAATACTGCGACTTGGTTTTGAGCAGGGCCGCGACATGAAAAACCTTGAAAAACGCAAGCGCGTCATGCAGCGGTCGATCCGCCTCGGCCACTGCATCTGCGACCCCAAGAAGCCGTGCCCATGCCCGATCTTCATCGAGAAGGACGTGTGTCTGTGTGCAGGCGAGCAACTTGAGGCTGCGTCGGGCCCCGTGCGCCTCACGCAACTCGTCGAGAACCCCGGCTGCGCATCGAAGATCGACCAGGCGTCGCTCAAGCGGGTGATCAAGGGCCTCGCGTTCCCGCACGATCCGCGCGTGCTCGTTGGGGCGGCCGCGGGCGACGACGCCGGCGTCTACCGGCTCGACCGGCGCACGGCGCTCGTCCAGACGGTCGACGTCTTCACGCCCTCGGTCGACGATCCGTACCTCTTCGGCCAGATCGCCGCCGCCAACTCCGTCAGCGACATCTACGCCATGGGCGGGCGCCCGCTGACGGCCCTGTCGATCGTCGGCTTTCCCATCCGCACCGTGCCCGACAAGGTCCTGCACGAAATCCTGCGCGGCGGGATCGACAAGATGGCCGAGGCCGGCGTGGCCGTCATCGGCGGCCACAGCATCAAGGATGCCGAGATCAAGGCGGGGTTCGCCGTCACGGGCGTCATCGACCCCCGGCACGTGAAGCTGCGGGCCGGCGCGCGGCCGGGCGACCTCCTGATTCTGACGAAGCCCCTCGGCACGGGCATCCTGGCGTTCGCGTTGCAGATCGACCGCGCCCCGGCGGGGGCGACCGACGCCGCGGCCCGTTCGATGACGGCGCTCAACAGGATCGCCGCGGAACTCATGATGGAATTCGGCGCGCACGGCTGCACCGACATCACCGGCTTCGGCCTGATCGGCCACCTGGCCGAGATGGCCGCCGGCAGCGGCACCGATCTGGAAATCGTCTGGGACGACCTGCCGCTCCTGCCCGGCGTCCTCGAATGCGTGGGGCAGGGCATCATTCCCGGCGGCGTCGAACGGAACCGCGAGTCCTCGGCCCGTGCCGTCAAGCTGGGCCGCGGCGTTTCGCAGACCATGCTCGAAGTGTGCATGGACCCGCAGACGTCGGGCGGCCTGCTCATCGCGATCGCCCCGCGGAAGGCGCCGAAGCTGCTCGCGGCCCTCCACGCCCGCGGCATCGCCGCGGCGGCCGTCGTCGGACACGTACGCGGCAAGGGTCGCGGCCGCGTCTTCCTGACGACCCGCGGCGAGCGCCCGATTCCGATGGTCAGCGAGACAAGCCGGCCCGAGGTGCCGCGGCCGGCCGTGCCCGACGGTGCGGACGGGCAGGAACCTGCGAGCGCGTGTTGCGCCGGAGCCGAACCCGCGAGCGACGCCAGGCCCCCAACAAGCGTATTGCCCCGCGCGTGAAGTTGGCCAAGGGGCGTGAGGGTGCGGCGCATCCCCGTCGGACCTTGCCGGCCCGCCAGGGCGTCGCCGTCAGCGCCGCAGCGGATGACGCGGCCCGTCGGCGGCCCGCGCGAGCACCCCCAGCGGAGGATACCCCCACTGACCCTTGTACGAGATATCCATCCCTTCCTTGCACTCGCCGCACGCCCCGCCCCGCGTCCGATCCGCTAACTCGTATTGAAGGTTGCGGGCCGCGCGCATCGGCCGCGGCTGGTCCGGCCATTGGATTTTCTGCGGCGGGTGTGCCAATGTTTTATGGCAGGGTGGCATGCCCACGCTGTCCGTTGCGTGGGCATGCTTTATGATCGGCGGAGAACATGCCCACGCGAACAGCGGCGTGGGCATGCCACCCGCCGGAAGAGCCGTTGCCAGAAAGTGTTGGCGCACCCTCCGCGGCCGCCGGCCGATTCTTCGCTTGCGTTGGACCCGCCTTTTTCGTGTAATGGCGTTTACTCGAAATCCCTTTCTTCGGTTGCGGGGCCACCTTGACAACGTCTTTCTTAACCGCACCCGCCAGGGGATTTCGAGGCTTTTTTACGCCGCAGAAACAAAATCACGTTTGGTTAGGGACTAGATCGAAAGGAACACCGATGTTCGACACAGTAACCCGCCGCAAACTGCTCCAGGGCAGCCTCGTCGTTGCAGCCGGTGCGCTGGCCGGCGGCATGGCCGGGCGCACGCGGATCGTGACGGCCGCCGAGGCCGCCGCGCAAGACTCGAAACCGCCCACCCCGGCGGGTTTTCGACGCAGCCACCTGGGCCTGTGCACGTACCAGGTCGGCGCCAAGATGGACCTGCCGACGCTGATCGACGTGTGCGAGAAGTCCGGTATGGAGGGCGTGGAACTGCGGACCGAGCACGCCCACAAGGTCGAGCCGTCGCTCGATGTCGCCGGGCGGGCGAAGGTCAGGGAACTCTTCTCGAAGACGAAGGTCCGCCTCTACTCGCTCGGGTCGATCTGCGAATTCCACTCGACCAAGCCTGACGACGTAAAGAAGCAGATCGAGACCGCCAAGTCCTTCGTCCAGCTTGCCGGCGACCTGGGCGCGTGGGGCGTCAAGGTGCGGCCGAACGGCCTGGCGAAGGACGTGCCCGAGGAGCAGACGCTGAAGCAGATCGGCGAGTTGATCGCCGAGGTGGCCGAGTTCGGCAAGTCGAAGAACGTCGTCGTCGTGATGGAGATGCACGGCAGCGGCACCGCCGAACCGCCCCGCTGCGCCAAGATCATGGAGTTCTGCAAGCACCCGAACGCGGGCCTGTGCTGGAACTCGAACGGCAACGATGTCAAGAGCGGCTCGGTCAAGGAGTCGTTCGAGCTTTGCAAGGCGTGGATCCGCCACGCGCACGTCAAGGATGTGGATAAGGGCTATCCGTTCGAGGAGTTTTTCAAACTCCTCAAGGGGATCGACTTCACCGGCTACTCGATGCTCGAGTGCTCAGCCAAGGGCGACCCGGTCGAGTTCCTCAAGGCCTGCCGCGCGCGGTGGGAGAAGATGGCGGAGTAGGGCGGCCGCGCTACATTGCGATTTGCGCGGCGGGTGTGGAGACCCGCCGCGCAAAACACGAAAGTGACGCGGTTAAGATTGAGCGGCCGCGCCCTGAAGCGGAAGCCTGTTCGAACAGAGATTTTCGGGAGCCGACCATGAACACAAGAAGCCGCCTCGCGCTCGTCCGCACCCTCCTGCCGGTTGCCGCGGTCCTCCTGGCTGCCGCTCTGCCCGCGGCCGGCGCCGGCAAGACGCTCGTGGTCGATGCGGGCAAGCAGGCCCGCGCGAACGTGCCGATGTGCGTTGCCCTGCCCGACGGGGCCGCCAAGGCGAAGATGATGGACGGTGCCAGGGAGGTGCCGTGCCAGGTGATCGACGGCAAGCTCTGCTGGCTGCTCGACAGCCTTGCCGCCGGTGCCACGAAGTCCTACACCGTGGACCTTGGCGCCGAGGGCGCGGGCGACGCGAAGGCCGTTGACGTGAAGCAGGGCGCCGAGACGATCGACATCGGCATCGACGGCAAACCGTTCACCTCGTACCACTTTACGAACCCCAAGATCGGCGCGAACCAGCTCCGGCGGCCGTATTTCTGGCCCGTCTTCGGCCCGGATCAGGCGTCCATGACGCGGCCGTACACCTGTGCCGAGGCCGACCCCGCCGACAAGGCCCCGAAGGATCACCCGCACCACACGAGCCTCTGGATCGCGTACGGCGAGGTGAGCGGCGTGGACAATTGGTCGATCGCCGACAAGGCGGGCTGGCAGGTTCACAAGAGCTTCGAGAACGTGACGAGCGGCCCCGTGGCCGGCGGTTTCCGCGAGACGCTCGACTGGACCGATGCCGCCAAGAAGCCCGACATGGCCGAGGTGCGCACGGTCCGCATCTGGCGGATGCCCGCCGGCGCGCGGCTCCTCGACGTCGAGGTCACGCTGCAGGCGAAGTACGGCAAGGTCACGTTCGGCGACACGAAGGAAGGCGGCATCATCTCCACGCGGATGCGGACGGAGTTTCGCTCCGATAAGTACGGTTCGGAAGGGCGGCTCGTCCTTTCGACCGGCCTCGCCGGCACCGCCGCCTGGGGCAAGCGGGCCGACTGGTGCGACGTCTCCGGCATGGTCGGCGGCAAGAGGCTCGGCTACGCGATCTTCGATACGCCCGGCAACCCGGCGTTCCCCACGCGCTGGCACGCGCGCGATTACGGCCTGGTCTCGACCAACCCGTTCGCGGTCGCCAGCTTCGAGAAGGGCGCCGCCAAGAACGAGGTCACGCTGGCCGAGGGCAAGGAAATGACCTTCCGCTACCGTGTCTATTTTCACGAGGGCGACGAGAAGGCCGGCGCCGTTGCGTCGCGCTACGCGGACTACGCCGAGCCGCCGACGGTGACGTGGAAATAGCGCCCGGCGGCTCGCCGTTGCGGCCGCAAACGAAGGCGGAGATGAGTATGGGTTCCCAAGTGAGCCCCCAAGGGACCCGGGCGAGGGCGCGTTGGGGTATCACATGTGCAAGCGTTCGGTCGTCACAAGGAGAATCGGCATGTCTATTCGGACTTCCCTTATGGCGTGTCTGCTGACCGCCGCTCTCGCCGGTCCTGTCCTGGGCAATCGGCTTCATGACGCCATCAAGGTCGGCGAGGCCGACAAAGTCAAGGCCCTGGTCAAGAGCAGTCCCGAACTGCTGGAGGATCAACATGACGCGGATAGCACACCGCTGTTCATGGCCGTCCAGATGGGGAACGAGGACATGGTCCAGGCGCTGCTGGACGCCGGGGCCAAGGTTGACCATGGCACCAACAGCCAAACGCCCCTGCACGTGGCCATCGCCAAGGGCTACCAGCCCATCGCCGAGGCCCTGCTCAAACACAAGGCTGATGCAAATGCCGCCGATTCCAACGGCCAGCCGCCGCTGTTCCAGGCTGTCATAAAGGGGGACAAGGATCTGGTGACGCTGCTGATCGATCATGGCGCGAAAGTGTCGGTCGAGGACAAGCAAGGCGCCACGCCCATGGCCTACGCCATGACCTACGATAAGCCTGAGCTTATGGAACTGCTTGAGTCCAAGGGTGCCAAGCCGGACCTCTTTGTCTGGGTTTATCGCGGTGATGTCGCCAAGGTGAAGGCGGCGCTGAAGGAGGACAGCCAACGGGTCCACGCCGTGAACTGGGAAGGACGAACTGCCTTGCACATCGCCGCCCAGCGGGGAAGCGTGGAGACGCTGGCCCTTCTGCTCGACGCAGGGGCTAAAGTGAACACCCGGGATCATTACGGATTTACGCCGCTGCACCTGGCCGGGAGTTCGGGACAGGACAAGGCCGCGCGACGACTCCTGGCGGCCGGGGCCGACCCCAACGTGAAGGACCGTCGGGGCTGTACGCCTGTTCACCTGACGATGTTGTGGCCGGAGATCATGGCCATAATTGTCGAACGCGGAGGCGACGTGAACGCCCAGGACAACCAAGGTCAGACTGTCCTGCACCACCTGGTCGTTACCGCCAACGCGGAGAAGGTCAAGACCCTCCTGGAACTTGGCCCCAATCTCAACATCAGGGACAAAGAGGGGAGAACCCCGCTGGCCCTGGCCAAGCCGTTCAAGAATGTGGCCGAACTCCTGCGCGAATACGGAGCGAAGGAGTAGACGCCGCCGACCGCGACGTGGAAATAGCGTACGGCCGTCCGCCGTGGCCACAAACGAGGGCGGAGATGGGTACTGTTTCCCCGGAACGCCACACCCATTTTCACCCCCTTCCCGGGCGCGACCGCTCCGGCCCCGCTTTTGTCTCTGCTGTCCGGTTCCCCTGTTTTTCCCGTTACCGCGCTGCCCGTAGCGGCCACAAGGCAGGCAAGAGGTGGCGGCCCTGACAGGATCGAACCTTGAATAGGAGATGAAGCGATGAAAACGAGAATGGCGGTCCTCGCGCTGGTCGTGGGCTTGTGTGCGGGGGTTGCGATGGCCGAGGACCGGCCGCCGCAGGACCGCCCTCAGCGGGGAGCCGCGGGCATGGCGCTCATTCCCGCGGGTACATTTGAGATGGGCGACCACCATGGTTTTGTGGATCCGAAGCACGGCGGCGACGAGACGCCGATCCATAAGGTGCGGCTCGATTCGTTCCGCATCGGCATCAACGACGTCACGACCAAAGAGTATTGCGAGTTCCTGAACTCGGCGCTGGCGCAGAAGCAGGTCGAGGTGCGCGACGGCGGCGTCTATCCGGCGGGCGGCAGCGACCTCTTGTGCGAGACGCGCAGCATGTCGCCCTACAGCCGGATCGGCTGGGACGGTGCGCGGTTCGCGGTCCTCGACGGCAAAGAAAATCATCCGATCGTCTGCATCCGCTGGCCCGGTGCGGCGGCTTACTGCAACTGGCTGAGCGCGCAGCAGAAGTTGCCGACGTGCTACAACCCGGCCACCTGGGAGTGTGACTTCAACAAGAGCGGTTTCCGGCTTCCGACCGAGGCGGAGTGGGAATATGCGGCGCGCGGCGGGCAGCAGAACCCTTATTGGAATTTCCCGTGGGCCAATGAAGCAGACCCCACGAAAGCCAACTGGCCGGAGTCGAAGAACCCGTTTCGCGCCGGCCCGCTGCCGTGGACGACGCCGGTCGGCTTCTTCGATGGCAAACCGCACCGCAAGGCCGATTTCGGCTGGCCGGGCACGCAGGAGACTTTCCAGACCGCCAGCGGCGCGAACGGTTACGGCCTCTACGACATGGCCGGCAACGTCTGGCAATTCGTCAATGATTGGTACGTGCGCGATTACTACGCCTACAGCCCCACCGACAATCCGCCCGGCCCCGACCGCGGCAGCCTGATGCCCGACGGCAAGCCGTATCGCGGCATGCGCGGCGGCAACTGGTATAACGGCGAGAACGGTCACAGCCGCGTTTCGAATCGTAACCCGTCGTACTGGCGCGGCCCGCAGGATCCGGATCATCCCTACTATCACGTCGGATTCCGCGTGGTGCTGCCGATCAATGCAGAGAGCCGTCCGGTTGTGAAGCCCACGCCGGTGCGGAACGTGGATCGCAACGATGCCCCGCCGGGCAATCGGCCGCCGGGAGACGCCAACCGTCCGCCGCATCCGGATGAGCCACGACCCGCCCGTAGCGGCTCATTCGTCCTGCGCAGCCCGGAAGTGGCGGATGGCGGGACGCTGCCGGCGGAGTTCACCGGCGACGGCTCCAGCGCCACGCTGCCGCTGGAGTGGAGCGGCGCCCCCGAGGGAACTCGAAGTTTCGCGGTCATCATGCACCATGTGGCGCCCGATCGGACCAAGTGGTACTGGATCATCTACAACATCCCGGCGGGCACGCGAAGCCTGCCCAAGAACGTCAAGGATGTCGGGACCTTCGGCAACAACAGCGTCAATGGCCGGACGGAATACGCCCCGCCGCACTCGAAGGGGCCGGG
>PMZT01000075.1 GCA_003170085.1 Planctomycetia bacterium | reverse complement strand
TGGAACGGGAACGGCGAGAACAGGGCGTTGCCCGCCACGGCCTCGCGCATGCGGGCCACGGCCGGCGTGTTCTTATCGCCCAGCAGGTGACCGCCCAGGCCGGGCTTGGCGCCCTGGGCGTACTTGAACTCCACGATGCGGACGCGCTGGATCGTTTCCTCGCGCACGCCAAAGAGGCCCGTTGCCACCTGCGTGATGACGTGGTCATCGTACGGCTTCAGGCGGTCGGGGTACCCGCCTTCGCCCGTGCACGTGAAGGTGTTCCAGGCGGTCGCGGCCCGGGCCTTGCCCAGGATCGTATGGATGCTGACCGATCCGAACGACATACCGCCGCCGTAGATCGGCAGGTCGATGTGCACCTGCGGGCGGCCGTCGCCGCGATGGTTCAGGTCGAGGCCCGTGTCGATCTCGCCCGGGTCGATGCGCGGCCCCGGCTTCTCGGGAAAGTTGATGTGGATCCGGTCGAACCCGCCGCCCGAATCGCCGTGGCGGAACTCCAGGCCGGCCGCCGGCGCGTGGCCGGTCGCGGCCTCGTGCCACGTCGAGAGGATGAGGTCGGCCGTCCACCGGGGATCGCCCATGCAGTCGAAGGTCGGGTTGCGGAGGACCGTCAGGGCCTTCTGCGGGCACTTCGCCACGCAATCGTGGTCGGTGCCGGAGCAGGCCGGCCCCGCGCACAGGTGGTCTTGCGGCCGCAGGGTGAACGTGTAGCCGCCGGGCTTCGTGTGCACCCCGTGCGGGCACAGCCGCGCGCACTGGCCGCAGGCGATGCACGCCGCCGACCGGTTGACCTTGTACTTGCCTATGGCGTTGCGATAGCGGTCCGGGGCGGGGCGCACCTCGCGCGTGACGGCCCCGTCGGGGAACTCGTTTTCCCGGCGGTCCTGCGCGGCGTCATCCGCCTCGGCCCGTGTTTCACTTGCGAATGAGGTCACCGAAAGCCTCTCGTTCGATATCTTCCATGAAGATGGCGCGACCGACTTCGCCGCGGAGGCGCCGCACTTCACGGATGCCCATGGCGCCAAGGACCTCGATCATCTGCGAGTGCCAGGCGCCCATCAGATTGATCATGCGCTGCGACGAATACTCGACTTCCGTGCCCTTGATCTCCGCCGGGCAGGGCTCGTCACACGTGCCCTCATGACTGCCGCAGACGCGGCAGCCCAGGGCGACGAGCAGCGGCGTCCCCACGGCCACGAGGTCCGCCCCGCAGAGGATCGCCTTGGCCATGTGTTCGGCCAGCGCGACGCCGCCGCCGGCGATGAGCGTGATTTCGTCGCGAAACCCGTCCTTGACGAGCCGCCCGTGAATCTCGCGGAGCGTATCCTTCAGGTGGCGCGGCTTCTCGACGCCCTTTTCCATCCCGTGCAGATCGGCCGCAAGGTGCAGGACCTTGATCCCCTGGCGCCCCATGTCCGAGGCGCGGGCCGCGGCGCCGGCCTTCACGTCCATCCGCACCGCGACGATGAGCGCGGGGTTGATCGCGCGGACCTTCCCGGCGGTCTCCAGCACGTCCGGCCCGTCGGCCAGCTCGACCATGCGGACCTTCTTGAGGAGTTCCGCGTGGGCCGCCACGTCGGCCGCTTCCATGAGCGGCACGGCGAGGGGCCATTGATCGGCGGGGGCGGCCTCGATATCGGCGGGCTTGGCCACGGCCAGCGTCTTCAGGGCCTTGGCCGACGCAAGCCGCGCCAGCGCCAGTTCCCGCCCCATCCGCATCGACCACGGCGGCACGTCGAGGATGGCGGGCATCTGGATTTCGATGAGCGAGGACGGCGCCGTCTTCATTTTGCCGTCCGCGGTGAATTCGAGCCGCAGCGGCTTCGGGCCGATGTCGACCGTCGTGGAGATGTACTCGCGGCCGTGGATGCCGTCGCGCGTCGGCCGCACGATTTCCGACATGTCGGTCCAGATGCCGTCGAACCCCGGGCCGCTGAAACGCCCGCGGTAGCCGGCGCCGGAGACCGGGATGCGGCCGGTTTCGGACTGGTTCCACGTGGTGGCGAGCATGTCGGGGCGCCAGTAATCGTCGCCCATCGCGAGGAACTCGGGGTTGATCACGATGGCCAGCAGGCCCTTCGTGCATCCCTGGACGCACGACAGGCACCCCTTGCACTCGTACAGCGGCTGGAGGCCCGTCAGCGGGTCGCGATTGTGGGCCGACTCCTTCTTGTACGTGTCGTACAGGCAGCGCACCTTGACGCAGTTCGTGCAGCGCGAGCAGTCTTCGCGCCAATCGACGCTGCCGAACTTGCCCACGCGGCGAAACCGGCCCGGCGTTGCAGCAGTCTTAATGTGGTATCTTTCTGGCATGGTAGATTGTAGGCGTTACGCCTTGCTAAGACCAGCCTCCTGGATCACCCGGGCTGCGACCGCTTCGCAGCCGCCCGAAAGAATATGGATACCGCGGACGCCCGGCATGGCTTTCAGCTTCGTCGCCGCCTGGGCCGCGATGGAAATCCCTTCCTTAATCGGATCGGCCGCCTTTGCCAGCCGCGCGAGAACGTCGTCGCCGATCGGCCCGTACGTCCCCCTGGCCGCGAGGGCCTTGGCCTGCTCCACGCTCGCGAGCGGCAGCACGCTCGCGAGGATCGCGGTGCGCTTATCGAGGCCGGCCTGCCGCACGGCGTTCATCCACTCGGTAAAGGCCGCGAGGTCGAACACGGCCTGGGTGATCAGGAACGCGGCGCCCGCGGCCACCTTCTTCTCGAGCCTCAGAAGGTTCAGTTCCATCGGTCTGAGGTACGGATGGGCCACGGCGCCGATGAGGCACTCAAGTGCCGCATCGAGTTTCAGGCCGCTGAAATCCGTCGCCTGCGTTGCCATCATCTTCAGGGCGCTCGTGAGCTGGATGGAATCCATGTCGAACACGCCGGCCGATTGCGGCCGGTCGCCCAGTTGCGTGTGATCGCCGCTGACGCAGAGGAACGCCCGGATGCCGAGCGCCGCGGCGCCCAGCACGTCGGATTCCAGGGCGATCCGGTTCCGGTCGCGCGTGGCGAGCGACAGCACCGTCTCGCGTCCCTCGGCCTCAAGCAGGGCGGCGCACGCCAGGGCCGACGCGCGCACCTCTCCCGGATTGTCGGCCACGACGACGGCGTCGAGGCCGGCGGGCAGGTCGCTCGCCAGCTTCTTGAACGCCGCCGCGTTGGCCGACCGAGGAGGCAGGCACTCGGCGGTCAGCACCGTGCGGCCGCTCAGGAGGGCCTCGGCAAGGTTACTCTTCGCTGTCATCCGTGTCTTCCAGTTCTTCGGTGATTTCGTGCGGTGCGGGCCCTTCGCCGGGCTGCCGCAAGGGGTTGGGAGTAAGCGTTTTCAGGGCATCCGCGACGGCTTCGCGCATGGCGGCGATGCGTTTCGCGGTTTCCTCGGGCGACACGGCGGGCGCCGGCGCGGCTACACCCAGCGCCAGGTCCTGCCGGGCCGATCCGGGCAGGTAGAACATCATCAGGCGCGCGCCGCCCAAGCCGATCTCGTCCAGAAGCTGCCGGACGAACTCGACGCGGCGCTTCGCGCGGCGGCTGCCTTCGAGGTTGTGGCAGTTCTCTTCGTCGCACGCGACCACGACGACGGCATCCGAGCCGGCCTCGAACGCTTTCAGGAGGTGCTCCGGCTGAAGCCGGCCCGTGCAGGGGATGAGCACCTGCCTGGCCTTGCACGGCCAGCCGAAGTCCGGCATCTCGGGGCGCGGCCGGGCCGCCGACGGCACACGGCCGCTACGGGCACAGTTGGCGCAGAGGAAGACGGTGATGTTAGAGCCAGGGGCGGCGGCGCTTGCAGCAACAGGAGCGGCTGTGGGTTGAGTATCCATCGCGTTTTACGAGTTCCACTAAGTGTGCACAATACCTACCTGTCTGTGCCCTCGGCCACGGGCCGAAAGCCGGGTCCAACGCTGTACGGCGCCGCGGTGTCGTCAAGGCGAAGTCCCCCAGGCGCCCGTCCAGACGCACAATATTACACCTGTTTCCGCGGGAAAGCAAGACCTGCTTTGCAGTTTCAGGAAGTGGCCGGCACGGGGCTCGCGGGGCACGAAGGTCGATTCCGCTACGGTCTTACGCGAACCACAGAATCCCACACGACGGTAGGTTCTCAAGCCCCGTCGACCTACCAATCGGTAGGTTTGGCCGGGGCCAGCGGGAGGGGCAGAACGGCTGCCTCAAACCCTTGTTTCCGCTTGCGTAAAAAATCTTTTGCACGACACTGCGTCAGTCACGGAGGCAGAGGCTTCACGGCGGGGAGTCTGCACGCGTAACTGAGTGGTTACCCCAGCGGCATCAAAAAAGCTGAAACTCCGCCCGAGGAGGGCGAGTATAATGCCGCCTTATCGCGCTGCGGCCGCGCGAGGGCCGTGGGGAAGCCGGCTTCGCCGCAGTCCCGGCCGGCGGCGCGTGAAAGGAGCCTCCATGAAGGCGCTCGTGCTGAAAGAGTACAACCGGTTCTCGTACGAGGACGTGCCGGCGCCCGCCGTCGGGCCGCACGACGTCCTCATCCAGGTAAAGGCCTGCGGCATCTGCGGCAGCGACGTGCATGGCATGGATGGCAGCACGGGCCGCCGCCGTCCGCCCATTATCATGGGGCACGAGGCCGCGGGCGTGATCGCCGAGGTCGGCGCCGGCGTGACCGGCTGGGCGAAGGGCGACCGCGTGACGTTCGACTCGACCGTTTACTGTGGCACCTGCCTCTTCTGCCGCCAGGGCCGCGTGAACCTCTGCGACAACCGCCGCGTCCTGGGCGTCTCGTGCGCCGAGTACCGCCGCCACGGCGCCTTTGCCGAATACGTAGCCGTGCCGCAGCACATCCTCTACCGTCTGCCGGAGGGCCTGAGTTTTGAGCGGGCGGCGATGGTCGAGGCGCTGTCGATCGCCCTCCACGCGGTCGGCCGCACGGCGATTCGGCTGAACGACTCGGCCGTCGTCGTGGGGGCGGGGATGATCGGGCTTCTCGTGATCCAGGCGCTCCACGCCGCCGGCTGCGGCGAGATCATAGCGGTTGATCTCGATCCGTCGCGGCTGGACCTGGCGCGGAAGCTCGGGGCCGGCGCGGGCCTCCGGGCCGATGCCGCCGATACGTCCGCCGAGGTTCTCCGGCGAACCGGCGGACGCGGGGCCGACGCCGCCTTCGAGGTCGTCGGTGTCTCCGCGGCGTTCCAGACGGCCATCGCCTGCACCCGCAAGGGCGGGCAGGTCACGCTCGTCGGCAACCTGGCGGCCAAGGTCGATCTGCCGCTGCAGCAGATCGTTACGCGCGAACTCACGCTGAACGGGTCGTGCGCGTCGTCGGGCGAGTATCCGGCGTGCCTCGAGATGATGGCGCGCGGCACGATCAACGTCGATGCGCTGACGAGCGCCGTGGCGCCGCTCTCCGAAGGCGCCGCGTGGTTCGACCGGCTCTATCGCAAGGAACCGGGGTTGATGAAGGTGGTGCTGAGGCCGTAACGTCGCGCAACCTGTGAGTATGCGCGGCGGGTGCGGAGACCCGCCGCGCAAAATTGAGCCGTCCAGCCTGAAGGGCTGAGACGTANNCGGGCAAAGTGGCCATCGTCACCGGCACGAGCCGCGGGCTGGGGCAGTATATGGGCCGCGCGCTGGCACGGGCGGGGGCCGACCTCGTGATCACGAGCCGCACCCGGGCTTCGCTCGAGCCGTTTCGCCAGGAGATCGAGGCCCTCGGCCGCAAGGCCCTGCCGCTCGAGCTGGACGTGCGCAGCCACGAGAGCATCCAGAAGATGGCCGAGGCGGCGGCGGCACACTATGGAAAGATCGATATCCTTGTCAATAACGCCGGCTGCAACGTACGCAAGCCCGCTCTCGACGTGACGTGGGACGACTGGAACCTCATCCTCGAGACGAACCTGCGCGGCACGTTCTTTACGGCCCAGGCGGTGGCCAGGCTGATGATCCCGCGCCGGTACGGCCGCATCATCAACATCGGCAGCGTGACGGCGGTCTTCGGCTACGCCGGCCTCGGCCCGTACTGCGCCAGCCGCGGTGGCACGCGGCAACTCACGATGAGCCTGGCCGACGACTGGGGCCCGCACGGGGTCACGGTCAACTGCCTGGCCCCCGGCTGGTTCCACACGGCCCAGAACGACGTGCTCTACCAGAACCAGGAATGGGTGACGTACCTGTGCGACCGCATTCCGCTCAAGCGGCCCGGCGAGCCGCACGACCTGGACGGGGCCGTCGTGTTCCTGGCCTCCGATGCCAGCGCCTACATCACGGGCCAGACGCTGCTCGTGGACGGCGGCATCTCGACCGGCGCCACGAAGGCCACCGTGAAGAAGGCGTGAGACGGCCGCCCGCGGCCCGCGGCAGGTTGACTTTGGGCCGCGCGTCGATAGCATGAACGCTACACGGTGGGTCGAGGCGGGGGAGACTGCACGTGTTTAGCGTTGCTGCCTGTAGCCGCGTTTGTGACCGTTTCAGGGCACCCACATGGGGGTGCCCCTACGATTCGCGCTGCGTAGGGGCGGCCCCATGTGGCCGCCCGCCGTGTCCGGCCACAACGCTAACATCAGAACGAAAACGGAACTTGCACCTTAACCGAGGAGATTTTCCATGCGGACGTCGTGGCTCAAAGCGTTGGCGCTCGTGGGCGTGTGCCTTGCCGCAACCGTGATGGCGGCGGGCGATGCGCCGCTCATGACCGGCACCCCGTCGGGCAACCTGCTGGTCGGCGGCAGCGGGCACGTCATGATCCTCGCGCCCGACGGCAAGGTCCTGTGGGAACACAAGACCGGCCTCGTGCACGATGCCTGGATGCTGCCCAGCGGCAACGTCCTCTACGCCGACGGCGGGGTCACCGAGGTCACGCCCGACCACAAGGTTGTGTTCCAGTTCAAGTCCGAGGTAACGCAGGGCGGCGGGGCGTTCGGCTGTCAGCGGCTCGAGAACGGTAACACGATGATCGCCGAGAACTCGACCGGCCGCATCCTTGAGGTGGACCCGGCGGGCAAGATCGTCTTCACGCTCCAGCTTCAGCCGTCGAAGCAGGGCGATCACAGCAACTTTCGCCTGGCCCGCAAGCTGAAGAACGGCAACTACCTGGTATGCCTGAAGGGCGCCAAGATCCTGCGCGAGGTCACGCCCAAGGGCGATACGGTCATGGAGATCAAGACGGCGAACATCACCTTCGCCGCGTTCCGCACGCCGAAGAATACGACCTACGTATCGACGCTTGACAATGTGACCGAATACGATGCCGCCGGCAAGAAGGTGTGGGAATTCGCCCCCGCCGACGTCCCCGGCGTCACGATCCGGAACATGTGCGGCATCCACCTGCTGCCCAACGGCAACCTGGCCGTCGGCTGCTACGCCTACAACAAGGGCGGCGAGGGGACGGGCCTCTTCGAGGTCACCCGCGACAAGAAGGTCCTGTGGCGGTACTCGAACCCCAAGGCCGACGGTTCGCTCATGGCCATTGAGGTCCTGGATTCCAACAGCAAGCCGCTGCCGGGCGAGTGCCTGCGGTAGGGCGCCGTCCCTTCTCCTCGTTACTTCTTGGCCGCCGCAGGCTCCTTTGCTGCGCCGGGGGCCTTGGCGGGTTCGGGCGGCTTCGGCTCGTCCCAGCCGCCGCCGAGGGCCTTATAGAGGGCCACGAGGCTGGTCGAGACGTTCTGGTTGCTCACGACCAGGGCGTCTTCCGACGCAAAGAGCGACCCCTGGGCGATCAGGACGCTCAGGAAGTCGGTCTGGCCCTCGGCGTAGAGCTTGGTCGAGAGTTCCACGGCCTTCCGATTGGCGGTCACGGCGTCGACCAGGGCCCTGCGAGTCTCCTGTTCCTTGGCGTAGCTGATCAGGGCGTTCTCCACGTCCTGGAGGGCCACGAGGACCGTCTGCTGGAAGAGGAGCAGCGCCTGCTCCTGAATGGCGTCCTGCACCTGGATATTCGAGGTAATGCGGCCGCCATCGAAGAGTGCCCACGAGCCCGACGGCCCGAACGACCACGCGCGGTTGGCCCAGTCGAGCAACGTCATCAGGTTATTGGTCGACGAGCCCAGCGAGACGGCGAAGTTGAACTTCGGGTACAGGTCGGCCGTGGCGGCGCCGATGCGCGCGGTGGCCGCATGAATCTGGGCCTCGCTGCGGCGGATGTCGGGCCGGCGGCGGATGAGTTCCGATGGCGGCGTGATCGGCACCTGCGGCGGCTCGGCCGGAATGGCGGCGGTGGGTTCCAGTTCCTGGAGCAGGGCGGCCGGATCGCGGCCAAGGAGCACGCTCAGGGCGTAGATGGTCTGCCGGGCGCTGCTCTCGAAGAGCGGAATCGAGGCCGAGGTCGTGGCGACCTGCGCGTTGGCGTTCGCCACGTCGAGCGCGCTCACGAACCCGCCCTTGAAGCGTTGCTGCGTGATCTCCGCACTGTGCTTCTGGGCCGTGAGGTTGCTCTGGGCGATGGCGATCCGCTGCTGGAAGCCCCGCAGGTTGACGTAGTTCAGGCCCACCTCGGCCGCCAGCGTGACGAGGACGTCGCGGCTGTCTTCGATGGAGGCCTCGACGTCGGCATCGGCGGCCTCGATGTTCCGCCGGACGCCGCCGAAAATGTCCATCTCCCACGAGGCGTCCAGGCCCGCCTGGAAGAAGCTGTGGGCCGTCGGGGCGGTTCTGCCGGTTATCGGTCCGCCCGCGCGGCTGCGCGCGAACGACCCGTTGGCGCTAAGCTGCGGCCAGAGGTCGGCGGCAACGAAGCCGCGGGCGGCGCGGGCCTGGCGGATGCGGGCCTCGGCCTCCTTCAGGGTCAGGTTGGACGTGACGGCCCGCTCGACGAGCGAGGTCAGCACCGGGTCGCGGAACGTGGTCCACCAGTGGACGAGCTCGGCCTGCTGCTCGGGCGCCAAGGTCATCTGCGTGGTCGGGCCGACCCATCCGGCCGGGAGCGTGGCCTGCGGCGGCCGGTAATCCGGGCCGACCATGCATCCGGCGGCCGCCACAAGGGCGAGGCCGGAAATCCACACGGCGAGGTGCCGGGAAACGAACCCGCGCGAGGTATCCTGACTGTTCCGCTGCATGAGGCGATCTCCCCATCTGTCCGGCGCCCAGGCGTGGCCTGGGGCACGGGTTATTCGTAACGCAACGCCTCGATCGGGTCAAGCCTCGAGGCCTTCCAGGCCGGGTAGAATCCAAAGATGATGCCCACGCTGGCCGAAACCAGGACGGCGAAGAAGACGGCGGGCAGGCTCGCCAAGGTGGGCCAGTGGAGGAAATAGGTGACCGCCCAGGAGGCGAGTTTTCCCAGCACGATGCCGAGGAGACCGCCGATGAGACACAGGACGATGGCCTCGATGAGGAACTGCCACAGGATGTCGCGGCCGCGGGCGCCCACGGCCATGCGGAGGCCGATTTCGCGGGTTCGCTCGGTCACCGAGACGAGCATGATGTTCATGATGCCGACGCCGCCGACGACCAGCGAGATCAAGGCGACGCAGAACAGGAGCTGGCTGACCAGCGTGGTTATCTGGGCGAGGGTCTTGGTCATCTCGGTCATGTCGCGGATGTTAAAGTCATCGCCCGCTCCGGCGTGAATCCGGTGGCGCTCGCGCAGCAGCGACGACATCTGGCGGATGGCCAGCGGGATTTCCTTGGTCGTGGCCGCGGCCACCATGATCTGGTCGACGTTGGAGAACCGCACCGGCTGGGGCGTGTCGGCCGCCTGTGTGGCCGACTGCGTGGGGTAGAGGCCGAGTTGCGTGCTCGGGTAAATCTGGTTGAGCGAGTTGATGGCGGTCGACGCCGCGGCAGCCGCGGCATTGCTCTGGGCGGTGTTGGCGGTGGTCGATCCGGACACGCGGTACTTGATGGTGGTCCACGGGGCGATGACGATGTCGTCCTGGTCCATGCCCACCATGTTGGCGCCCTTGGAGGAGAGGACGCCGACGACTCGGAACGACACGTTCTGGATGCGGATTTCCTTGCCGATGGGCGACTCGCCCAGGAAGAGTTCCCGCAGGATGGTCTGGCCGATCAGGCAGACCTTGCTGCTATTGCGGACGTCACGATCGGTGAAGGCGCTGCCGTCGGTCAGGTTCGTCCACTCGCGGACGTCGAGGAACTCGGGCGTCGTGCCGTAGATGGACGGCGGGATCCAGTTGCGGTTGCCGTACACGATCTGGGAGCGGGCGCGGACAACGGGCGCCACGCTGCGCACGGCCGAGCATTCGCGGGCGATGGCGTCGGCATCTTCGGGTGTGAGGCTCATGACGCTGCCGGAGCCGAAACTCAGGCCGCCGCTGGCCGCGGCGCCGGGCAGGACGAGCAGGTTGTTGGCGCCCATGCTGGCGATGGTCTTCTGGATGTTCGATGACGAGCCTTGCCCGATCTCCATCATGGCGATGACCGCCGCCACGCCGATGATGATGCCTAGGGTCGTCAGGCCGGCCCGCATCGGGTTGCGGAACAGGGCACGAAAGGCCGTGTACAAGGTGCGGAAGAATTTCATGGCGTACCTCCCGCGCCGGCCCTGGGAGGCGCCGCCGTACTGTCCTGCGGCGTCGGCGAGATCCCGTGCGCCCCGTCGGGCGCCGCGGTGGTGTCATCTATCACGCCATCGCGGATGTGGATGATCCGCTGGGCATGCTGGGCGACGCCGGGGTCGTGCGTCACGAGGATGATCGTGAGGTGTTCTTCGCGATTCAGCCGCTGGAAGAGCTCGAGCACTTCCTGGCTGGTGTGCGAGTCGAGGTTACCGGTGGGCTCGTCGGCGAAGAGGATGGCCGGGCGGTTGATCAGTGCCCGCGCGAGGGCCACCCGCTGCTGCTGACCGCCGGAGAGCTGCGCCGGCGCGTGATGCATGCGGTCGCCCAGCCCGACGAGTTCCAGGATCGCCTTGCCCCGCTGGCGGCTTTCCCGGCCCGAGATGTTCTCGTTGGTGTACGAAAGCGGCATCACGACGTTGTCGAGGGCGCTGGTTCGCGCCAGCAGGTTGAAGTTCTGGAAGACGAACCCGAGCTTGTGGTTCCGCACCAGGGCCCGTTCGTTGGGCGAAAGGTGGCCGACCTCCTGCCCGTCGAGCCAGTACTCGCCCGACGAGGGATGGTCGAGGCACCCGAGGATATTCATGAGCGTGCTCTTGCCGGAGCCCGAGACACCCATGAGGGCGAGGAGTTCGCCGCTCGCGACCTTCGCCGAAACGCCCTTGAGGACCGGGACGTCGATCTCGCCCAAGTGATACGTCTTGTAGATATTCCGAAGTTCGATCAGTTCCATGACGCTCTCACTTCGTTGTCCGGCGGCGCCGCGCGAAGGCGTCCGGGCGGCGCGCCGGCGAAACGTGCCAGGGTTTAGCGACCGCCGCCACCACCACCACCACCACCACCACCACCACCACCGCTGCTACCACTGCTGCTGCCCTTGAACAGTTGCGGCGTGAAGGGGTTGGTGGACGCGGTGACGG
>PMZT01000014.1 GCA_003170085.1 Planctomycetia bacterium | reverse complement strand
TTATCCACAATCAGCCTTGGCGCTAGCGCCAGGGCCGGTGAGGGTCCTCAAAACCCGTCCAAAGCTTGCGCGCATGCCGTTTTTAGCGAAATACGGTTTTTCGTTAGAATATAATCGGGCCGATTGGCACGGGCGATTTTCGGGATTCCATATTAATTTTTCAAGGGAGGACGGGAAAAAATCTGAGAATCTGAAATTTGAGGATTTCAAATTTGAGATCGCAAATCTGAGAATTTGAAATTTGAGAAGAGAAGAAACGGAGACCAAGAAATCTGAGAATTTGAGATTTGAGGATTTCAGATTTGAGATCGCAAATCTGAGAAACGGAGGGGCGGCAAAGAAGTTCAAAGTCCAAGGCCCGAAGTCAAAGGCCCAAAGACGAAAGTCCCAAGTCCAAAGTCAAAAACCCCAAGAAGAAGGTCCAAAGTGCAGGAGGAAGGATCAGGACTGAAAAGGCAGGGCTCCGGCGGCGGTCAGAGCCAGCCGTATTTCAGGTATGCCTTACGGGCGGGCGGGGTGGTCAGAAAGTCCATGAACTGAGTGGCGGCGGCGGGCTGGCGGCAGGTGGCGAGCATGCCGATCGAGGTGGCGCGGCAAACGTTTTGGCTATCGGGCAGCGGAATCGTGGCGATGCGGCCTTCGCCCAGGTGCTCGAATGCGGTCCAGCCGAACGCCGTATCCACCTTCTGCTGCGCGACCGCCTCAACGATGGCGATGCAGCCGTTGGCGTAAAACGTGATGTTGCGGCGGATGGGGTCGAGAAGCCCCGCGCGGGCCGAGATATCTTCCCAAAGGCCCTTGAGGCAATCCAGGACCGACACGGCCACACGCACGCCCGGCTGCGCAAGGTCGGTCAGAGTGCGTATCTGCCGGGGATTTTCGGGGGTTACGAGCAGGGCTGCGCGGCGGAGGGCGATGAACCTGCGTTGGCCCTTGGCGATGATGCCGCGGACCTCTCCGTCGTCCAGCAGGTACTCGGCCCCGGCGATAGCCAGGTCGTAGATGCCGGCGTCGGCGATCTCCTGGAGGAAGTCGTCGCCGCCCGCGGTGCCGGTGGCCTCTTCGGCGTTCGGGCTGGCGCAGTGGCGGCTGCACTGGCCGATCTCGACGGGAATGCCCGTCTCGCGGGTGAAAATCGCCGCCGATTCCTGGAGCGGGGCCGCGCAGGCCCTTGCGGTGAACACACGGATAAGGGGTGACTCGGCCATGGGCGTTCGTTGCTCCGTTTATGCGGCGCTCGTAAGGTTTCCGCAAAGGAGGATACGGGGGCGGGGCCGCGAAAGCAAGGCGTCGGCGGCCGGACTACGGCTTCTCGGCGGGTTCCTCAACGCGAAACGCTCTCAGACGCAGGCACCATGTCATGGCCAGGCCCAGCAGGAATCCGAGGGCGATGTTGTTCAGGCCGATGCATGCGGCGGCCGTCAGAAGCATGGCGAAGGCGTCGGTGCGGCTGGTCTGGTCGCGGCAGACCAAGGCCAGTTCCATGCCGCTGAAGGCCAGCATAACGCCCAGGATACTCGCCGGAAACGCCCCGCACAGCGTCATGAGCGAGGTTCCCAGGAGGACCGCCAGCAGGAGCTTGACGCTGCCCAGGAAGAGGATCGAGCCGTTGGTCCTTGCGCCGAAGCGATACTGCCCGGCCAGCCCGCCCGCTCCGTGGCACATGGGCATGCCGCCGAACCACGCCGCCACCAGGTTCATCACGCCCACCGACACCGCCACCCGGCGCGGGGTAGCCGGGCGGTCGGGGAAGAGGTCGGCCGACAGGGCGCAGACGGCGATCACCGAGTTGAGCGTGGTCAGCGGAATCTGCGGCAGGGCGGCCTTGGGGAAGGAGCTGACGAAGTCTGCCCAGGCCGGCGGCGTCCAGACGGGCAGCGTCAGGCCGATGCCCAGGCACCCGGCGACCTCGGGATGCGTCCAGACCGCCACGGCCAGCCCGGCCACGAAAAGCACGAGGGCCGCCGGCACCTTACGCGAGAAGAAGAGCAGCAGCACAAGCAGGGCCGCGGCAAGGCCGGTCACGTAGCTATCGGGCGCCAGCCACTGGCCGGTGCCGGCGACCATCTGCATGCCCTTCATCAGGAGCGAAATGCCCAGGGCAAGTTGCAGGCCGCGCACCACGCTCCTCGGAATCACCCGGTTCAGCCAATCGATCAGCCCGGTGAGGCCAAGGAACAGGATGACCACGCTGACCGAGACGCCGGCGGCAAGGATTTGCGGGGTGGTCAGGTGCTCGGTCAGGGCGACGGCCGCAATCGCCTTCATCGGCTGGACGGCCATCGGAATGGCGAACGTGAGGCCCGTGACGATGTTGAACACGCCGGCGAAGAACAGGGCCGACGCGAAATCCAGGCCGCATTGTGCCGACATGCCGACGAGCAGGGGCAGGAACGTCCCCATGTCGCCCAGCGACCCGGCGATTTCGTGGCGATTGAGCCGGGCCATGCGGAGAACGCCCCAGATGCCGCCCTGCGGCCGCGCGGCGGCCCTCACGGGGATTGCGGGCGGCTCACCCTGGGGTACGGCGTCCTGGAGCAAGGAAGACTCCTCAGAGCGGCCGATTCCTCAGCTACTTGCCCATCTCCAGCACGCGGATATTGCGGTATGCCACCGGGCCGTGATCGCCCTGGAGGCGGAGCGGCCCCGCGGCCTTCTCGGCGGCGCCGCCGCGCGTCGGGCCGGTGAGTTCCACGTTCTCGTGGATCACGGTGCCGTTGTAGACGACCTTGACGAATTTGGCGTTGGCGGTCTTCTTGCCGGCGGCGTCGAACTTCGGCGCCTGGAAGATCACGTCGAACGTCTGCCACTCGCCGGGCGCCTTCGAGACGTTCACGCGCGGCGAATGACCCTCGTAACCTTCCTTGCCTTTGCCGCGCGACGCGTCCCACCGCTCGTAAATGCCGCCGCACTCGATGCCGGGGTACGCGTCCTTCTCAACGCCGAAGCTGTCGTACACCTGCAGCTCGTAACTGCCCAGGAAGTAGATGCCGGAGTTGGATTTCGCGGAAATCATGAACTCGATGTGGATGGCGATGTCGCCGAACTCGCCTTCGGTGAAGATGTCTTTTGTGCGGCCCTTCGGCCCATTGTAGATGATGCCGGTGCCGGGCTTGGCGGCAAGGGCCTTGTCGTTGGCGGAATCCTTGGCGACTTCGCCGACCATCGCCCACTCGGCGACGGGTTTCTTCCAGCTGGCGAAATCGGCGGTCGTGATGAGCGGCTTCCACTTGGCCGGATCGGCCGTGATCTCGGACAGGGGGTTGGCTGAGGGCTTTACCTCGATCGTCGCCGTGGCCGTAGCGGTGACCTTGCCGGCAGCGGCCGGCGCCGGTGTCTCGGCGGCCGAGAGGGACGCGCAGGTGATGCAGAGCGCTGCGGCGAGCAGGCAAAGATGGCGAATTGTCACGAGCAATCTCCTTGGCTGATGGTCCATCGCGCGAGCACGACTCGAAAAACGGCCTCTTACAGGTGCCACGGCGCACGCATCGCCCGGGAAAGGTACCGGTTGGCCTCCGGGTCGTCAACGAATTGTTCGGCGTCGGGGTTCCAGCGGAGTTTGCGGCCGAGCGTCATGGCGGCGTTGCCGATGTGCGACAGCGTGGAGACCCGGTGCCCGATCTCGGCCGGGAAATACGGGTCGTTACGGGTCTTCACGCAATCGAGGAAGTTGCGATGCTCGCCGGCCGGGCAGGTGAAGAGGTGCAGTTCGCCGGGGCCGATGACGCTGTGCAGAATCTCCGGCGAGCTGGCTTGCACGGGGGCGGTCCAGCCCTTGTTGCCGACCCAGCCGTCGGTGCCCTCGAACCGGATCGCGGGGCCGCTCGAGTCGGCGGTCATCTCGACGCCGTTGGCGTAACGGTACGTCAGGTTGAACTTGTAGAACGTGTCATACAGGCCGCCGGTGTGCCGCTCGCCCACGCCCTCGACCTCGACGGGGCCGCTGCGATCGGTGTCGTTGCCCCACTGGGCGGTATCGAAGAGGTGGCAGCCCCAGTCGGGCAACATGCCGCCGGAGTAATCGAAGATCCAGCGGAAGTTCCAGTGCGTGCGGGCGGAGCAGTACGGCGCCCACGGTGCCGGGCCGAGCCACATCTCGTAGTCGAAGCCCTCGGGCACGGGTTGCGGCGTGGGGTCGCCGGGAGCGCCAGGCCCGGAGGGCAGGCCCACGATGATCCGCTGGAGCTTGCCGATGCGGCCGTTACGCACGAGTTCGGCCATGCGATGGTAGACGGCCAGCGAACGGTCCTCGGTCGAGGTCTGGAAGACCGCGCCGTAACGCTTGACCGTGTCGGCCAGGAACCGGCCTTGCTGCACGGTGAGGAACGGCTTCTCGCACTGCACGTCCTTGCCCGCGCGAATCGCCATGACCGAGATCAGGACGTGCCAGTGATCGGGCGTGGAGATCATGACGGAGTCGATGTCGGGGCGGGCGATGAGGTCGCGGAAGTCGGCGGTGGTGTCGCAGCCCTTATAGCCGCCGGCCCGCATCTCGGCGGCGTAGTGGGTCTCCACCGTTTGCTTCGCCTTGGCCAGGCGTTGCGGGTCGACCTCGCAGACGGCCACGGCCTGGGCGTCGGGCTGGGTGAGGTAGCAGCGGAGGTTCTTGGTGCCCTCGCCGCCGACGCCGATGAGACCCACGGCGACGCGGTTGCTGGGCGACGGCCGGCCGGCGGCGCCCAAGGCTGCGGCCGAGATCACATACGGTGCCGCAACGGCCGCGACGGCGGTGTGCTTGAGAAAAGAACGGCGCGTCAGACGGTTCGATTGCATCCTGATGCCTCCGACGATTGCGCGGTTCCCGACTTGGCGCCGGCGGCGCACTCTACTCGCTTAAACGTGGCGGGGCAAGCAAAAGTACCGGTGGAGGATAACCGCTGCGAGCAACGCAATTGCCGGGTGGCATGCCCACGCCATCCGTTGCGTGGGCATGATGTGCGACCGGGGCAGAACATGC
>PMZT01000161.1 GCA_003170085.1 Planctomycetia bacterium | reverse complement strand
GGGCGATTGGCACGGGCGATTTTGGGAATTCCGTATTAAGTTTTCAAGGAAGACCGGAAGAAAAATCGGAGAATCTGAGATTTGAGGAGTTCAAATTTGAGATCGCAAATCGGAGATTTCAAATCTGAGATCTCAAATCTGAGATTCCAAATTCGTGAAGAGAAGAAACGGGGGACGGCAAGAAAGTCCAAAGTTCAAAGTCCAAGGTCAAAGGCCAAGGACAAGAACCACAGACCCAAGTCCAAGGTCTAATGTCCAAAGTCAAAGGCAAAGATCCGGGCGCCGGATACCGGGCACTGGCGGCACAGATGCCGGGTTCCGCGTGCCGGGATTCCTTGACAAGCGTGCAGCCATTCTTAGAATGGTCCGTCGTCGGACAGAGTGGAGAGGCTGCGCGTATGGGCAAATCGCCCCAAGGCGAAGAAGGTCGGGCTGTCGGCATCGACCTGGGTACGACGCTCTCGAAGCTGGCGTACGTCGACACGTCGGGCAAGCCCGTTCTGGTGCCGAATGCCGAGGGCGAACTGCTGACGCCGTCGGTCGTGGCCTTCACCAAGACCGGCGTGCTCGTTGGCCGCGATGCGCAGCGTGAGGCCCTGGGCAACCCGTCGCGGGCGGTGTGGCATGTCAAGCGGCAGATGGGCAATCCGAAGTGGCGGTTCAAGGTCGATGGCGAGACGTACACGCCCGAGGGCATTTCGGCCCTGATTCTGAAGAAGGTGAAGCAGGACGCGGAAGTGCACATCGGCCCGATTCGCCGCGCGGTGATTACGGTGCCCGCGTATTTCGACGATGCCCGCCGCAAGGCCACCGAGGATGCCGGCGCGATCGCGGGGCTTGAGGTCCTTGACATCGTGAACGAGCCGACGGCCAGCGCCCTGGCGTACGGGCTGGCGCGGTCGGTGGAAGACGGCGTTTCGCTGGTATACGACCTTGGCGGCGGCACGTTCGACGTGACGGTCATCGAGAAGCGCGGCAACGAGTTCATCACGCTGGCCACCGACGGCGACGTGCAGCTCGGCGGCAAGGACTGGGACGAGCGGGTGGTGAACCTGTTGGCCGACAAGTTTCGGAAGGAGTTTAGCGAGGATCCGCGCGAGGACCCGCAGGCGCTGGCGTATCTGTGGGTGAGCGCCGAGGACGCCAAGAAGACGCTGAGTCGGCGCGACAGCACCAAGGTGCCGGTGAGTTACAAGGGGCACTGGGGCAACTACGACCTCACGCGCGACGAGTTCCAGGCGGTGTCGGAAGACCTGCTGGCAATGACGCAACTGACGACCGAAATGGTCCTGGAAGAGGCGGGCGTTACGTGGAGCGGCCTCGCCAAGGTCATCCCGACGGGCGGGTCAACGCGTATGCCGGCCGTGCAGAAGCTCCTCGAAAAGATGAGCGGCAAGCCCGTCCAGGCCGACGTTCCGGTGGACGAAACGGTGGCGCAGGGGGCGGCGATCCACGCGGCCATCTGCTCGCTGCGGGGCGAGGGCCGGATGACGGAGCTGAGCGCCGAGGCGGCTGCGCGGCTGGGTAAAATCCGGACGGTGGACGTGTCGGCCCACGCGATGGGGCTGATTATCAAGGACAATCGGACGCTTCAGTACCGCAACGACGTGCTGATTCCGAAGAACACGCGGCTTCCGTCAAGCATCACAAAGACCTACCAGACGTCCAACGACGGTCAACAGAAGATCATTTTGCAGGTGGTCCAGGGCGATGCCCCTGATCCGGCGGCCAACATTACCGTGGGCACGCTGGAAGTCACGGGCCTCCCCGCCGGCCGGCCGGCCGGTGCCCACGTCAAGGTCACGTACTCGTACGACCGGAAGGGGCGAATCCACATTACGGCCGAGGACCAGGACGCCGGCAAGGTGATTGCCACCGAGATTACGGGCCGGGCGGGCCTGCGGGCCGACGAGGTGGCGGAAGCGGCCCGCCGCATGAGCCTCAAGAGCGTGGAATAAGACGGCGTTGACGTCGTTTGACCCCGGAGGTGGGGATCCTTACTCAGTGGCAGCGTCAGGGCAACCGGGTGTTTCCCGTTACCGGCCCCCGCGGGGGGGGCACTAAGCGGTTGAAACGGGGTCCTCGGGCGGGCCATGTTCTTCAGGGGCAGGAGGGTTGCCGAAAACGCGGGCACCCCGGATTGTTGGCTTTAGGCCGTTCTCAGTCGTATAATCAAGGGGTGCGGAATGGACACTGTGCGTTATGATAGCCTCAAAGAATAAACCCGGCGAGCAGCACAAGGAAGTCCGTCTCGAAGACATCTTCGAGAAGACGATCCTTCACTTTCTTGAGCCGGTCGGGGAGTATCTGCGCGATCCGACGGTCACCGAAGTCATGATCAACGGCCCCGGCGAGATCTACATCGAGCGCAGGGGGTGCCTGACTCTGACCGACGCGAAGTTCTCCAGCGACGACGCGCTGATGGCGGCGATCCGGAATATCCTCCAGTTCGTCGGCAAGCGGGTCAATCCGGATCATCCGATGATGGACGCACGGCTGCCCGACGGCTCGCGCGTGCACATTGCCATGCCGCCGTGCTCGCGCAAAGGCACGGTGGTCACCATCCGCAAATTCTCGCGCCAGGCCCTGACCATGGAGTTCCTGGTCGAGACCGGGTGCCTGACGGAACTGTCGCGCGATTTTCTGAGACTGTGCATTGTCACCGAGAAGAACCTGCTGGTGAGCGGCGGCACGTCGAGCGGCAAGACCAGTCTGCTGAACATCCTGTCGACCGACATCCAGGCGGATCGCCGCATCGTGGTCATCGAGGAGTCGAGCGAACTCCAGCTCCGCCAGCCGCACGTTCTGGGCCTGGAAATGCGCAGCCCGGACCGTTACGGCCGCGGCGAGGTCACCATCCGCGAGCTGTTCAAAAACAGCCTGCGTATGCGTCCGGACCGCGTGATCGTGGGCGAGTGCCGCGGGGGCGAGGCCCTCGACATGATCCAGGCCATGACGAGCGGTCACGCGGGGTCGATGACGACGTTGCACTCCGATTCGCCGGTCGATGCGCTCCACCGCCTCGAAACGATGGCGATGATGAGCAATATCGACATGCCGCTGGCGGCGCTGCGTGCCCAGGTGGCGTCGGCGATCCACGTGATCGTGCAGATGATGCGGTTCTCGGACGGCTCGCGGCGTGTGGTTCAGATCAGCCAGGTGTTGCCGCTGGATGCGCACGGCGGATACCAGGTGGAGGACCTGTTCGTCATCCGCATGCCGCCGGGCGAACGCGAGCTGACGAAGGCCAAACTCGAATGGACGGGCACCAAGGCGATCTTCCGCGACGAAGTGGCGGTTCAGGCGGCCCTGCAGAACCTGCCGAGTCTGGAGCCCCTGTTTGCCGATGATAAGGTGGGTGAGAGGGCACAGCCATGACGTCCGGGTTACAAGCAGGGCTGAAGCGGGTGGCGGGCGGCCTTGGGCGCATGCCCGGCGGCCGGCTTCTCGCGCGGCTGCATCGCGATGAGCAGGGCGGCATGCTCGAGTACGCGATGGTGCTCGGGTTTATCTCGATTCCGCTGATCGCGATGTTCGACCAGATCTTCCAGATCCTGTCGGATTACTTCGCGATGATTGCCTTTTACGTGACATGGCCGTTTCTGTAACGGCCTTTGAGGGGATTGGGAACAAGGAACCCAGGTTAGGAGGAGTCAGTCATGAAGGTAACGTCGATTGTGTCGCAGTTGAAGCGGCTGCACAAGGACGAACGCGGCGCTGAGGGCTTGGAAAAGCTCCTCATCATTGCGGCGATCGTCCTGCCCCTGCTGGGCGTCCTCATCTTCTTCCGGGGCGAAATTATGACCTGGGTAAAGGGAGTCTGGGACACGGCCAAGGGCTCGGCCGAGAAGGTCGATCCGGCGAACCCGTACTAACGTTGAGCCGACGCGCCCGCCCATGTGGGTCTTCTGTTGCGCTGCGCCCAGCCGGCCAGGGCACAGGCGTGGGCGTTTCATGGGTGGGCCCCCGTAGCTGGGTCCCCGTGACCGGTGAGGAGCGTCAGTGATTTGGCAATGGTTGTCTTGGACGATCCTGGCGCTGGTTCTGATCGCCGCGGCGATCTGTGACCTGCGCCGGGGCAACGTCTACAATTGGCTGACCTACCCGGCGGTCGTCGTGGGCCTGGCGCTGGGCGTTGCCGCGGGGGCTGCCGAGGGCAGTTGGCGAGAGGGCTTTTTCAATCACTCTCTGGGTTTCGGCTTTGGGTTTGGCGTTCTGTTCGTGGCGTACCTGTTGGGCGGGATGGGCGGCGGTGACGTGAAGCTGATGGCCGCCGTGGGCGCCTTTCTGGGATGGCCTGGGGTGCTGGTCGCGATGATCGGCAGTGGNNCACGCGGTCTTTTACTCGTTCCTCGTTGGGGCGGCGCTGGGGCTGGTGATCGTCATCTGGCGTGGCCAGATTCGCACGGCCCTGCGACGGCTGTGGATGGCCATGCGAATCCTTCCGCTTCCGTCCGCCACGATGGACGAGGCTGTTCCGACGAGTACGTTCCGGGTTCCGTTCGGTTTTGCGGTGTGTGTGGGCACGCTGTGGTATCTGGCGGAGGAGATCGCCAGGGGGTCGCTCTGGAGTATTGCCGCACGTTGCATCGGCGCCTGAGGCCGAAAGGGCAGGCAGAATCGAGGGTTCTCCCGTGAACGGCACGCGAAACCGTGGGTTGATCGTCCTGAGCGTTGCAAGCGCTCTGGCCACGATCGGCGCGATCTGGCTGGGGATCCAACTGCTCCGCGAGGGGTCGGAGTGGATGCCCGTGGCGATGGCGAGCCCGCTGGCGCTCAAGTGCCTGGCCATCATGGGCGGTGGCCTGGTGCTCCTGGGGCTTATCGCCGTGCTGCTGCTGGCCACCCGGCGCGCACGCGAGCCGAAGCCGAAGACCCTCCACGGCGACCAGGGCGGGTCGGCGGCCATCGAAATGACGCTGCTGTTCCCGTTCGCCCTGATGATCTTCCTCGTGATTATTCAGACGGCGCTGCTCTTCAATGCGAACATGGTCGTGCACTACGCCGCGTTTTGTGCGGCGCGCATGGCCACGGTCGTGATGCCGCAAAGCTTTCCGCAGGGTTTTCCGCCGGGGGATCCCAGCGCGATGGAGCCGATCAACCTGATGTTGCCGGACAACGATGTGGGGTCGCCCAAGATCGAGGCCATCCGGCGCGCGGCCGTCCTGGCGCTCGTGCCCATCAGTGCCCA
>PMZT01000101.1 GCA_003170085.1 Planctomycetia bacterium | reverse complement strand
CCCAGGGCTCGACTTCGTCTTCGCCCTGGGCTAAATAAGGCGCCCCTTGCGGGGCTTGTCGGTGCGGGGCTTAGCGGATGAAATTCAAGGCGTTGCAGTTTAACCCGAATCCGTTTTTCTTCGCGCTCTTTGCGGCCTTTGCGGTTGAATAAAGCCGTTATTATACCTTCGACTTTGGATTTTGGACTTTAGACTTTGGACTTTGCTCCTTCGACTTTGGACCTTGGACTTTAGACTTTGGACTTTCCTGTGACCGACGCCTCTCTCCATCGTCGCAGTCTCCTCTTCCTCGGCCTGGCCGTGGCGGGCGCGAGCTTTGCCATGGCCATCCAGATGGGCCTCAACACCAACTTCCTGGTCGAGGAGATCGGCGTCAACGCCGAGCAGCAGGGCCGCCTCGAGGCCTGCCGCGAGACGTGCGGCATCACGGCCTTTCTCGTGCTGGCGGCGCTGGCGGGGTTCGCCGAGCCGCTCGTGGGCGCCGCCATGCTCGTCCTCCTGGCCCTGGGCCTTGCCGCGTACTCGCTGGTCCATGAGTTCACGTGGGTGATCGTCCTCAGCCTCGTCTGGAGCCAGGGCCTGCACGTCTGGATGCCGCTGCCCAACTCGATGACCCTGGCCCTGGCCGAGCCTGGGCGGGCAGGGCACCGGCTGGGGCAGATTGCCGCCGCCGGGTCGGCCGGGTTCGGCCTGGGGCTGGCGGCGTCGTTCATCCTGTCGCTCGTGGGCGTGGGCATGCGGCCGATGTACATCGTCGCGGGCGGCGCGGCCGTCTGCGGCGCAGCGGCGTGCCTGGGCATCTATCGCAAGGTGAAGACGCCCGGGCCGCGCCTCGTGTTCAAGCGGAAGTACGGCCTGTACTATCTCCTCTCGTTCCTCGAGGGCTGGCGCAAGCAGATATTCCTCTGCTTCGCCCCGTTCCTCCTGGTCAAGGTGTACGAGACCGACCTGCGGCACATGCTGGTCTTGTGGGGCATCATCCAGGTGATCGGGTACTTCGCGTCGCCGCGCGTGGGTCGGCTCATCGACCGCGTGGGCGAACGCCGGGTCCTGCTGACGTACTACGCCAGCCTGATCGCGGTCTTCATCGGCTACGCGTTCATCCCCAATAAGTACGTGCTATACGGCCTGTTTGTGGCCGACAGCGTGCTCTTCATGGCGGCGATGGCGCTCACGACCTACGTGAACCGCATCGCCCCGAAGACCGAGCACACGCAAACCCTGAGCATGGGCATTGCGATGAACCACGTGGGCGCGGTGTCGATGCCGTTCGTCGGCGGCCTCCTGTGGACGTATTTTGGCCAGCAGTGGACCTTCATGATCGGTGCCCTCGCGGTGATCCTGAGCCTGCTCGTGACCCTCCGCGTTCCCCGCCACACGGCGGGCGCAGTGGTGGTGTAGGCCTTCGGTGGGGGTACTCAATTCCCCTGCGCTTTGCCGGGCCGAAGTCAGCGCCGATCATCAGCGGGAGGGGCCGGAAGGACACCATCGCCTCTGGCGGCGTCCCATCGGGAGGCAGATTCGGGAATCAGCTTGGTGCGTATGAAATCAATTCTTCGGAGGAGGCTTTCAGCATTCTCGGTAATCGCCTCTTCACGCACCGGGAACACATCGTCAAGAGGGGAATGGTCGAGGACGGCTCTTGCCCAATTCTCCATCAGTTCACAATATACCTTGAGGACTTCCGCGGGGGAAGATACGTCGTCAAGAACTAGATAAGCCGAGGGCACGTCCCCCTCAATAACCCACAGCCAGTCGTCTGTCTGGCCAATCTTCTCGCGAAAGTGGAATAGAAACACAGCGATCACACCGCCTACGCCAAATGCCAAGTAAACTTCTTCCACGGGTGGGCACCAGCCGAAGCTCGCCATATAGCTCTGGGCGCTACCTAGCATGGCTTTGAGAAGCGTTGTATCCTCAAGGTCCTCGCCCATGATTGTCTCTGCGCGAATCAACTTCGTTAGATCCAGTGGACAACTCATCTAGGCCTCACCCTAGCCCGCGCTCCCCATCGCGCGAAATCCCCATTCTCCACATGCTTGGTCACATGCTCATTGTGGGGCATGGGCCCGATATTCCTGACTTCATCAGCCCCGCCATCAGCTTTGGCGACATTGTGCGAAACGTCCTGATTGCGCAGGGGGTCATTCGGATCTTTTGGCCAAGGTGTGCCTTCCAGTTTTTCCCATTGGTTTCGCAAACTTCCACTTGTTGTCCCCAAAGCCGTATTGATGTCGGCGCTTTCGGTTTCGCCTCCTGTCGGGAAACTATATGTACTGTCCCAGGCAACCACTTTTGAGATTGTCTCTGCGACCCCGCAAGCAATCGTTGCGGGGGCCCAGACTTGGCGGAGCAAGTCTACCGCTTTTGCAAAGAGAAGTTCCGGACCTTCGGATTTTATCCCTGCCTCTGAATCGAATGGCTCAGCAGTTCTGTATGTCATTGTCTCGCGATCAAAGAACAAGGGCTGCGAGCCGGGGCAATACAAGACGGAGGGGGTTTGCGCGTCTGTCATGAGATTGCCGTTCAAGCTGAGGCTATTTCCCATGTAGACCATACCGCCAGACTCAATGGACAGGGAATACTTCGAGAAGTCACCCGTCGACGGAGCGCCGGCATTCATCCCCAAGCTACGGTCGGATGCGTCAAGGTTGGCATCCTCTCCAAAGTTGTTATATAATTCGTCCCTAATGGCAGAAATGGCACTGTCATCTAACCGCGGCGAGCCACTGCCGCTCGATGGCGAATCACCAGGCTCTCCATCTGGGCACTCTTCTTCGCTCAAGCCCGTCGGGTCCACGCCCTTGGTCGGGTTCGCGCCGACGTACTCGTAGAGGTTCATGGTGTCGACGTAGCCCAAGGGGTCTGAGGCCGTGCCCTGGCGCGGCCGGAGACTCTGCCTGGTATGCCACACATACGCGCGGCCGGCAGTAGCGGTTTTCATAATTCGGGTCCTCCCTGCTTCAGGCTTTGCCTGATACCCTGGGTAATCGGGGTGCCGAACATCTTTGACACCACATCGGCGACTGAACCAACCACCACAGCTTGCGGCGGCGCGAGCGGGTGCGACATGCCCATGAACGGCGAATGCGGCGGATGGCCGGGGACGGGTGAAAGGTAAGGCCGCACTTCCTGAAAAAGGGAGTCGGGGTGCCCGACCTCGCCCCGGTTGAACAGCGTCGCCCCCCGCGCCAGCATCGGCGCCATGGCGCCGATATAGGCTTGCCTGTGAAAGGGGAAGAGGATCCGGGCGAGGGCGAAGCTGGAGTCCGCCTCGGGCGGTAGACCGATGTCCGTAAAGTGCCTCCCCCGAAGGCTCAGGAAGACGCCGATCATCTCGCGGGCCGTGAGTTTGCGCAGATCAGATCCGCATTCAATCGCCTTTCGGGGCAGGCCAAACTGCTCGATGTAGTCTTCATCCGAACCCGACGCAAAACTTCCCGGATGGTTGCTTGTGGCCTCGATGTTGTGAACGACCGCACCGTCGTCGAACCTGCTGATGAAGTGGGATTTGACGCAGGCCAGCGAAACCGGCCATCCCATCCGCCGCGCCATGGCAACGTGCAAGGCGGGCATGTTGGCGCAGGTCCCTTGCTTCGTGTCGATGATTCCATGAAGAAGGAGGTCGCCGGGGTCGGTGTAACGTACGTCTCTTACTCCCCTCAGCTCATCAATGTAGCGGATGCCGATCTCGTGACCCAGGAACCCCTGGAGCATGCCGATCCGGAAAAAGCGGATATCGTTCTCCCATCGCTCCGGGGTCTTGCTGAAGTTCTCCTCCATGCCCGGCAATACCCGGGCGAACTGCTGCGTCCAATCGTCCACGATGCGCACATAGCGGGCAATATTGAGATCGGCGAGGGAAGGGATTCCCTTGGCAACGCAGAGGTTCAGGAGTACCACGTCGGCCTGTTCGAGCGCCGCGTCATCAAGGGCGAGGAGTTGCCACAGCGTCATCCGGGTATCGAAATGCCGAAGGTTTCCATTTCCCATGCGGCTGGCCCCCTGACTAGCATGGCATACCAAGAATTACCGATAATATTGAGCGGCCGATGGGCGGCTGTCAATGAAAAACTTGCAAGAAAAACCCGCCTTACAAAAGCTGGCCTTTCAGCTTCCAGATCCGAAATCGCGTCAAAACGCCGCCACGCCGCAATTCGTATTCGACAAACTCGCCCCTAAGTCCGATAATAATGCCGTTTCCAGCCTTTTGCCTCAAGGATGCCGGGGGTTGCGCCGATGATACTATTTAGCGAGAGCGTGGGAGCCGTTTCCACGGTCGTGGCGGGATTCTGCGGGGTCGTCCGGCGAACGGGAGGTCCGTTGTTGCACCGGTTGGGGATAGCGGCTGTCTTGGCGGGCGCGATCTTCGCGGGCGGCTGCACCGAAAAAATGCAGGCCGACCGGGCCGCCTTTGACGACGCCTTCACCGCCTTCCAAGCGGGCGAGTGGCAGCGGTCGGCCGATGGATTCACAAAGTTCCTGCGTTCCGATCCGACGTCGGAATCGCGCGGTGAGGTCTACTACTATCGCGGCGAGGCCCTGGTTCGCCTCAACCGCCGGTCGGAGGCCATGGCCGACTTCCAGCGGGCCATCGGTGCCCCGGCCCGCCAGCCGATCCTGGCCTTCAGCCAGGTGGCCATCGGCAACCTGAATTATGAAGAGGGGTATGACGTGAAGGCCGTCGAGTATTACGCCGAGGCCATGAAGGGGCCGCAGGACGACCTGCCGATGGACAGGGTCATGCTGCGCCTCGGCATCAGCCTTCAACGACTGGGCCAGTGGCCGATGGCCGATAAGTATTTTGACCGCGTGGTCGACCGGTTCCCCGAAACGGCCGCCGCCGTCGAGGCCCGGCGCCGCGTTCATACGACCGCGTTCGCCATTCAGACGGGCGCGTTCACGACGCCCTCGGCGGCGCAGTATGAGTCCGAGCGTCTGCGGGCCGCGGGCTACGAGGTGCACCTGGGCGAGGCCGTCCGCAACGGCCAGGTGCTGCACACGGTCCAGGTGGGCAGGGCACGGAACTACGTGGAAGCGCAGGCCCTTGGCCGCCGGCTGGCCGAGAGCGGTTTCTCGGCGCTCATTGTGCCGTAACGCACTTGCAAACTATCTCAGAAATGTGGCACGCCCGCCCTCGGGCGTGAATGAGCGAAGAGCACAGCCGAGGGCGGCTGTGCCACATAACAAAGGCCGTTCCAAGACAATTTCTTACTGCGGTCCGAACGGATCGCGATTGAAGGAGGGCCGACTCGTGCGGCGTCACGATTATCAAGCGGAAGCGGCGCTGCGAGATCGCGTTCGCGCCCAGCCCACCAACATCGCCCTCCACGGTGAACTCGGCGCCTGGCTGATGCGGGCCGGACGCCTTGCCCAGGCCAAGGAGGCGCTGCGCACGGGCTTGGCGCAGGCGTCGCGGCCGTCGGACCTCCATCATCTTCTCGGACTCATCCTGGGCACTGGCGGCGATTGCGATGCCGCCGAGCGCCACCTCCAGCGCGCGTGCGAACTGGACCCGGGCCGTTTCGAGTACCTGCGGGACCTGGCGTTCGTCCAGGGCGCCGCCGGCCGCACGGTCTCGTCGGTCGAGACGCTGCGCCAGGCGATCGCGCTGGGCGGCGATGCGGCCGCAAGCCTGATCTGGCTCCTGAAGATCGGCGAACGAGCGATGAGCGAAGCGGGCGTCAAGCCCGAACGCCGTCCGCCCCCTGTGGCCCGTCGTGCCGCCGTGATCGAGCGGATCGTGGCGCGCGACCCCGAAGTGGCCGAGGCGCTGGTGTCGTCGCGCCGCGACGACCTGACGGCCGAGGACCGCGAGACGCTGCGCGCCGCCCGGCGTGCGCTCGCGCGGCTGGCGTCGCAGAATCCGAAATTCGCCGACCTGCATTTCGGCCTCAGCCTCATCGCCGAGCAACTGGGCGAGATCGGCCGCGCGATCGAGGCTGCCGAGAAGGCCATCACCCTGAATCCCCGCTACGCCGAGGCCTGCCTCCTGGCCGTGCGGCTGTACGAACGCAACGGCCAGCCCGACCATGCGGCCGATCGTTGTCGCCAGGTCACGCGCCTCCGCCCGAAGTGGATCGATGCGCACCTCAGGCTGGGGCACCTGCTGCGCGAGCAGGGACGCCCGCGCGAAGCCATCGAGGCCTACCGCGGCGCCCTGGCGATCGACGCCAAGTGCGAAGAGGCGCAGCACCGGCTGGCGGGGCTAGAGGCGGCCCTGGCCGACGAAGGAGGGCCGACATGAGCTACCTCCTTCGCCTCCTCGGCAAGGGCCTGGCGGGCGATTTTACGGGTTACCTGAGCAAGTTCCTGAAGCCGCCGCCCGATGTGTCGCTCGAAACGCTTCAGCAGGAAGTCGACGCGCATCCGCGCCGGCCGGACCTGCTGCTGGCGCTCGGCCTCAAGCAGATTGAACTGGGCCGGCTGTCCGCCGCGAAGCAGGTGCTCGAGGCCGCGGTTCGTCTGAATCCGGACCTTGACGATGCCCGCGTTGCCTACGCCGCCGTGCTGAGCGATCTGGGCGACCCGTCGCACGCCGTCGAGACGCTCGAGCCGGTCGCGCGGCGGAGCAAGCAGGCGGCCACGGTCCGGTACGTCATCGGTCAACTCGAGGAGCGTCAGGGGGCCGCCGACCGTGCGGCCGGCAGTTATCGCTCGGCCCTGGCGATGGACCCGATGCACGTGGCGGCGCGGCAACGGCTGGCGGCGCTGGAACTCGTGAACGGGAACCTCGACGCCGCGGCTCACCATTACGCCACCTTGCGGCGGCAGAACCCCGGCGATTTTGAGACGCGCATGAACCTGGCCTCGCTCCACGTGCGGCGCGGCGACATGGAAGCGGCCATCATCGAGTACCAGGATGCCCTTCTCATCGAGCCCGACAACTGGGAGGCCCGGTGCCAACTGGCCGACTGCCTTGAAGACCAGGGCATGGCCGAGCAGGCCCTCGAGGAGGTCCGCGGCGCGCTTGACGTGCACCCGGACTATCCGGACCTGCACTTCCGCGCCGCCAAGCTGCTGGCCGCGGTGGGCGATGTCGAGTCGGCCGACTATCATCTGCGGCAGGCGCTGGCGATCAACCCGCGGTACCTCGAGGCCCTTGTCCTGCGCGGCCGCGTGCTCGTCGAACTGAGTCAGCCCAAGGAAGCAGCGGCGTGCTACGAACGGGCCAGCCAGGTCAATGACAGCTATCTCGAAGCCTACGTCGGCTTGGCCGTGGCATATCGGCAGGCGGGCATGGAAGAGCAGGCCGACGAGGCGATCGAGATGGCCGTGAGCATCGCCCCGAGTTCGGCGCGGCTGTACCAGGAGACGGCGCGGCTGGCGCTCAGAACCTCGATGGCGGTGGCGCTGGCCAGGGAACTCCACATGCCCGGCGAGGCGATGGGCGCCATCGTCGACGAACTTGACCCGGCCGAGGTGCTTCAGTCCGAGCTTCGCGAGCACGCGGCGGCCGTGGCCTCGCACCCCGACTTCCCCGACTATCGTTATCGCTACGGCCTGCTGCTGAATAGCGCCGGCCGCACCGACGAGGCCCTCGATCAGTTCCGCGAGGCCGTCCGGATGAACCCCACCTACGTTAAGGCGCTCGTGAAACTCGGCCTGACGGCCTGGGAGGCCGGGCGCCTGGAAGAGGCCTCGACCACCCTCGGCCGCGCCGTGAACCTCGAGCCGGAGTACGTGGACCTGCACTACCGCCTGGGCCTGATTTACGCCGACCGCGGGCTTTGGCCGATGGCCGTTCAGCAATATCAGAAAGCCCTGTCGCGGCAGCCCAACGCCGAGGGCATCGAGGCCAGCCTGACGCTGGCGCTCGAGAACATGGGCCTGGTGTCGGAGCCGTTGCCGCCGGTCGAAGCGGCCTCCGCCGGCGCCGACGGTCCGGCGTCGCTTCGCGCGGACGAGGCCCAGGCCTGACCCCTCCGGCCAGGACCGGCGCGACCCCGAGCACCTCCACTCTCACACCCCAATGCTTGACAGGCGGTCCGCGGGGGCCTTTAATGGACCGTTCGCACTGGCCCCAGTCCTGAGAGAAACGGCACGATGCACGGGCAGATCATCTTGCAGCGCGGTCCTCGCGGCGCCTTGGAGCGCGTGCGGCCGTACCTCATGACGGCGATGCTGCCCATCGTCGTCCTGGCCGTGGGGAGTCTTGTCCTCGAGTACGGCTTCCAACTGAGCGACGGTGTCCGCTACATCCTCCATCGCATCGAACTCGTGGCGCTCGTGGCCATGATGCTCGATTCACCGCTGCGCCTGGCTCTGGCAAGGAGGCGGTGGGAACTCCTCCGATACCGCTGGATCGAGCTTTCCGTGGCCCTGGCGTATGTCGCCGTGGTGGCGGGGGCCTACGCCACACGCATGGAACATGCCCAGCGCATCCTGCTTGTGGCCACGCAGATCGGCATCATCATCAACGTGGTCCTGCGGCTGCTGGAGCTGAACCGTTACGTGGCCATGCTGCGCGTGCGGCCGGCGCTCCTCCTGATCGGCAGCGTGGCCACGGTCATCGCCATCGGCACGGGGCTTCTTCTTCTGCCGGGGGCCACGGCCGAGGGCCGCGAGACGACCTTCCTGGAGGCCCTCTTTACGGCCACCAGCGCCGTGTGCGCCACCGGCCTGACGGTCGTCGATACGGGCAAGCAGTTCACCTGGCTGGGCCAGTACACCGTGCTGGGACTCATCCAGTTGGGCGGGCTGGGGCTGATGGCGTTCACCTCGGTCTTTGCTATCTTCATGTGGCGGGGTCTGCGGGTCCGCGACTCGCTGGTCATGCGCGAGGTCGTCAGCCACGACCTTGTGACCGAGATCAAGCGCGTGCTGGCGTTCACGGTGATCGCGTCGCTGTGCATCGAGGCCGTCGGGGCGCTCTTCCTGATGGGCGTGTGGCAGCGGACGTGCACGGGCGCCGAGATCTCCGCCGGCCAGCAGGTCTACTACAGCGTCTTCCATAGCGTGGCGGCGTTCTGCAACGCCGGCTTCAGCCTCTACGCCGATAACCTGACGGCGTTCCGCTCGGCGTGGGAGGTCAACCTTATCCTGCCGCTCCTGATCATCGCGGGCGGCGTGGGCTTCGGCGTGCTGTACAACCTCGTGCGGGTGCTGCGGTATCGACTGATCGGCAGCGGGCCGTCGACGCCGCTGGTCAAGAAGCGGCTGACCCTCCAGACGAAGCTCGTGCTCGTGGTCACGGCGGTCCTGATCGTCGGCGGCACGGCGCTGGCGTACATTTTCGAGACCTGGCCCGGCGGCACGCGGGTGTGGAACGTGACCGCCTATATGCCCGCCGAGGGCTCGGAGGTCGGCGGCGTGCAGGCGACGGGCGCAGCCGGCCCGGACTGCTCTCCGTTCGGCGAGACATGGAGCGAGCGGCTTGTGAACGCGTGGTTCCTCTCGACGACCGCGCGCACCGCGGGGTTCCACACGACCGACACGGCCCGCCTCTCGCCGCCGACGAAGTTCATGACGGTGGTGCTGATGTTCATCGGCGCCTCGCCCGGCTCGACCGGCGGCGGCATCAAGACGGTCACGTTTGCCGTGATCGTGCTGGGCATCTGGACGGCGCTGCGCGGCCGGCCGCACGCCACGGCCTTCCATCGCACGGTTTCGTGGGAGACGGTCACGCGGGCCCTGGCGATCATGGCCGTGGCGGCCGTCTGGGTGGCGCTGGTCACGCTGCTGGTCCTGGCGTGGGGTCTGCGCGAAGACGCCCGGTTCACGTTCCTCGACGTGCTGTTCGAGGTGACGTCGGCGTTCGGCACGGTGGGCCTGTCGACGGGGACGACGGCCCTCCTGAACCCATTCGGGCAATGCCTCATCATGCTATCTATGTTCGTGGGCCGCATCGGGCCGATTACGCTTCTCGTGACGATGCAGGGCCGGACCGAGAAGGCGGCGAAGTACGTGTATCCGACGGAGAACGTGGCGACGGCGTAACGGCCGCGACGCGCAAAGGAGGTCCTCTTATGAAACGATTCATGGTCATCGGGCTGGGGCGGTTCGGACAGAAACTGGCCCAGTCGCTCACCCAGGCCGGGCACGAGGTCATTGCCGTGGACAAGCGCGAGGATCTCGTTGAGCAGGTCCGCGACGAGGTGGCCCTGGCGGTGGCCATGGACGCGACCGACGCCGACCCGCTGAAGGCGCAGAGCGTGGCGGACCTCGACGCCGTGGTCGTTTGCATCGGCGAGGACTTCGAGGCCAACGCCCTCGCGACCGCCACGCTGAAGTCGCTGGGCGTCAAGATCGTCATCAGCCGCGCCTCGAGCGAGATTCAGCGCCGCATCCTGACGGCCATCGGCGCCGACCAGGTCGTCCTGCCCGAGGAAGAGGTGGCCGAGCGGCTGGCCGGGAACCTGGCGAACCCGAACATCATCGAGCACCTGGAACTGGCCCCCGGGCACAGCCTCGTCCAGATCCGCGCGCCCGCCGAGTGGTACGGCCTGACGCTGACGGAGATCGACTTCAGGCGCAAGTACGAGGTCAACCTTGTGGCCATCAAGCGTACGGTGAGGGAGCGCACCGCGGAGGGCACCGAAACAGTCGAGGAGCAGGTCATGGACCTGCCGATGGCCCACACGGTCCTGCGCGAGGGCGACGTCCTGGTCCTCGTGGGCGCGACCGACAGCCTGGCAAACCTGCCGTCGTAGGACTACTTGGGCTTGGCCTTGGACTTAGGGGGGGGTGCCAGGTCGCAGACCGTCGGCACCTTCTCGCCGTCGGGGCACAGGTGCTTCTCGGCCGCCATCATCTTCTGCACGCGGCGGGCGTGGCGGCCCGCTTCGAACGGCGTCGCCAGCCAGACCTCGACCATGCGGCGGATGAGTTCGTCGCCCAGCAGGTCGGCCGCAAGGCACAGGACGTTGGCATCATTGTGGCGGCGGCTCATCTCGGCCGTCAGTTCGTCGTGGCAGAGCGCCGCCCGGATTCCCGCGACCTTGTTGGCGGTGATCGTCATGCCGATGCCCGAGCCGCACAAGAGGATGCCGCGGTCGGCGTCCTTGTGGGCGACCATCAGGCAGGCGGGGACGGCGTAATCGGGATAATCGGCCGACGCCTCGGAGTCGGTGCCGCAATCGAGAACCTCGTGGCCCAGCTCCGCCAGCAAGTGCTTGAGGCGCTCCTTGGTGCTGTAGCCGCGATGATCGCTTCCGAGAACGATTTTCATCAGACGATCTCCGTCAGTCGCTGAGCCAGCGCTTTCTCGAGGTGCCGGGCACATGTGCGGTACTCCTCGACATCCCCGCCGATCGGGTCCGGGATGTCCTTGCCCTCGGGATCGACAAGGGCCACGCGCGAGGCCACCTCGGGTGCCAGCCGCAGCACCGAGTCCCGATGTCCCCGGGTCATCACCCCAATATAGTCGGAGGTCAGCAGCGCGTCAACGGAGATTGACCGGCTGCGATGCGCGGTGAGGTCGATGCCGCGCTCGCGCATGACCTCGACGGCGTTCGGACTGGCCTCGTAGCCGGGCATGGCCATCGTGCCGGCGCTCTCGACCTCGACGCCGTGCTCCGGCAGCGCCGCCGGGTCGCAGCCCATGCGGTTGGCCAGCAGGCGGGCGGCCAGGCCCGCCGCCATGGGGCTGCGGCAGAGGTTGCCGGAACACACAAAAAGAATACGCGTGCGGACCAGGCGCTTTAGGCGCCGCAACGGGATCACGCCTTCGCGCAGGACTTCCCAGGAGCCGTCGGCGCCCACGCGGACCACCGTCGAGGCGACGGCGTACATCGTCGGCCCGGCATCGACCACCAGGGCGACCTTGCCCTCGAGCGACGCAAGGGCCTCGCGGGCGTTGCGCGGCGCCGGGCGGCCGCCCAGGTTGGCGCTCGACCCGGCCACCGGCACGCCCGCGGCGCTCAGGATCGCCTGGACCACCGCGCCGCGGGGGCACCGCAGGCCGACGGTTCCCTGGTAATAGATCGCTTCCTCCACCAGCCCGGCCGGCCCCGCGCGGGTGGGACGGGCGTCGGGCGCAACGATCGTGAGCGGGCCCGGCCACGCCTTCCGGATGAGCCGCTGCGCCACCAGCGGCAGCGGGCCGGCGTACCGCTCGGCCTCCGACGGATCGGCCAGGTGAAGCGTGAACGGCTTGTCGGGCGACCGCGACTTGAGCTGCGAGAGCTGCGCGATCGCTTCGGCGTTCACGGCGCTCGCGCCAACGCCGTACACCGTCTCGGTCGGGAAAACGATGAGGTCGCCGCCGGCCAGGGCCTTGGCGGCCTCCTGGACCTCCTTCTCCTGAAGCACCGGGTCGGTAATGGTAAGGACTCGGGTGGCCATGAAGTCAAGTTTCCTCGAACGACGGGCAGAGCGCCCCATTGCCGAACGCTTCGCGCGCGTGGGTCTAATGATTTAAGTGTTCGCGGAGGGCGAAGTCAAGGGCGGGCACGATAAGCAAGCGTGCAGCGTGTCTGAAATAACGTCGGGCCGACGAGATCGCTCTCGCCGGCCCGGCCCCTTCAGGCAGTCGGGAATATCTGTTAGCGGCCGAGTTGCTGGATTTGTTCGAGCGCCTCGCGCGGCAGCGCGAGGAATGCCTCGACCACTTGCGGATCGAATTGCTGGCCGGCCATTTTCTCCAGGTGCTCGAGCGCCGCCTCGACGCTCATCGCCGGCCGATACGGCCGCGCGCTGGTCATCGACTCGAAGGAGTCGGCCACGGCGAGCACGCGGGCCACCAGCGGAATCTCGTCGCCGGCCAGGAGGTCGGGGTAACCCGTGCCGTCGTAGGACTCGTGGTGGGCCCGGACGATCTCGGCGACCTCGCCGAAGAAATCGAGCGACTTGAGGAACCGCTCGCCGGCCACCGGATGCTGCCGCACGATCTCCCACTGCTCGTCGGTCAGCGGGCCCTCGTGGTCGGTGACGGCATCGGGAATCGTGATCCGGCCGATGTCGTGCAGGCGGGCGGCGATCTGGAGCGCCCCGATCTGCGCCTGGCTGAGCTCGAGCGCCGGGCTGATCTGCTGCGCGTACGCCAGCACCCGCAGCGAGTGGCCCTTGAAGTACGGGTCGCGCTGCTCCAGGCCGTCGGCGATGGCCTCGAGGGTGGCGTACATGCGGCACCGCTGCTGATGATGCATCTTGGCCGTCAGGATCGCCGGGGCCATGACCTTGGCCAGTTCAACGACCTGCTTGACGTCCTGCGGCGTGAAGTCCTCGCCGTCGCCCGGGCGATGGAGCGCCACGGCGCCCAGCGACTGCTCGTGGTGGACGATCGGGACGACCAGCAGCCGCCCGTCGTGCCAGAGGTTCTTTTCGTCGGCATGCGCGAGGGTGCTCTCGGCGATGTTATCGACATGTACGCTTTTCTTGGTCTGGGCCGCGCGGCACAAGAGGCCCGTCCGCAGCGGTTGCCGCAGCCAGCACAGTGCCGGCGGGTCCGCGCTGTCGGGATACGCCCGGACCATCAGGCCCACGGCGGACTCGGCGGTTTCGTAGAGGGCCACGGTGCTGGTGTGGCAGGCCACGCGGTCACCCAGGAGTTCGGCGCACAGGCCCAGCAGGTCCTCGAGCTCGATGACGCCCATGAGCGACCGGGCCACGCCCGACGCCATGGCCACGTCCTGCATCTGGCGGGCCATGCGCTTGCCCGAGAGCACGAGGTCGTGGCTGGCGATCTGGAGTTTCTGGTTCAACTGCGCCTGCCCGGTCTCGAGCTGCGCGTTCGCCTCGGCCAGGCTTACGAACCGCTGCTCCAACTGGTTCTGCGCCCGGCGGTCGCGGATGGCGCGGCAGACGGCGCCCGAAAGTTCGTCCAGGTCGAACGGTTTCCGGATGAAGTCGGTGAAGCCGATCCGCATCGCCTCGACGCTGGCATCGAGCGAGGCGTGACCCGTGATGGCCACGAGGGCCAGGTCTCCGTTCAGCGACCGCGCCTTCTGCGCGAGCGCCAAGCCGCCGAGCGCCGGCATCGCCAGGTCGGTGACGAGGCAGTCGAACGACTCTTCGCCCAGACGGGCCAGCGCCCGCTGCGGATCCGTTTCCTGCATCACCTCCAGCGACGGGTCGACGTGGCGCAGCGAATCGGCCACGAGCGACGCGATCTCGGGCTCGTCATCCACCACGAGCACCCGCGCCGTCGTGTCGGACCGAAGGATTTCCGCACCCGGTGTCGCCATGTTCGCCATCCCTTCCCGCCTTGCCTGCCCGCGAATTCAGATAAAGGAGGCCGGCGACACGCCGTGGCACGTCGCACGGCCCCCATTGTCGTTAAGCCACGGTAAGGGCGAGCCGCGAGAGCGAGGGGGGAGGGAGAAGGCGTCGCGCCTCACCGTGGAGTTTCCGTTGCGGACGAGTCGGCCGGGGCCGATGCGTCCGATAATCATTTAGTTCCTTTCACATGCGCATCCGTTGTCACACCGTCCGGCTGAATCTATGTATCGCCCGTTTTGGGAAAAAACTTCACGACTTACCGGCGGCCACCGGAAAAATCATTCGGACCGTCGTGCCGCGCCCCGGCGCCGACTCCATCGCCATCTGCCCGCCGTTGGCCTGGACCGCGCGGTACGCCTTCGGAAGGCCCAGCCCGCGGTGGCGGCCGGCCTTGTGCCCGCAATAGAACGGGTCGAGCGCCCGCGCCCGCACCTCCGGGGCCATGCCGGGGCCGCTATCGATCACCGCCAGCCGCACGGCCGCTTCGCCGGCGGCCGCCTGCACGCTGATCGTGACCTCACCGCCGTACCCGTTCGAGCACGCCTCAACGGCGTTGCGCACGATTTCCTTGAGCGCCGCCGCCACCTGCTGCGGATCGACCCAGATCGCCGGCACCGGCTCGGGCGCATCCACGCGAAGCTGGGCCGGCGTGCCCTCGGCCGCCATCTCGTCCGCCACCTGCTGCGCCAGTTCGATCGGATCGACCGTCCGCAGGTCCGGCACGGGCGGCCGCGCGAAAAGGTGGAGGTCGGCAATGATGTCGCTGATGCGCTGGGCCTGCTGGATGATCGTGCGAAGCATCTCGCGGCCCGCCGGGTCCTGCTCGGTGCCCGCCAGTTGCTGCGCGCGGCCGCTGATGATGGCCAGGGGATTGTTGATCTCATGGGCGGCCCCGGCGGCCATTTCGCCCATCGACGCCACGTTGCGCTGCCGCACCCGTTCGTCCTGCGCCGCCTGAAGTTCGCGGTTGACCTCGGCCAGTTCCTCGGTGAGCATCACGAGATCGGCCTCGGCCTGCACGCGCTTCAGGGCCACTCCGGCCATGCCGGCCAGGGCCGTGAGCGCCGCCGATTCGCGGGCCGTCAGGTCGCGGGCAGGGCCGTGGAAGGCGAAGACGATGCCGCCGACCTTCGCCCCCTCAACGATCATCGGCACGGTGAAGAAGGGGCCTTCGCCCAGGCGCGGGCCTTGACGCTCGAACAGCCAGTCCTCGATCCGCTCGGCCCGCGTGGGCACCGTCAGCAGCGTTGCGGCCACGGCGTCGGGCATCAGCGTCTCGATGCCTTCGTGCGAGTTGATCGCGTAGAGAAAATGCTCGCCGGCGGTATCGGGTGTGGCCAGGATCCCTTCGACATAATCCTTCTCGCGGCCCACGAGGTACGGAACCACGACCCGCAGTTCGAGCGATTCGCGGGCCGTTGCCGCCACCGTCTGGAGGACGTCGCGGGCCGACGTGCACGTGGCCAGCCGGCCGTTCAGCGTGATAAGGAGTTCCGCCCGATTCGCCTGGACCTGCGACGCCTGCTCGCCGGCGCGGGCGGCGCGGTACCGGCGGCCCAGGTGCGCGTTGGCCACCGCAAGGGTGGGCCAGAGGTCGGCCTTCGAGGGCTCGTCCAGAAGGCCCGTCGGCTGCGCGTTCATCTCGAACACCTCGACCACCTGGTGCGCGATTTGCTCGGCGCTCGCATTCGAGAGGCCCAGCCGCTCGGCCGCCTCCGTGGCGCTCTCCGTTACCGACTCCCACGGCGGATAGGCAAAACCCTGCTGCCGCACGAGGATATCGGCCAGCCGCACGACCTGGGGCAGAAGGGTGCCACTGCCGTGTTCGGCCGCTGGTGCCACGGCCTGCCGATGCAGCCACACGACGTTCTGGAGGCTCATGGCGAACCCCCAGCGCTGGAGCAACCGCTTGCCGAGGACCGGATGGTCGACGCCGAAGACCTCGCGCTCCTGCTCCAGCAGGTCGCCGCCCGAGGACTCGTTCTTCTCGAGGACCTGGGCGTACGCCTTCGGCATGACCGTGGCCAGGGCGATCTGGCCGATGTGATGCAAGAGGCCCGCCAACTGCGCCTCTTCCGGCGACACCGTGCCCAGGCGGCTCGCAATGACCTGCGATGCGATGGCCACCGCCAGCCCGTGCCGCCACAGCTTGGCCATGTGGAGGTCGCGCAGCGTGCTCTCGTCCATCACTTCAAGGCTGAGGAGGTCGCCGGCCAGTGCCTCGAGCGGAACCGAGCGGAACACCGCGTCGATGCTGCGCACGGATTCGGCCGGCCGGCCCAGGTCGATCGCCAGCTTCACCGCGCGGGCCGACAGCGACGCATCGACCTCGATCGCAAACTGGATATCGCGGCGGCTTGGCGACGGGGCGACCAGCAGCGGCAACAGGTGGTGCGCCACCCCGGGCAGGGTGGGCAACTGGTCCACCTGGTCCAGGAGGACCTCGATCTTCCGACGCTGGAGGCCCGAGGCGGCCATGCGGCTCGTCCTTGTACGGGGGCTCAGACTTTCAGGAGTTCGGCGATCTTAGCCACCAGATCGTCGAACTGGAACGGTTTGCGCATAAATGCGTTGATGCCCAGGCCGTAGAGCGCCTGGACCTTCTCGTCCTCCACCAGGCCGCTGATGATGATGATCTTGGTGTCGGTCAGCGCGGGGTTCGCGCGGATCGTCTTGGTGACCACGTCGGCGTTGATGTCGCGCAGCAGGTAATCCAGCACGATGACGTCGGGCCGGAACTGCTGCGTCAACAGGCCCGCATCGTAGCCGCACGAGGCGGTCTTGACCTCGAATCGGCCGTCGCGCTCCAGCACGTCGACGAGCATATCGACGATCTCCGGCTCGTCGTCGACCACCAGCACCTTCTTCTTGCCGGAGTCGAGATTCGAAAGCGGAATCCCGCTCTCCTTCATGAACTTGGCCAGGCTGTCGCGGGGAATCCGGCGGAACCGCGACCCCGGCACATAGAACCCCTGGAGCTTTCCGGCGTCAAAACACCGGATGATCGTCTGCTGGCTGACCCGGCAGACTTTTGCAGCTTCCCCCGTGGAGTAGAGGTCCTTCATAGTGATCGCTCCCTCGCAGTGACCCCTCGCTTCGGTTCGACGCGCCACGCTATCTTGCGCATCTCCCCTATCTTCCCAAAGTATCTATCGTCAGGCCCCCGGAGTCAACTTAAAAGTTTCGGTTTGGTAAACTAGGAAAGACGGCTGAAAGGCGATAGTCCGATAACTAAGGGAGGTGGGGCGCCGGGGGGAAGCCGTTGCTCACCTGCTCACCTGCTCACCTGATCCCCCGCTCAAGTCTGTGGGGTATGTGCTTGCACGCACGCGGCCGCAAAATCCGGAAATTCGTGTTTTTTTAGTAGCCCCTGACCGAAAAGAGTGTATACAGAATGTTGTCACCGGATGACCGCGATGCGAATAATAAAAGAGAAGACGTTGCGGGACTTCTACGCCAAGCACCCGCAGGCCAAGCCGGGTTTATGCCATTGGTACAATGTGGCGTCCCAGGCCAAGTGGCGGAAGCCGACCGATGTCGTCGCAAGTTTTCGCCACGCGGACCGGGTGCAGGTGAGAAGCGGCAATACGGTTACGGTATTCAACATCGGAGGCGGACATTATCGCCTCATTGCAGCGATTCACTACGATAAGCAGAGGGTCTTTACGCTGTTGATCTTGAAACATGCCGAATACGGAACAGGGAATTGGAGGGACTTGCTATGAATCGCACCGCCGCCGGAATCAAGTTCGAGCGGATACCCAAGGACTACGCCGAATTGGTGCGAGAGACGTATACGCTGCGCCCGATTCACGATGCCGCCGAATATGACAACGTGTGCGAAATTGTGGATGTTCTCGCCGTCAACGAGAGTCGTCTGAATCACGACCAGAGCGACTTCCTCGAAGCGTTGATCGCGCTGGTGGAGCAATACGATCGGCAGCAGCCGCCCGTGTGCGATCCGGCCATCACGGGGCTGGACGCGCTCAAGTTCCTGCTTCAGGAGAACGACATGAGCGCTTCCGATCTTGGCCGCCTGCTCGGTCATCGTACGCTTGGATCGTCCATCCTGAACGGCAAGCGCAGGCTGACGATCGCCCACATCAAGAAGCTCGCGGCCCATTTCAAGGTCGAGCCAGGCCTGTTTCTGTAGTACGTAGGGTGGGTCCTATGGACCCACGCGGTCGTTGTTGGATTTCGTGCTGGCAGCCGCCGCGGCGGCCGCTTTTGCGTGGCCGTGCTTGCTTCGGCGGGGCGTATGGCCACCCAAACAGCGTCCGCCCGGCGTTGTTCGGCCTGAAAGGCCGGAACGTAACAGCCTCGGGCAACGCCCGAGGTGAATGATGCCGGGTGAATTCCTTCTTTGTGTTCTTTTCTTTTGAAGCCCTGTAAGGGCGCAACGAGGGAGGGGCGTTTGACGCGTCGCACTGACCGTGGCGTCCTTACAGGGCTTGAAAGGATAAAGGAAGGAATCGCCTCGGCGACCGCTGAAACCGTGGGCGTTGCCCACGGCTGTTACGTCCCAGCCATTCAGGCTGGACGGCCGGCATTGTGTCTGTCCGTCCGTGAAATCGGTTGCACTCGCTCACTACGGCCATAGAATGATTCCTCGGTCTTCCAGAGGTATAGGATCATGCACGGCTCAATCACGCTGTGGAAGCGTCCGTGCCGACGTTCCCGTCCGGCGGGCGGCCGGTTGGCGATGGGCAGGCAAGAAACCAGTCCTTTCCAGGCAAGGGGGCATGTCATGGCAACTCAGCAAGCGGTGGGGCGGTGGCTGGCGGTGTTGGCGGCTGCGGTGCTCCTGGCGGCATCGGGATGCAGTTCCAAGCCGGAACTGACCCTCGACCTTGGCGGCGGCGTCACGATGAAACTGGTCCGCATCCCCGCCGGCAAGTTCATGATGGGGTCGCCGGATCCTGAAGAGGGGCGTGCTTTCAATGAGACGCAGCACGAGGTCACACTCTCCAAGCCCTTCTACATGGGCGTGACGGAAGTGACCCAGGCCCAGTACCAGGCGATCATGGGCACGAATCCGAGCAGCTTCAAGGGCGCGACAAATCCGGTGGAGATGGTTTCCTGGAACGATGCCGCGGAGTTCTGTAAGAAACTCTCCGACAAGACCCGCCAGGCCGTCCGCCT
>PMZT01000136.1 GCA_003170085.1 Planctomycetia bacterium | reverse complement strand
TCAAGTTCAACGGCTCGATCTTCACGGTCGATATTCCGGCGGCCGACGGCGACTATCGCCGCTGGGGCGGATGTTTCTGGTTCCAGAACACACGCCTGCCGTACTGGTCGATGGCGGCCTGCGGCGATTTCGACCTCATGCAGCCGCTCTTCAGGATGTATCTCGATACCCTGCCCCTCCGGAAGGCCGTGACGCGCCTGTACTACAACCATGACGGGGCGTTCTACCCCGAGACGATGTACTTCTGGGGCACGCCGTGCAACGACGATTACCGCTGGAAGCGCGACGGCGTGCCCGCCCCGGTCCTCAACAACCAATATATCATGCGGTACTGGCAGGGCGGCATCGAGTTGGTGATGATGATGCTCGATACGTTCGATTACACCGGCGACAAGGCGATGGCCAGGGACGTGCTCGTCCCGTTCGCCGGCGCCATCGTGACGTTCTATGACAAGCACTATCCGCGCGACACGGGCGGCAAGATCCGCTTCGAGCCGGCCCAGTCGCTCGAAACGTGGTGGCAGGCCACGAACCCGATGCCCGAGGTCGCGGGCCTGCGGGCCGTGCTGCCGCGCCTCATCGCCCTGCCCGAGAACCTGGCGAGCGATGCCCAGCGGCGTGAGTGGCGGCGGTTGCTCGGCGAGTTGCCGCCGGTGCCGCTGCGGCAGGTGGACCTGCCCGCCACAGCCACGGCGTCGGCGGACGGGAAGACGCTGCTTTCGCCCGCACAGGTCTACGCCGGCCGGCACAATTGCGAGAATCCGGAACTGTACGCCATCTTCCCGTACCGGCTGTACGGCGTGGGGCGCGAGGCCCTCGAGATGGCACGGGCAAGCTTTGCCGCCCGCGACGTGAAGGGCAGCGCCGGATGGCAGCAGGACCCGGTGCAGGCGGCGATGCTGGGCTTGGCCGACGCGGCGGCGCGGCTGGTCGCCCACCGGTTCGCCACGAAGGACCGCGGCAGCCGGTTCCCGGCGTTCTGGGGGCCGAATTTCGACTGGATTCCCGACCAGGATCATGGCTCGAACGGCATGATGGGCCTCCAGGCGATGGTGCTGCAATTCGACGGCCGCAAGATCTACGTCCTCCCCGCGTGGCCGAAAAAATGGGACGTGGAGTTCAAGCTGCACGCACCATACGGCACGACGGTGGAAGGCGTTTACCGCGGCGGAAAGCTGGAATCGCTCCGGGTAACGCCCGAGTCGCGGATGAAAGACGTGGTCCGCTGCGAGCCGGAATAATCCCTGGCCGTTCGATTAACCGCGGAGCAAAACGGAAAACGAACGGATTCACCGCAGAGGCCGCGGAGAACGCAGAGAAAAACGGCAACAGATTCACCGCAGAGGCCGCGGAGAACGCAGAGAAAAACGGAAAAGACTTACGACTTGGGGTAAAACAGAAAAAGACGAAGACAACGGATTCAACTGCAAAGAACGCAGAGAAAAAAAGAAACGGCGGACTTGGGTAAAACAGCCTTTTTTGTTTTCCCAATCCTCAAGTCGTTTCTGTTTTCTCTGCGTTCTCCGCGTGCTCTGCGGTGAAGCAGTAATAAGTGGCGGCACCCTGCGGAATCAGGTTTTGGCCGACTGGACCTGGGGGGCTGCCGTGTTTATCATTACAGGGGACGCGAAGTAGGAACGAGCCAGTCCCGCCTTCGCCAAGGCTTCGGCGGACAAGCGCAAAGAGGAGGTTGCAAGCCAACCCAGTGAAAGAACTCAAACAGACGCGGCGCAGCGTGGCTCGCGAACGGGCTATCCTGGTGGAAGTGATCAGCGGCTCGGACGCCAACCTCGAGGGCCATCGCGATCGGCTTGAAGAACTCGGCCGGCTGGCGGATACGGCCGGGGCCGAGGTCGTGGGCACGATGTCGCAGCGCCGCGCCAGCGTCCATCCCGGTACGTACATCGGGCATGGCAAGGTGGAGGAGCTGAAGGAACTTGCCCAGGCGAAGCGGGCGCAGGTCATCGTTTTCGGCAACGACCTGACGCCGGCGCAGGTGCGCAACCTCGAAAAGGTCACCGACACCAAGACCATAGATCGCAGCGAGTTGATCCTCGACATTTTTGCCAGTCGCGCACGCACGATGGAGGCCAAGCTTCAGGTGGAGCTTGCCCAGCTTGAATACTCGCTGCCGCGGCTGAAGCAGATGTGGTCGCACCTCTCGCGTATGGAAGGCGGCGGCATCGCGACGCGCGGCCCCGGCGAGACGCAGCTTGAAAGCGACCGCCGGATCGCCCGCGACCGCGTCAACGAGCTCAAGGCCCGGATCAGGGAGATCGACGCCCGTAAGGAGCGCGAAGTGCAGGCCCGGACGGGGGCGCTCACGGTGGGCCTCGTGGGCTACACGAATGCGGGCAAGTCGTCGCTCCTGAACGCGCTCACCGGCTCCGACGTTTACGTGGCGGATAAGCTCTTTGCCACGCTCGACACGCGAACGCGGGCCTGGCGGCTGCCGTACCACGTGACGGCGCTTCTGTCGGACACGGTCGGCTTTATCCGCGACCTGCCGCACCACCTGGTGGCCTCGTTCAAGGCCACGCTGGAGGAGGCGATTCATGCGGACCTTTTGCTCCATGTGGTCGATGTTTCTACGGAGCACGTGAACGCCGACATGGAGGCCGTGCGGCTGGTACTCGATGCAATCGGCTGCAAGGATAAGCCGCAGTTGATTGTCTTCAACAAGACGGACCTGCGGGAGGACCCGATTCGGCTGGACATCCTCCAGCGGGCGCATCCGGCATCGGTGGCCGTGAGCGCGAAGACGGGCCGGGGCCTGGACGAGTTGCAGCAGATCGTGCTCGAGCACCTCGCCGGCAAGCCCGCCGAGGCGACCGTGCGTGCGGAAGCGGGTAACGGGCGGCTCCTGGCCTGGATCGAGCGGCATGCCACGATCCTCGAAACGCGGTTCGATGACGGCGACGTGGTGCAGCGGGTGCGGCTGCCCGCGCGGCTGATGAGCGAAATGCGGAAAGTCCCGGGTGCCAGAGTCGAGATTCCGGGTTAAAGGTGCTGGGCATAAGCCGGCCGACGTATAAGCAGGCAACCGCGTGGGTCCGGAGGACCCACCCTACTTGGCTTTCGCTCGCGAAAGCGTGCGTCGCGTTTGCAGGACATGCTTTCGCAACGGCGCGAAAGCATGGCACCCTCAGATTAGATGAAACGCACCACTAGGGTAGATTTTGGTTTTTATGAGAAACCGTTCGACAATCATCGGCGGGACCACGTGGGCAGCCATCGGGCTCGTGGCTGCCATCTCCTGGGCTTACGCTGCGCAGGCCCAGACGTCCGCCGACGCCAAGGCTATGGCGGACAAGCCCGCCGACGACCCGGCCGTGCTCATGGCGCCCCCCGGCGGCAAGGCCGTCAAGAGCCGCGGCAAGAGCGACAAGCCCGGCATGGAGGCCTTCCTCCTCCCCGTCAATTACCGGAACCTCGACGGCTCGTTCAACCAAGAAGCGCTCGTCGCGCAGCAGAAGAAGCGGATGGAGGTCGTCAACGACCGGCTGCGCGTGAAGCTGCGCCTCTCGGAGACGCCGCACTACCTCATCTTCAGCGATGGCGACACCGGCCTGACCTCCCAGTTCGCGAGGTGGAGCGAGGCCCTGTACGGCAACCTCTGCCGCACGTTTACCATCGACCCCAAGGAACGGGTGTGGGACGGCAAGTGCGTGCTGATTCTGTTCGCCTCGCGGACTCGGTTCGAGGAGTTCGGCAAGACCTTCGACGATAACAACGTCAAGGACGCCGGGGCGTACTTCGCGTGGGAAACGTATTCGTCGCACGACCCGCAGTGCGTACACATCTGCATTCCGCTGGACGAGCGAAGCCCGCGGCGGCTTCAGGAACTCTTCGCCCACGAGGGCACGCACGCCTTCTTCCAGCTCTTCCGCAAAGCCGTGGACCTGCCGTTGTGGCTGCACGAGGGCCTGGCCGAGTACATGACTGTGGTGAACGACCCGTCGTTGGCGCCGATGAAGTCGGCCGACGCGCGGCGGATCGCCCGTGCCTCGAAGCCGCTCGGCAAGTTCTTCGATTGCTGCTCGGGCGACGATTTCAAGATTGACGACTACTCGGTGGCGTATACGATGGTCGATTGCCTCCAGCAGATCGGCGGGGCCAAGTTCAAGCAGTTCGTGTGCCTCGTCAAGGAAGGCAAGCCCCAGAACGAGGCGATGCAGACGGTCTACGGGTTCGACTTCAACGGCCTCCAGACGCGGTGGCGGGCCTTCCTCTTGGCCGATAGCGCGCCGGTACGGCGGCGGTGACCTCTTCCATGATGCTGGCGCTTGACGAAACGCGGCTGCTGTTCTACCCGGAAGGCCTGACGCTCACGGCCTGGGCGGTGGCCGTCGTCGGGCTCGCCTTGTTCATCGGCCTGATGATTCACGGCGCGGTGCGCCGGTCGCGCGACGCCGCGGCCGAGCCGATCCTGCCGTGGTGGCAGCTCATCATCGGCCTGACGCTGGCGGCGGTCCTTGCCCTGATCACCCTGGCCGCCGGCCGCAGCCCCCAGTCGGGCGGGCAACTGGCGCTCATGCTCGCGGTGGCGGCGGCGGGCGTCACGTGGGTCGTCTTTTTCTACCTCCGCGTGTTCAACTACCTGGGCCGGCTGTCGATGGGCGTGCTGATGGGCCTGAGGATCGCGGCGATCCTTCTCATGGTGCTCCTCGTCTTCAAGCCCACCCTGAGTTTTGAGCAGCGCCTGGAGCATCGCACCGAGTTGTACCTGCTGGTCGACGCCTCGCGGTCGATGTCGGTGAGCGATTATCCCGACTCGCCCAACCGCCTGGGCCTCGCCACGAAGCAGATCGAGCAGTACCGCAAGCGCCTCGAAACCGCCTTCGACCTGAAGGTCTTCTGGTTCGACACCCGGGCACACGATCTGACGGAGACCGAGGGCAAGTGGCCCGAGCCCAAGGGCGACGCCACCAACATCACCCGCGCCCTTAAAGACGTGATGGCCACGCTCCGCAAGAGCGAGACGACCGGCCTCGTCCTGATGAGCGACGGCATCCACAACGCCGGCGGCAACGTGGCCGACGAGGTCGCGGCGCTCGGCCCGCCGCGCATCTACACCGTGGGCATCGGCACCGATCTGACCGCCCAGAGCGGTTTCCAGGACATCAGCATCGACAACGTGCGGGCGCCCGAAGAGGCCACCGTCAATAACCTCACGCGGCTCACGGTCGACGTGGCCCAGGTGGGCCTGCCCGACCGGTCGGTCGAGGTCGAGCTGCGCGAAGGCACGGCCCCCATCGCCAAGGCGCCGCTGCGCCTTGCAGCCGCCACCCAGAGTGTGGCCCTGACCTTCACGCCGACCTCCGTGGGCCGCCACACCTACACCGTGTACATCCGGCCCGACCCGGCCGAGCGGCGCACCGAGAACAACGAGCGCCTGGTGCACATGCTCGTGACGGACCCGAAGATTCGCGTGCTGTATATCGAGGGCGTCGTGCGGCCGGAATACAAGCCGCTGAAGGGCCTCCTCGAGACCGACCCGAACGTTGAGGTGCTCTCGCTCGTGCAGGTCACGCGCGGCACGTTCCTCCAGTCGGGCAGCATGTCTGGCCTGTCGCTGAAGGCGTTTCCGCAGTCGCTCGAGGACATGCGGAAGTTCGACGTCTACATCATCGGCGACGTCGACCGCAGCTACTTCACGCTGCCGCAGATGGAGAACCTCAAGAACGCCATCAACGAGGGGCGCGGCCTGGTCATGCTGGGCGGATACAACAGCCTGGGCTCGGGCGGCTATGAAGGCACGGCCATGGAGGAGATTCTGCCGGTGTTCGTCGGGCCGCGCACCATCGGCCAGGAGACGACCCCCTTCGTCCTCAAGATGACCCCCGAAGGCGCGAACCACCCGATTTTCTTCGGCACCAAGGACTTCTTCGCGTACCAGACCGGCGCGCCGGTCGAGAAGTTGCCGTACCTGAAAGGCTGCAACAAGGTCCTCCGCGTGAAGCCGGGGGCGAGCATCCTGGCGGTCCACCCCGATCGCGCCGATGCCAACGGTCCCCTGCCGGTGCTTGTGGCCGAGAGTTACGGCAACGGCCGCTCCGTGGCGTTTACCGCCGACACGACCTACCAGTGGTATCTGCCCTACAAGGCCCTGGGCCGCGATTCGCCGTACGTCAAGTTCTGGAGCCAGCTCATCCGGTGGCTCGCGAACAAGGAGATCAAGGAGACCTCGACCGAGCCCGGCGTCAGCCTCACCCTGCTGAAGCCGTTCTACAACCCGGGCGAGAAGGTGACCGTCCGCACCAAGGTCCGGGCCGAGGAAGGCCGCGCCACGAACTTCGCCGACGTCACGGGCGTCCTGATCGCCCCGAACAACGAACGCAAGAACCTGGCGATGGTGCTCGAGGCCGGCGCGGTGGGCGTCTATACGTCGGACCTGGGGGCGCTCGACCCCGGCCAGTACAAGGTTCTCGTCGAGGCCCGCAAGGCCGGCAAACGCCTGGGCGTGGATGAGGTCGATTTCGCCGTCGGCCGGCCCAACCAGGAGTTCGACCGGCTGAGCATCGACCGCACGCTCCTCAAACGCCTGGCCGCGGTCACCGGCGGCGAGTACTACGAGCCCGCCAGCTTCGGCGACCTCGTGGACCACCTCGGTCGCATGACCATCAAGGAAAACATCCATAAGGAATACGGCATCCAGACGCTCCCGTCGCTGTTCGCCATTCTCTTCGGCCTCTTCCTGGCCCTGGTAACGTGCGAGTGGCTGCTGAGGAAGTATTATCAGCTTAACTGACCGTCCGCACACCTGGAGGCAACAAATGAAAGAACGCTCCGGCATCCTCGGCCTGATCTTCGCCAGCGCCATGACACTCCTCGTTGCCCTTGCAGCAGGCGGCGCCGCAGCGCCCGCCGACTCGGCCCCGCCGCCGGCCAAGGATGATAACCTCATCTGGAACGACGAGTTCGACGGCACCACGCTCGACACCACGAAGTGGATCTACCGCGGCCTGGGGCTCCGCAAGGACGGCTTCAACGCCAAGGAGGCCGTGACGCTCGACGGCCAGGGCCACCTTGTCCTCACCTCCTCGAAGTCCGGCGACAAGGTCCTTAGCGCCATGATCGCCACGCAGGGCAAGTTCGATCACACGTACGGCTACTGGGAGTGCCGCGTGAAGTTCCAGCGGCAGATCGGTTTCTGGTCGGCGTTCTGGCTCCAGTCGCCCAAGCTGGGCAAGGTCGTCGGCGACGCGAAGGCGAGCGGCACGGAGATCGACATCTTCGAATATCTCGCCAACCGCCCCGGCAAGATCCAGCACACGCTGCACTGGGACGGCTATGGTAAGGAACACAAGTCCGCGCCGAAGGTCCACGAGCAGGCCGACCTGGCGGACGGCTGGCACACGGTGGGCCTTGATTGGACCGAAAAGGAGTACGTCTTCTACGTCGATGGCAAGGAGACGTGGCGGACCGACAAGGGCGTCTCCGGCACGCCCGAGTACATCATCCTGAGCACCGAGGTCGGCACGTGGGCCGGCAAAATCGCCAACGCCACCCTGCCCGACAGCGTCCTGTTCGATTACGTCCGCGTGTACAAGCAGCGGCCGGTGCAGAAGTAGGCCGGCAAGCCCGGTTCCCCGTTGGCTGATTTGCGGAACCGGCCGACACGCCCCTAATAATTAATTAGGGACGCTTCCCTATTTCTTAATTAGGGACGCTTCCCTATTTCTGGCCTGCCTAACCAACCTCATAATGGGGAAGCGTCCCTAATTAGAGCCGCCGGCGTTACGGCTGCGGCCGGCCGTAGTCCTGCGGCAGGAACTGCAGTTTCTCCCACGGAAAGCCGCTCAGGATCGCCCACGCCGGCGTCCCCTTGAAGAGCGCCGGATACGGATCACCCTTCCCGGCCTTCACGTAAGACTTGGGGTTCTCGGCGCGCAGCGTGATCGCCCCGGCCTTGTCCCACACGACGAACCCGTACTTCTGGGCGGCCTTCGCGATCATCCGGCCCACCGGGTGCATCGCGAGCGCGTCGACGTCCACCTTCGGGTCCAGCCGGAATCGCAGCCCCTCCGGTATCCGGTTCGGCTCTTTCTTCGGGTTGTACCCATCCGAGCGATTCGCCGGCCAGGAATACACGTCCCAGCGTTCCGCATCCACCAGCGCGATGCCCAGCACGTGCCCGATCTCGCCCCGCTGCAACTCCTCCGCCGTGATCTGGCCGCCCATGAACGGCAGGCCGGTGGCGGTCGTCCCGTACGGCTTGGTCCAGATGCCGCTACTCTTCGAGACGTGGTCCATGCGCCCGCCCCAGCAGGCCTGCCACCGGCCGTCCACTTGCCGGGCCTGCCAGAACTCCCACAGGGTATCGGTCGACGGCTGATAGATCGTCATCTCGGCATCGGTGCCGTCCGCGGCCTCCGCCCCGGGGGGAATGGGCNNCCGCCCGCCACTGCTCCGCCAGGCGGGGATCGGAGAAGCCCTTCTTCTGGGCATCCCACTCGGTCACCGGCACCACGGGCGTCTTCTCATCCACCACGTACACGGGGCTGGCGTACTCCTTCAGGTTGATCGACACCGTTCCATAGTACGCCTTCTTCTGCCTCACGAAGTCGGCGACGAAATTGGCCGAGTTCGGATGCAGCGGCGGCTCCGCGGGAATCGGCGTGTACCAGAAACTGGTCGGGGCGAAGATCGTGACCGGGGCCGGCGGCCCTTCCGGAACGGTCTTCGCCGGCTCCTCGCCGATCGCCCACGCGGCCCAAACCCCGCAGGCCAGCCCCAGGCCTGCCAGGCCGGCCAGGATCGTCCGAAGGTCAACCATTCCAAGGCTCCTCTTGTACACATTCAGATTCCATCACGGTTTCGCAGCGCCCGTCTGGGCGCGCCAGGCGGCGAAATCGAAGGCAGGCAACGACTTCAACTCGGCCCGCAGACTGTCGGGGCACGCATAGCCCATCAGTTTGAAGAACGCGGAGAGATCGGCCTTCGCGTTCTTCGAGTAGCGGCGGATGAACTCGGCCTGGCGTTCCTCCACCGATGACTTGGGGGCCGCCGGGGCGGATTGGTAGGAAGCCAGCGTCGCCTGCAGCGGCGCCCAGCCGAATTTCCGGATCAACACGATGAAGGGGCCGAGTTGTTCGAAAGGTCCCATCTCGGGCGGATCGGCGAAACGCTTCTTGAGCAGCGCGTCCAGGTCCTTGATCGCTCCGTGGCCCGTGCCGGTCGGTTTGCCGCAAACGGTTTCCATGCAGTANNGTTGTGGCCGAGTTCGTGGAAGAACCCCCAGTCGCCGTCGGTGCGCAGCTTCTTCAGGTCGGTGATCATCGGGGCGGATGCCAGGTTGCACATGAACGGGTACCCGGAATGCATCCAGCCGGCGGAGATCTGCCGGTCGGGCACCACGCGCTCCTGCTCGGTGCGCTCCGGCCAACCGACGAGGTGATCCTCGGCGGCCACGACTTTGTCCCACCATTCCAGGAGCGCCGTGGGGTCGTCCATCTGCCGCACCTGGCTCGAGGGGAAATGCAGGATCATGCTGTGCCCGACCAACTCGCCCCACGGCGCCGGGGCGTTGCGGATGACCGCCCATTGGGCCGGCGTCGTCTTGCCGAGCACAAAAAACGGGGCCTCCGCCACGTTGGCGAACCGCAGATCGAGCGAGAAGTTGGCCTTGCCGGTGTTGCCGCGCACGGCCGCGAAGATCGGCCCGCCAAACGCATTGGCCACCGGCGTGGCCGCCGGTCCGAGCGTGAACTTGCGCGAGAGCAGCGGGAACCGCTTCCACTCGGTCTGCTTGTCGCCGAGCAGCGAATCGGTGTGGCAACCGATGATGATCTCGATGCTCACGCCGGCCGGCGGCGCCGCCGCGGGCGTTACGGTCACGACTTCGCCGGCATTGGCGTAAAGGCCGGTGCTTTGCCAGCGTTTGTGGTCGCCCGAGACGGTCACCGTGCGTGTGACGCGCGGCGTGTTCGGCGCGAGGACGCCCGGAAAATCGGCCGCCGACGGATGGGCGCGGACTTCGGCGGGCGCCCGTTGCATGTACTCGCGGACCTCGGCCACGAGCTTACCGCGCGCCGCGGCGTCGGTCGGAATGACAAACGGCGGCTTGGCCTTGGGCTGAAGGGCCTCCGCCGCCTGAACCGCCGGCGAATCGGTTGCCGCTTGAAGGCTCGTGGCGCAACTGGCGATCGCGATGGCAATTGCGCAAAGGGCAAAACGCTGCAACATGCTGATTTTCATCACAGTCTTCCTTGGATTTCAGGGGATGGATTTCAGGATTTCACATCACACAATACCGAACTTCTCATTGCCGTATCCTTGCTCGACCGAACAAGATCAGTATTGCGTCCTCTGAATTCCGCCGCACCCTCGCCCCTCACCCCATCACTTCCGCCCGCAGGCCGGCCGCGAGTTCGCGCACCAGCCGCGCTGCAAGCTGAGCGGTGGCGAGGTCGCGGGTGCCCAAGCCGCAGGCGGGGGTGATGAGGCTCTGGCTAAGAACCTGGTGGCGCTTGAAGCCCAGGGCCTCGACCTTGGCTACAAGGCCCAGCAGGCGCTCGCGGAGCTTCTCGACCGAGAGGCTCGCGAGGAGTTCGGGGTCGGTGGGCACGATGCCCCACGCCAGGTTTCCGCCGCGCGCCAGGAACGCCGCCAGGTCGTCGCGGTAAACCAGGAAGTTCTCGGCGAACGAGAAGGCGTCGAACGAGACGACCGAGAGGTTGCTCCCCAGAAATATCGACCAATCGGTATTCGAGCAACAGTGCGATCCGGCCGCCGGGGCGCCCGCTGCCACCGCCTCGAGGACCTCGCGGGCCTGCGCCACGCTCCATCCGAAGAACGGCGTGCCGAACGACGCCAGGAACGGCTCGTCGACGAAAATGAGCGGCTGCGCACCGGCCTCGCGCAACCGGTCGGCCTGCCAGCGGACCCTGAGGTGCAGGAACTTGACGAGCACGTCCCGCAGGACNNCGTCCTCGCCCAGGAGGGCCATGCCTACCGTCACGGGGCCGGCGATCTGGCCTTTCGCCTCGGCCACGTCGTGCGTGCTCACGGCCAGGGTGAACGGCTCGAACGCGGCGGCCGACTCGGGCCGGAGCGCCGCCGGGGCGGTGTCGCCCGTCTCGTACGCCGCCAAGAGCCGCTCGACATCCAGGAAGAACGCCTCATCCTGAACGAGGCGCAGCCGCCCATCCTCGCCCACCCCCAGGCCCGGCAGGCCGGCCAGCGTCTGCTCGGTCATCCCCTCGGCCTTCGCGCGCCGGGGCAACTGCGGCCAGTACGGGAGGTCGGGGCAATCGGCGAACACGGCGGCCACGGCTTCGTTCACGTCGGTCAGCGGCAGGCTGCCGATGCCCGTGGCGCGGCAATTTCCGAGGAAAGTCATGGGTTTCTCCGCGTTACAACTTCGTGTTGATTACTGTAGATGGCCGAATGCTCAGCGGCAAACGTGGCGCGCGGCGCCCTCACTCCTGAAACAGGCCGTGCTGCCCGATCCCGCGGGTCAGCAGGTCGTAATGGGTGCCGAGGCGCATCAGCCCCTTCAGGTGCATGTGGACGTGCGTGCCGCCCTTCTCGGGGCGGATGTGAATCTCGTTGGCCCGCATGGCGAAGCCCAGCCAGATGAGGAAGTCCACCGCCTGGCTGATCTCGTTCTTTTCCTCGGGCGCCGGGATCGCCACTCCGAGGTCGGCGAAGCGGCGCCGCAGTTGCTCGATCAGCACGAGCACATCGGGCGGAAGCATGATGCGCTGGCGCTCGCCCTTCAGGAACCACTGGACGCACTGCTGGCGCATGGCCTTGCGCTGGCT
>PMZT01000193.1:2698-2924 GCA_003170085.1 Planctomycetia bacterium | reverse complement strand
TGCGGCGCCGGCCGATGCGCTGGCGGCGATGGCGCGGCGCGGCAGTGCGGCACCGGCCAAGCCCGCCGGTGGCGTGCCGGTGGCGAAGGCGCTCGACGGCGATTCGGCCGCAGCGGCCGCCACCCCCGGCCGTGCGGGCCAGACGCCGCACGAGGAAAAAGCCGACCCGCTCGTCGGAACGAACATCAACGGATTCAAGATCCTGGCGCGGATCGGCAGCGGCGGG
>PMZT01000193.1:0-2667 GCA_003170085.1 Planctomycetia bacterium | reverse complement strand
CTCAGCCATCCGAACATCGTCACGATTCACCAGATCTGCCCATACAAAGATACCTATTATATCGTCATGGAGTTGGTCGACGGCGGGGCGCTGCACGAATACCTGGCGGCGCGCAAGCGGTTCGATCCCATCGAGGCCACCCGCATCATGCGGGCCGCCGCCGAGGGGCTGGGCCACGCGCACCGGCGCGGCATCATCCACCGCGACGTCAANNACATCAAGCCCGGCAACATCATGCTGACCAATGACGGGCATGCGAAGGTCAGCGACTTCGGCCTGGCCCGCGACGTCCTCCAGGGCCACGACATCGTCGGCCCCGGCCACAGCCTGGGCACGCCGCGCTACATGGCGCCGGAGATGGCCCTCGGAGAGGAGCCGACCGCCGCGAGCGACCTCTACAGCCTCGCCGCCACCTATTACGCCCTGCTCACGGGCCGCCCGCCGTTCGACGCGAGTAACGATCGCGAAGTCATGAAGAAGCACGTGACCGAGCTGGTGCCCGATCCGCGGCAGTTCGTGCCGAGCTTGCCGGTGGCGGTGTACCGGTTCTTCGAGAAGGCGATGGCCAAGGAGCCGTCGGAGCGGTACCAGACGGCCGAGGAGTTCGTCGAGGCGCTCGATCGGCTCGACTTCACGCCCAATGCGGAGGGCGGCGCGACGGCGGCGGTCGCGCTGGCGGTGCAGGTCGGCCGGATGGCCGCGGAAGATCGCGGCTCGCACCTGTCGGAGGCGCTCAACCGCGCCGTGAGCCGCACGCAGCGCCAGCGCACGCCGCTCACGGAAACCGCGCCGCTGGCGCAAAAGGCGAAGTCCGGGAAGAGCTGGCTCGTCTGGGTCCTCGTCGGCGCCGGGGTGCTGCTGCTCCTGGGCGGGGCCGCCGTGCTGGCGATCTATCTTTCGCAGCAAGAGAAGCCGTTGATACCGACCCCACCGGTGGTGGCGCCGAAGCCCGCCGAGCCAGGCGCGAAGGCTCCCGAACCGGGCGCCAAGGCCCCCGACTCGGGCCAGGCCGCCAAGCCGCCGGAAACGCCCGCTGGGGCGCCGCCCGTAGCGCCAGCCGAGAAGCCGCCGGAGACGCCCGCCGGAACTCCGCCGGCCAAGGCCACTGAGCCGGCTACCGCAACCAAGACCGCGCCGCCGCAGCCAATGGGCGGGCTCGAGGAAGCCGCGAGGGCGGCGCTCGGCGCGGCCAAGGAGTTCGAGGCCGATTCCAAGATCGAACGCAACGACGTCATCACCACGTACGAAGATACAGTTATCAACGTTTACCCCAAGACGAAGGCGGCCGACGAGGCGCGGGCGGCGGTCGAGCGGATCAAGAAGGTCATGGAGAATCCGCCGCCCAAGAAGGAGAATCCGCCGCCCAAGAAGTAGGACAACCGGTAACCGGCGAGGTCAGGACAGAAGGGCCGTGCTCCTGTGCGGGAGCGGCGGCCCTTTTACTTTTCGCCGGAGTTGGGGTAGAGCCGTGGAACGCGCCGGCCGATGCCCGTCAGAATCTCGTACGGAATCGTGTGGCAGAGCGCCGCCACCGCCTCGGCGCTCAGCGGGCTGTCGTGATCGGCCTCCAGCAGCGTGGCCTCCAGCCCGACCTGCACGTCGGGCACGTCCGTCACGTCCACCAGCGTGGCATCCATGCAGACGGTGCCGACGACCGGGCACAGCCGGCCTCCCACGCGCACCTGGCCGCAATTCGAAAGGGCCCACGGGTAGCCGTCGGCGTAACCGATGGGCAGGAGCGCCAGGCACGAATCGCGCGTGGCCGTCCAGCGGTGGCCGTAACTGGCGCTCTCGCCGCGGCGGACGCACTTGATATGCGCCACGCGGCTCTTCAGGGCCAGGGCCGGCACGAGCGGCACCGACCGCGCCGCGGAGCACGGCCGAATCCCATAGAGCGCCAGGCCCGGCCGCACCATGTCGAAATGGGCGGCGGCCACGGCGATGAGGGCCGACGAGTTGGCCGCGTGGATCAGCGGCGGCAGCACGCCGGCGGCGCGCATCGCGTCGAGCGCCGCGCGAAACCGCTCGAGTTGTCCGCCGGTGGCCGCGTGGCCGTCAAGGTCGGCGCAGGCGAAGTGCGTGAACGCGCCCTCCAGCACGAGGTGCGGCATGCCGGCGATGGCCTGGGCCGCCGCGGCGGCGTCCTCGGCCCGCACGCCCAGGCGGTTCATCCCCGTATCGATCTTGAGATGGACGGCGACGGTCCTGCCATGCGGAGCGGCCTGGCGCTCGATCTCGCGGGCGGTCGCCAGGTCGTCGATGGTCGGCCGCAGGTCGTACTCCAGGGCGGCGGCGATCTCGTCGGCCGGGATCGCGCCCATAACCAGGATGGGTCGGTGGATGCCCGCCACACGCAGTTCCACCGCCTCCTCGACCATGGCCACGGCAAACATGTCGCAGCCGGCGTCCTGGAGCGTCCGCGCCACCGGCACCGCGCCGTGGCCGTAGGCGTCGGCCTTGACGATGCCGGCCATCTTGACCTTGGGCGCAAGGAGCGCCCTGAGCGCCACGAAGTTGCCGCGGACGGCCGCCAGGTTGACTTCGGCGAAAGTCGGTCTCGACATCTGAAGTTCCCACCCCAGAGCACAGCCCCGAGCAATCGGGGCTGTGCCGCAAATAGAGCACGGCGGGTGCGGAGACCCGCCGCGCACAATTTGGCAATGTGGC
>PMZT01000062.1 GCA_003170085.1 Planctomycetia bacterium | reverse complement strand
CGGCCATGAGCCGGCCCTGAGCGGGTTCGTCGGTAAGGGCATGCTCGATATCAGCGTGCCGGGCGAGATCTTTGCGGCCCCCGGACCGCCGCGCTGCATCGAGGCCCTCAAGCTGGCCGACCGTGGCGCGGGCGTGCTGTTCGTGGTCTTGAACCATGCCGGCGACGTTCTGGCGGCCAACATTACGATGCAGATGGCCCAGAAGCAGGGCCTGAAGGTCAAGCAGGTTCTGACGCACGAGGACATCGCCGGCGGCCCGCGCGACAAGCCCGAGAACCGCCGCGGCCTCGTCGGCTGCACGCTGGTCATCAAAGTGGCGGGCGCCGCGGCCGAGGAAGGCCGGTCGCTGGACGAGGTCCTGGCGATCGCCGATCGGATGGAAACGAACATGGCGACGCTGGCGGTGGCGATGACGCCGGCCACGCACCCGTCAACGGGCCAGGCGATCTTCGAGTTGGGCGAGGATGAGATGGAAATCGGCATGGGCCAGCACGGCGAGGCGGGCACCGGCCGCATGAAGATGAAGTCGGCCGACGAGACCGCCGAAGTCATGCTGAACCAGCTCCTGGCCGACCTCCGGATCAAGTCCGGAGAGGACATCCTCTTCCTGCTGAACGGTGCCGGCGCGACGACGCTCATGGAACTCTTCATCATCACCCGCCGCGTACACCAGCTCTGCAAGCAGAAGGGCATCGGCATCAAGGCGAGCGCGGTGGGCGAGTTCCTGACGGTGCAGGAGATGGCGGGGTTCCAGATGTGCATCGCCCGGACCGATCCGGAACTGACGGCCCTGTGGAACGCCCCGTGCGACACGCCGGCCCTGACGATCTGCTAACGGTTGAAGCGGAGCGGACATGACGCAGACGATTGGCAGTGAGGAACTCGGCCGCATGCTTCGGACGGCGGCGGCCAAGGTCCGGCAGGCGGTGCCGACGCTGTCGCAACTCGACTCGGTCATCGGCGACGGCGACCACGGCACGACCATGGACCGTGCGATGGGCCTGATCGACAAGGCCCTCGACGCCGCGAAGGGCGCCGCCCCGAAGGCCGTGCTGAACGACGTGGGCTGGGCCGTGCTGGGCGTCGACGGCGGCGCGAGCGGGCCGCTCCTCGGCATGTTCTTCCTGGGCATGTCGGAGGCGGTGGGCGAGGGCGCAGCAGTCGATGCCAAGGGCGTGGCGGCGATGTTCGAGGGCGGCCTCAAGTCGCTTCAGCAGCAGACCAAGGCGGTCGTGGGCGATAAGACGATGATGGATGCCCTCATGCCGGCGGTTACGGCCCTGCGGGGCGCCGCCGATGGCGGTGCGTCGGTGGCGGCGGCGATGGCGAAGGCGGCCGAGGCGGCCGAGGTTGGCGCGGCGTCGACAAAGGACCTTCAGGCGAGGTTCGGCCGGGCGAGGAACCTGGGCGAGCGCAGCAAGGGGTATCAGGATCCAGGGGCGACGTCGCTCTCGCTGCTTCTGCGCGGCATGGCTGACGCGTTGGCGTAAGTCTTAGAAACGATCTCAGAACTGTGGCACGCCCGCCCTCGGGCGTGCGAATGAGCCGAAAAGCACAGCCGAGGGGTCGCCGCGGCGACTGCCACAAACAAAGGCCGTGAGAAACTTCAGCCAAAGGAGAAATACGCGATGCCTGGAGCCGAACCGAAACAGGAACAGGAACAGAAGGATTTCGCGGTGGCGACACCGTTCCAGCAGGTGCCCGGATTCGCCCTCAAGGGCTGCGAAGGCCTCGACTGGGGCATGAAGAGCCGTATGTCGCGGATCTTCAACCCGAAGTCCGGCCGCACGGTCATGCTGGCATTTGACCACGGCTACATCTACGGGCCGACGACGGGCCTGGAGCGGATGGACCTGACGATTCCGCCGCTGGTCCCGCACGTCGATTGCCTGATGTGCACGCGCGGAGCCCTGCGGACGTGCATCCTGCCCGACTGCGGAAAGCCGGTGTGCCTGCGGTCGAGCTCCGGCTCGAGCATCCTCAAGGATATGAGCTACGAGCTGATCAGCGTGGATATCGAGGACGCGATCCGGCTGGGCGCCTCGGCCATCACCTGCCAGGTGTACGTCGGCGGCGAGCATGAGTACGAGACGCTGCGGAACCTGAGCTACCTGATCAACCAGGGGATGAAGTACGGCATTCCCACGCTGGGCGTCACGGCCATCGGGCGCGAAATGGTGCGCGACTCGCGGTATCTGGGCTTGGCGACGCGGCTGATTGCCGAGGTCGGGGCGCAGTTCGTCAAGACGTACTACTGCGAGAAGGACTTCGACGAGGTCGTGGCGGGGTGCCCGATTCCGATCGTCATCGCCGGCGGCAAAAAACTGCCGGAACTCGATGCGCTCAAGATGGCCTACAACGCCATTTCGCAGGGTGCGATGGGCGTTGACATGGGCCGCAACGTCTTCTGCGCCGACGACCCGATCGCGATGGTCCAGGCGGTGAAGGCGGTCGTGCACAACGATGAGAAACCCGAGAAGGCGTTCGACCTGTACCAGACCCTCAAGAATGAGAACAAGGGCAAGGCGAAGTGCAAGAAGGGCTGACGGCTGCAACGGTCGCGAGCGTGGCGGCCCTCCGGGCCGGTGTGGCCCACCCGCCCTCGGGTGGGAAAGGCAATGCACAGCCGAGGGCGGCTGTGCCACAAACAAAGGCGCGCAAAGGAGGTTGAGCGATGAGAGTCACAAGGCGTGAACTTCTGGGGACGGCGGCGGCAGGCGCGGCGATGGTCGGCCTGGCGGCCGTGGGCGGGGGCTGCGAGCGTCAAGGAGCAACCATGTACAAGACGGCCGATTTCTACGATGCCGGCGGCAAGTTCAACGAGGAAGCGGCGAAGAAGGCCTACTTCGCCATGATGGAACGCTTCCACTACCCGGTGTACGAGAAGCTTCGCAAGGAGATGTGGGTCCTCGACTTCGGCGTCGGCCGGTTCACCGACGTCGGCATGGGCGGCATCTTCTGGGTCAACGACAAGGAAGGCAAGTACCTGGGCCACGAGATTTTCCTGCTGCCGGGTCAGATGATTCCCGAGCACTGCCATTTGAAGGAAGGCGATGTGCCCCCGAAGGCCGAGGCGTGGCAGCTTCGGTACGGCGCCGTGACGCTCATGGGCGAGGGCGACCCGTCGCCCGAGTGGGACAAGGTCGTTCCGGCCAGCGAAAAGGAGTTCACCACGGTCAAGCACGCGACGGTCCTGAAGCTGGGCGACGTGGCGCCGCTCTCGCGCCTGGAGTCGCGGCACTTCATGGTCGCCGGCCCCGAGGGCTGCATCGTGACCGAGTACGCCTCGTACCACGAGGGCAAGGCCCTTCGGTTCACGAACCCGAAGGCCAAGCTCTAAGCGTCTTCGCGGCAAGGTGAGATTGCGGGGCCGGGGCCACGGGCTTCGGCCCCTGTTATTAAGACGGCAGCGCAACTCGTGAATTTGCGGGGTGGGTCTTCGTATGTGTTTAGCGTGATCCTCATTCGCGTGCCACGGCGGCTCTTCGGCGCGGCGGGCAAGACCTCGAAAGTTGCGCTGTCGTAATAGGAAGAAGGGACAAACCATGCGGATAGGATTCCTGGCCGTAGCGGGGGTGGCCGCGGTTCTTCTGACGGTGGCCGGTTGTGTGCCGGCGGCAAGCCGCTCGCCCGCCGATTTCAACGTCCGCGATTTCGGCGCCAAGGGCGACCGCGCCACGAACGACCGTGCCGCCATCCAGGCGGCGGTCGATGCCTGCGCCAAGGCCGGGGGCGGAGTCGTTCGCCTGCCGCCGGGCGACTATCTTTCGGGCGAGGTCCGCCTCGTCTCCGGCGTTACCCTCCAGATCGATGCCGGCGCCACGCTCTGGGCCAGTACCGATCGCAAGGACTATAACGGGAAAAGCTCGGGCCACCTCCTCGTGGCCGACAAGGCCGAACGCGTGGCCGTCGTCGGCGAGGGCACCATCAACGGGCAGGGCACCGGCGACTTGGGGCGGCGATGGGGCGGGCCTGAAAAGGCCGACTTCCGCACGGGCATCCTGCTCTTCACCGAGTGCCGCGACGTAACGATCCGCGGCGTGAAGATCCTCTTCAGCGACGCGTGGACGCTGCACCTCAAGCGCTGCGACAACGTGACGATCGCGGGCGTGACGATCCGCAACAACCCGCACCGGCTGAACTCCGACGGCATCGACCCGAATTCGTGCCGGCACGTCCGCATCGAGAACTGCGCCATTACGGCGGGCGACGATTGCATCGTCCTGAAATCGACCGAGCCGTACCCGTGCGAGGACGTCGAGGTCATCGGCTGCACGCTCGAGTCGACGACCGCGGCGATCAAGCTGGGCACCGAGTCGAAGGGCGACTTCCGCCGCATCACGTTCCGCGATTGCACGATCCGCAACTCGCCCGTCGGCGTGGGCTTTTACCTGAAAGACGGGGCGACGATGGAGGACGTGACGGCGTCGCGCCTCAAGATGGAGATGTGCGACCCGTCGGTGCACGACGTGGCGCCGCTCTTCATGGACATCGAGAAACGGAACCCCGACTCGAAGATCGGAACGATCCGCCGCGTGACGTTCGAGGATATCGACATCCGCACGGGCACGGGCCTGCTGCTCCAGGGGATGCCCGAGAGCCCCATCGAGGACCTGACGCTCCGCAACATCACCGTCCGCGTCGACAAGGCCGATGATTACGCGAAGCGCAGGAAGCCCGTCGGCGGCAACCGCACGACGCACGATGAGCGGGACTTCTGTTACGCGCGGCTGCCCTGCTACGCGGCGATTGCGCACGTCAAGGGCCTCACGCTTGAGAACGTAAAGTTCATGATTTCCGAGGAGGCGTCGAAACAGTACGACCGCGCGGGCGCCTGCCTGCGTGAAATCGACGGGGCCACGATCTCCGGCGTCACTCGCACGCCGAAGCCGGAAGCCGGCCGCGCGAGAACGCTCGACCTGCAGAGTTGCCGCAACCTGCGATTCACAGGCCCTATGGGGCAGGCGGCGCCATGACAGGAGAGGAAGCGGAGTGAGCGAGATTCTTCCGATGCGACTGGCGGGCAGGCGGCCCATGCGCGTGGCGGGGCTGATGTCCGGCACGTCGGCCGACGGCGTGGACGTCGCGATCGTGGATATCGGCCCGCGCGGCCCGCACCGGTCGGCCAATGTGACGCTCGTGGCGTTTGACACGTTCCGTCATCCGCCGGCGCTGCGGCAACAGATCTTCGACCTTTTCGATCCGTCGAAGGCCCGCATTGATGCGCTGTGTCACCTGAACTTTGTCCTCGGCGAAGTCTTCGCCGAGGCGGTGATCCGCCTGGCCCGGAAGCGCGGGATTCCGCTGGAGTCGATCGACCTCATCGGATCGCACGGCCAGACGGTGTACCATATTCCGGAGGGTCGGCCCGCCACGGCGGGCGGGTCCGCCACGGCGGGCAGACGCGTGGGCCGAAAGCGGCTGCGCTCCACGCTTCAGATCGGCGAGCCGTCGGTCATCGCCGAGCGGACGGGCATCACGACGGTCGCCGATTTCCGGCCGCGCGACATTGCCGCGGGCGGCGAGGGTGCCCCGCTGGTGCCGTACGCCGACTACGCCCTTTTCAGCCACCCGCATAAGACGCGCGCGGTGCAGAACATCGGCGGCATCGCCAACGTGACGTACCTGCCCGCCGGCGGCGCGCTCTCGGACGTGCTCGCCTTCGACACGGGTCCCGGCAACATGGTGATCGACCGGATCGTGCACCACGTCACAGGCGGCCGGGCACGCTATGATGCGGGCGGGCGGCGCGCGGCCCGTGGAGCGATCGACGACAGGCTTCTGGGCGAGCTAATGCGGCACCCGTACCTCAGGCGCCGGCCGCCGAAGTCGACCGGCCGCGAGATTTTTGGCACGGTCTTCTCTGACCGCGTATGGCAGCGGGCGCGGCGGCGGGGCCTTGCGCCGCTCGACATTCTGGCGACCGTTACCGCGTTCACCGCGCACAGTATCGCCGATGCGTACCGCGGCTTTCTGCCGTCGATGCCCGATGAGGTGATCCTGTGCGGCGGCGGGGCACGCAACACGACGCTCGCGCGGTGGCTCCAGGCGGAGCTTCTGCCTGGGCGGGTCGCGCCGATGGACGAGTTTGGCCTGAGCGCCCGCGCCAAGGAGGCCGTCTCGTTCGCGATTCTGGCGTACCAGACGATCCAGGGCGAGCCGAACAACGTGCCCTCGGCTACGGGGGCGCGGCGGCCGGTGATTCTTGGTAAGATTATCCCCGGCGGGCGCAGGTGAAACTGAACGGCTTGCACCGCGGAGATCGCAGAGAGAAGAGAGAATTAAGAGAAACAACGGCAAAACGGAAGCGGCATGAGATGATTAAAGATCGCTCGAAACTTACGACCGAGAAGCGCAACGCGCGCAGCCGCGGCATCGACCGCCTCTCGACGCTTGGGATCATCGACGTGCTCAACCGCGAGGATGCGCGTGTGGCCGTCGCCGTCGCGCGCCAGCGCCGGGCCATTGCCCGGGCCGTCGACGTGATTGTCGAGCGTTTTCGCCGCGGCGGCCGGCTTTTCTATGTCGGCGCCGGAACGAGCGGACGCCTTGGCGTGCTCGATGCGTCGGAGTGCCCGCCTACCTACGGCACGCCGCCTGCCATGGTCCAAGGCATCATTGCGGGCGGGCGGCGGGCGCTGGTGCGATCGATCGAGGGGGCCGAGGACCGCGAAGAGGACGGCGCCGCCGCGCTCCGCCGCAAACGTGTGCGCGCCGCCGACACGGTGGTCGGGATTGCCGCCTGCGGCATCACGCCGTTTGTCCGCGGCGCGGTCAGGGAGGCGCAGCGGGTGGGGGCCGCCACGATCTTCGTGACGTGCGCGCCCGAGGCCCGGCGGCACATCGGCGCCCGGATCATCATCAGCCCCGTGGTCGGTCCCGAGGTCGTGACCGGCTCGACGCGCATGAAGGCCGGCACGGCCACGAAACTCGTCCTGAACATGCTGACGACGGCGGCAATGATCCGCCTGGGCAAGGTCCACGATAACCTCATGGTTGATCTGCGGGCCACCAACGCCAAGCTCCGCGACCGGTCGCAGCGGATCGTGATGGAAGTGACGGGCGTGCGGCGGCCGCGCGCCAAGGCCCTTCTGAAACAGGCCCGCGGCTGGGCCAAGGTGGCCATCCTGATGCACTTCCGGAAGGTCGATTTCGAAGGGGCCGAGCGGCTTCTCGACAAGTGCGGCGGATCGCTCCGCGCCGCAATCGCGCATCGTTGAAGAGTTGGCGCAAAGACAGTGTTGTGCTAAGCCCGCATCATCTTCCGATACTCCGCCAGCGTCCGCCGCATGCCGCTGAGGTTATCCCGCAGGCGCGAGGGCCGGTTGCCCAGCAGCCACACGCGCTTGAGGCTGCGCGCTGCCTCCTGGGTGGCGTCGGCCAGGCCGCGGAATTCGCGCACGCACGGCCGGTGAGCTTCTCGCAGTTGCCGGAGCACGGCCACGCGCCGGACGCGATTGCGGATTGCGGAATGCGGATTTGAAAAAGCGATGTGCGGGTGCCGTTTCAATCCGCAATTCGNNAATTCGCAATCCGCAATTGAACGATGCCGGCGACGGCCATCCGCGGGCGTCCTTTCATTCGAAGTCCCACGTGCCGCGCTTCACGCCCTGCGGGGTAAGCGATTCAAGTTCCGCGAGCGCGTCGGACGGGTCAAGCCCGCCGGCCAGGACGTCGGCGTAGAGGCCAACGAGGGTCGCGGCCTCGATGGCGCTTTCGCGGAGGAGTTCGACGCGGAAATGCCGCACGCCGAACTCGAACATCTCGGGCAAGGACTCAAGCGCCGACTGAACGTGCGAACTGAAGAGCGTGCTCCCGCAGCGGGCATCGGTAATGAGCGGATGCTCGGCCCCCACGCGGTCGACGAGTTCCAACCGGCTTGCCGTTGCCGCGCCCTGGCCCGTCCGGCGGGTGCACGGGCGGCCGCAACCGGCGGCATCGCGGCCCTTCGAGAGGTGCGCCGCCGCCGCGCAATGCTCCATGTACATCATCGGAACGTGCAGGTGGACGATCGGCTCGAGCCACAGCGGCGCCAGGCGCCCGGCCATGGCGGCGAGTTGCTTCAGATTGAGGTCCAGGGCTGGCGTCAGCCGCGCGAGGCCCGCCTCGGCCAGCACGCCCGCGGTGATCTCGTTGGCGACGTTGAGCGAGAAGTCGCCGACGAGCGGCAGCCCTGGTGCGGCTTCGCGGAAGAATGTGAGACCCGCGAGGTTGCGGACGAGCACCGCGTCGGGACGGGCATCGGCGATGAGGCCGAGGCACTTCTCGTCGCCCGGCTTAATGATGCGGAACGTCGCGAGGCCCACCGGCACTGCGGCTGCGCGGCAGCGGGCGACGGCGTCGGCATAACCGTATGGATCGGGATAGTCGCAGTAGATGAGCGCGGGGCGGCCGGCGCCAGGGGCAACGTCGGCCCGGCCCNNGGATCTTCGACGTGGCGGGGAGGCGCCCAGCACGGCGTCGAGTTGCTGGGGCGAGCGCACGAGGACGTAGAGCCGGGGCGGCCCGGCGGCGGCGTCCGCACCGGGCGGTCGGAGGCCCGCGACCTCGCTGCGAATCGCCTGAAGGGCGCCCGGCTCGGCGATCGCGTGTTGCGACTCGCGGCCGAGCGAGGCCATGAGCGATTGCACGGCCCGACGCCGGACGTCGTTGAGGACGCTCTTGGGCACCATGACGTCGGCGGTGGATACGCGGCCGCGCTCATCGGAAAGCTCGACGGCGACCAGCTTGAACGGCGTATCGCCAAGCCGCCCGATCTGCTCGCGAAGCACGTCTTCGGTCAGCGGATGCCTGAGCGCCTTCTCGAGCGGCTGCTCGGAAAGGGCCTCGGCCTCGTGGCCCTCGGGGTCCACCAGGCGCAGCCGCAGCGGCTGACCCACGCGGGCGTCTACACGGGCCACGAGCGGCACGCGTCGGGCAACCGTCTCTCGGGCGTAAGACTTCTCCCACTCGCGCTCGAGGCGCGGGTCGTCGGTCTTCCAGACCGTGCAGCCGATGGCGACGGCGGCAAGGTTCAGAACGCCCTCGCCGAAAGTGAGGAGCACGCGGTTGCGGCCCCGCTCAGGCTCGACCGAGAACACGCGTCCGCCCTGTTCATCTTCCGCGGGGCGGCCCTCATCGAAGGCGACGCCGTCGCCGGGCTGGACGCCTAATGATTTCGGCGATCCCGCCGCGTCGAAGACCCGCCCCACCACGGCCCTCCGCGGCGGGTCTG
>PMZT01000105.1 GCA_003170085.1 Planctomycetia bacterium | reverse complement strand
TCGCCAGGTTGTCCTCGAGGATGTGCGGCTCCTCGTCGCTGGACCGGTGCGGGATCCCGGTGATCGTCACCGTCGGCGGCGCGTCCTTCACAATCTCGATCGCGAAGTCACGGTCGGCGTCGGCGTTGGCGAACCCATACTCGTCCTGAAGCTGCAGGCGGTAGGTCTCCTTGAACGAGTCGGCGCCGTCGGCCAGCCACTGCCTCTGGTCCAGCCGCAGGATGCCGCGGGCAAAGCGCCCGCCGAGGCTCAACGTCTCGGTCCCCTTCTTGAACGACGTCTTCAGACTCGCGCCCGCCAGGTTCTTGTTGGCCTCGATCGAGATGACCACCGTGGAGCCAAACAGAGCTCTGATGCTGCCGTCGCTGTTGGGCTGGACCACCGGCGCACGGCGGACGTATTCCGGCAGTTCATACTCCAGGCTCATCTTCACCAGCCGCGGCCGCTCGGTCACGACCGCGGTCACGGTCGGACTCTGGAGGATGCCGGACGCGAAGTAGAACTCGAAGGACTCCCTGGCGGCCCTGACCGTGTGCGCGGCCTGGCCGTTCGGGTCCACGGCCACCGCCAGGCGCTGCCAGTCGCCGCCCGCCGCCGGCCACTGCCTGCCACTCGGCGGCGCGGCGGGTTCCGTCTTCATCCGCAGCGGCCAAGGCAGAATCGGCGTCTGCGTCCTCGACCACCGCCAGACCGTCGCGGGCAAAGCCGAACGGGTTGAACGCGCAGAGGGCGTTGCGCGCGGCCGGCGGCGCAAGGCGGTCGAGGGCCGCGCGGCGACAGGCGTCGAACTTCTCGCGCATCGTCGCGTAGTCTTCCATCGCGTCGGCGAAGACGGCCGCCGTGTGGCTCCCCGGAAGGATGTCGTGGAACTGGTTCAGGAGGAGGAGTTTCCACGCCGCTTCAAGCTCGGCCCGCGGGTACTTCCCGCCCGCCAGGGCTGCGCACGTGGCCAGGGCCTCGGTCTCAAGCGCCAGGAACTCGCCGCGACGGTTCTCGCGCTTGAGCGCCCCCTTGGTCGTGAACGTGCCGCGGTGCATCTCGAGGTACAGTTCGCCGTCCCACACCGCCAGGCCCTTCTTGCCGTCGAACGCCGAGTGCAGGTACTCGCGCCCCGTCGTGAGGCGAAGCGTCGGCAGGCCCGGCAGGACCTTCAGCCGCTCGTACAGTTCGAGCATCTCGTCGGTCGCGCCGCTGCCGCCGTCGCCGTAGCCGTACATGTGGAGCGACTCATCGCAAACGTCCTTGTCGCGGAACCGCTGCCAGCCTTCGAGGACCTGGTCGGGCTCCATCCACGTGATGAAGTGGAGCGGCGGAACGCAGGCGAAGACGTCGGTGCCGTCGAGGCCCCGCCACACGAACTGGTTGTGCGGGAACATGTTCGTATCGTTCCACGTCGACATCTTGTTGGAGACGAAGTAGCCGATGCCCCCGGCCCGCAGGATCTGCGGCATGATGGCACTGTTGCCGAAGACGTCGGGCAGCCACACGTTATCGACCTCGACGCCGAATTTCCGGAGGAAGTACCGCTTGGCGTACAGAATCTGCCGCGCCAGGCTCTCGGCCGACGGAAGGTTGCAGTCGGGCTCGACGTAGAGGCCGCCGACGATCTCCCACCGGCCCTCGGCCACGCGTCGCCGGACCTGCCGGAAAAGCTCGGGGTGGAATTTTTCGAGCATCTCGTATGTCCACGCCTGGCTGTGCGAGTATTTGAATTCGGGATACCGCTCCATCAGCCGGAGTTGGATCAGGCACGTGCGGGCGTTTTTCTGGACCGACTGCCGCACGCGCCAGTGGTACGCGATGTCGAGGTGCGAATGGGCCACGCACGCCAGCCGCCCGGTGTGCCCGAACGGCCCGGCGTCGCCGGTGAACACGTGCTCGCGCAGATACCGGCGGACGCGCGGCAGGCTTGCGGCGAGCGCCTCGCGGCCGCTCTCGAACGGCGGCATGAGCTTCAGGACCTCGCGCACGTCACGCAGGAGCCGCTCTCGCACGTCGTCGTCGATGGCCTTGCCGAACGCCGCCGCATACAGCACGTGCAGGTCGTGCCGGGCCGCCAGGTGTTCCTCGTTCACGACCACGAGTTCGGGCTGGCGGAACCGCTGCACGCAGCCGCGGATGGCCTTGATGCGGGGGTCGCGGTCGTCGTCGGGCTTCGAGCGGACGTACGCCTCCATCCTGAGCTTAAGCCGCTCGCCGCCCCTCGCGCGGCCTTTCACAAGGACGCGGCTGCGGTTGGGGTCGAGGCCGTCGCACAGGCGGCCGTTGACGTACACGATCGTCTCGGCCGCGATGGCCATCTGGAGCCAGACCTTGCGGCCGGCCATACGCTTGGGAATGACCGCGGTGCCCTCGAAGACGGCGGTGCCGTCTGGCCGGCCCCACGGCTCGCCGTCGGCGATCGGCTGCGCGGGCCCGTCCCACGTGTAGCCCTCGGGGGCGTACTGCCCCACGCGGACGCGCCATGTCGAAGACCCGCCGTGGCGGGGGCCGGTGGGCGCGGCATCGTCGACGATGAGGGCCTCGACCTGCTCGAACATGAGCCGTGCCCAGTGTTCGAGCGACATGCTCCGCCGCTCCACTTTCTCGTGAGCCATGCGGCAAACGCCTCCGTGGATAATTGCGGATTTCGGATTGCGAATTGCGGATTGAAACGGCAGCAGGACGTCGCTTTTTCAAATCCGCAATCCGAAATTCGCAATCCGCAATTTGTTATTCCGCAATTCGTTCGTGCTCGGGTTGCGTTACCTCGCGAAATACGGCGGCTCGCGGTTGATGCGGACCCGCAACGGCCGGCCGAACCGGGCCGCGAGCTGCTTCTCGATCCACGCGGGCAGACAGTCGCCGACGGACGGGCACGTGGCGCAGTCGGCGTAGGCCGTCAGGACCACGGTGTCGCCCTCAAGGGCCGCGAACCGCAGGTCGCCGCCGTCGACGCGGGTCTTCGGCCGCACGAAGGTCTCGATGAAGTCGCGAACGTTCGCTTCCGATGCTTCCTGCACGCCGTGCCCTTCCCGTGTCGAAGACCGGCCCATCGTAATGGCGGCGCGGAGGAACGTCAATAGCGGCGAGTAAAGCTTGCAAACCGCGCGACGGGGCCTTATTCTCGCACCCGCATTGAGATCGAATGACAATTGCGGATTTCGAATTGCGGATTGCGGATTGAAACGGCACCGGCACGTCGCTCTTTCAAATCCGCAATCCGCATTCCGCAATTCGCAATACATTTCACGGAGCCGCACGTGGCCGGCACATTCGATATCCACAACCTTCCGGGGCTTACCGAAAGCCAGGCCGCCGAGCGTCTGCGCACGGAAGGCTATAATGAGCTTCCGTCGAGCCGCAACCGCAGCCTCTTCGCGATCGCGCTGGAGGTGGTGCGCGAGCCGATGTTCCTGCTCCTCGTGGCCTGCGGAACGCTGTACCTGGCCACGGGCGAAGTGACCGACGCCCTGATGCTCCTGGGGTTCGTCGGCGTCGTCATGGGCATCACGATTTACCAGGAGCGGCGGACCGAGCGGGCGCTCGAGGCCCTGCGCGACCTTTCGAGCCCCCGCGCGCTGGTCGTCCGCGACGGCCGCAAGGTACGCATCGCCGGCCGCGGGGTCGTGCGCGGCGACCTCATCCTCCTGGCCGAGGGCGACCGCGTTCCGGCCGACGCCGTCCTCCTGCAAAGCATCAACCTCTCGGTCGACGAATCGCTCCTGACGGGCGAATCGGCCACCGTCCGGAAGCGCGCCGCCGATCCGCCGCTGCGCGAGATGGGCCGGGCCGGCGGCGACGACCTGCCGTTCGTCTTCTCCGGCACGCTCGTTACCCAGGGCCAGGGCGTGGCCGAGGTCCTGGCCGCCGGCGCCGCAACGGAACTGGGGAAGATCGGCAAGGCCCTCCAGACGCTTGAGACCGAGGAAACGCTCCTTCAGAAGGAAACGCGGCGACTCGTCAAACGGCTGGCGGCGATCGGCCTGACGCTGTGCGCGGCGGTCGTCGTCCTTTACGGGCTGACGCGCGGCAACACGTGGGAAACGTGGGAGCGCGGCCTGCTGGCGGGCATCGCGCTGGCCATGGCCACGCTGCCCGAGGAATTCCCCGTCGTGCTCACGATCTTCCTGGCGCTGGGCGCGTGGCGGATCTCGCAAAGCCGCGTCCTGACGCGCCGCGTGCCGGCGATCGAGACCCTGGGCGCCGCCACCGTGCTGTGCGTCGACAAGACGGGCACGCTCACGATGAACCAGATGACGATCAGCCGCCTGTTCGCCGGCGGCGGGTTCTTCGACGCCGAGGACCCGGCCGCCAAGGCGCTGCCCGAGGAGTTTCACGGACTGCTGGAATTCGGCATCCTGGCGAGCAAGCGCGACCCGTTCGATCCCATGGACAAGGCCCTGAAGGAACTGGGCCTGCGGTTCCTCGTGCGGACCGAGCACCTGCACGACAACTGGACGCTCGTACATGAGTACCCGCTCTCGCCCCACCTGCTGGCCCTGTCGCACGTGTGGCAGTCGCCGGACGGCACGGACTTCGTCATCGCCGCCAAGGGGGCTCCGGAGGCCATCGCCGACCTGTGCCACTTCACCCCCGAGCAAACCGCGGAGCTCGCGCAGCGTGTGGCCGAGATGGCCAACTCCGGCCTCCGCGTGCTGGGCGTGGCGCACGGGCGGTTCCAGCGGGCGACGCTGCCCGGCGAGCAGCACGCCTTCAACTTCGAGTTCCTGGGCCTCGTGGGCATGGCCGACCCCGTGCGGCCGACCGTTCCGGCGGCCATCGCCGAGTGTTACCGCGCGGGAATCCGCGTCGTCATGATCACCGGCGACTACCCCGGCACCGCCCAGAACATCGCGCGCCGGATCGGCCTGACGAACCCGGACGAGGTCATCACCGGGCCGGAATTGGACCGGATGAGCGACAAGGAGCTCAGCCGCCGCATTCGCACCGTCGGCCTGTTCGCCCGCGTCGTGCCCGAGCAGAAGCTGCGGATCGTGCTGGCCCTCAAGTCGAACGGCGAGGTCGTGGCGATGACGGGCGACGGCGTGAACGATGCGCCGGCGCTCAAGGCGGCACACATCGGAATCGCCATGGGCGGCCGCGGGACCGACGTCGCCCGCGAGGCGGCGGCCCTCGTGCTGCTGGACGACGATTTCTCGTCGATCGTGACGGCCGTGCGGCTGGGGCGGCGGATCTTCGACAACATCAAGAAGGCCGTGGCGTACATCTTCGCCATTCACGTGCCCATTGCGGGGCTCTCGCTCGTGCCCGTGTTCTTCGCGGACTGGCCGCTGATCCTGCTNNATCATCGACCCGGCGTGCTCGGTCGTTTTCGAGGCCGAGGCGGCCGAGGCCGACGTTATGACCCGCCCGCCGCGAAATCCCAACGAGCGCCTCTTCAGCCTGCGCTCGATCGGCGTGAGCCTCCTCCAGGGCGCGAGCGTGCTCGTGATCGTGCTGGCGGTCTTCATCCTCGCGCGGCACCTGAGCGAGAACGACGCCAACGCGCGGGCGCTCACCTTCACGACGCTCGTGATAGCCAACCTGGGGCTGATCCTCACGAACCGCTCGTGGTCGCTGACCATCCTCAAGACCATGAAGCACGCCAACAAGGCCCTGTGGTGGGTGCTGGGAGGGGCCATCGCGTTCCTCGCGCTGGCGATCTACGTGCCGTGGGCGCGTGGGCTTTTCAAGTTCGAGGCCCTCCACGCCTCGGATGCCGCGATCTGCCTTGGCGCCGCCGCGGTCAGCATCCTGTGGTTTGAGGGCGTGAAGGTATTCCGGGCATGGCGAAGGGCCAGGGCCCAGTAGCGCCGCCCGCCCGGGGTGAAATAGCCGCTGCCCGCCCGTGGTAAGGCCCAAGCCCCCGGCACCGCCGGGG
>PMZT01000053.1:1474-15011 GCA_003170085.1 Planctomycetia bacterium | reverse complement strand
CCGTTGACGTGGCCGTGGACTCTGGCCTGCCGCGGCACAAAAACAACGGCCGGCCACGGCATGCCGTGGCCCTACAAGGCCACAACAACGGCCGGGCGGCCACATGGGGCCGCCCCTACGGCGCGCAACCGTAGGGGCACCCCCACCCGCCACGGCCGGACTCCGTTGTGGGTGCCCTGGAGCGGCCACAGACGCTGCTATAAGAGGTGTGTCGCCGGGGTTCAAGATTCCGTGTGGGCGGGTGCCAGCGCCTCGATGACCACGCGGCGCATCGTTTCGACGGGGGCAGCGCGGCCGGTCCAAAGCTCGAACTGCTCCACCGCCTGGCGGACGAAGTGGTCGATCCCCGCCACCGTGCGGCAACCTGCCTCGCGGGCCTCGCGAAGCAGCCGCGTCTCCAGCGGATTGTAGACCGCATCATACACGAGCATTCCCGGCCGCAACATCGCGCGCAGCACGGGCGAGGCGTCTACCTTCGGGTGCATGCCGATGGGCGTGCAGTTGAGGAGGACGGCCCAATCGCCGCGCGGCAGGTCGGGAGGCCCGCCGCGCAAATTACTTTCCGATTCGCTGCGCGAACTACTTTCCGCACCGCCGCGCGTCGGGTCGGGAGACCCGCCGCGCAAACTATTTTCTGCAGCGCCGCGCAAATCATTTTCCGCCGCACCTCGCAAGTTGCTTTCTGCCGCGCCGCGCTCAAGCTCGCCGATCGGAATCGTCTGAACGCCCACCTCTTGCGCCAGGGTCGCGGCCCGGGCGGCGTCAACGTCGGTCAGCGTGATCGCGGCGCCGCGTTCCTTGAGGCCGAACGCCATCGCCCGGCCGACGCCGCCGGCTCCGACGATGAGCGCGGGCTTCGCCTTGAGCCAGCCTGTGCCCACGACCGCCTCGATCGCCGCCAGGCCCGCCGTCCAATCGGTGTTCGTTCCGAAGAGGCTGCCGTCGGGCCGCCGCTGGATCGTATTGACCGCGCCGATGCGCCGGGCCAGCGGCTCGATCTCATCGACGGCCGCCATCACCGCCTGCTTGTGCGGAATCGTGACGCTGTAACCGTCGAACTCAAACTCGCGCATCGCCCGCACGAAGGCCGCCGGGTCGCCCTCGACCCACAGCGGCAGGTAGACCGCATCGAGGCCGGTCTCGGCAAACGCCGCGTTATGAATCCGCGGGCTGAGGCTGTGCCCGACCGGATCGGCGATGACGCCGTAGACCCGTGTGGCGCGGCTGATCCGGTCGATGCGATAAAGCTGCCGCATCTCGCCGATGTCGATGTGTCCCGGCGCCGCCGTCTTGCCCGTGCCCGCGCCCGCGTACGTGAGGAATGCGCCGAACTTGGGCGCGAGGAGCCGCGTCAGCACGCCGCGCGGGCCCATCGAGAGGGCGATCGTGGGCGTGCGGGCATCCCGCAGAATCCGCAGCACCGGCACGGTGTCGAGGATGTGGTTGGCCATCACGGCGATCTTCGTTACCGCGGCGCCCAGGCGGGCCAGCCGCGCGTGGATCTCGGCCAGGTCCGGCGGCGTCCGCTCGAAGTTGTGGTACGAGACGATGACCTTGGCCGGGGGCACGTCGCCGAGCGACGCCACGCAATCGTGCTCTACGTCGATGAAGCGGGCGCCCAGCCGCGCGGCCTGGCGCAGCGTTTCCAGCCGCGGCGCCTCCGGCCCGTCGTAGAGGCCGCCTTCGCGCCTGGGCCGGTACGTGACGATGACCGGGCAGGGCGGGTGGGCGAGGAGGCGGGCGAGGTCGAACTCGCGCATGGCATCGAGGCGAAGTTCGGCCCAGGCGCCCGCCCGCGCAGCCTCGGCCAGACCCGCAAGGGCGGCGTCGGTCGTTTCAGGCATCAAGCTGACGCAGAGAATCACGCGTTCCTCCCGCAAGGTCAAGCGAGCGCGGGCGCATCTTTTCATTGTCGCCCGCCAACGAGCGGCGTTATTATACCGTGGTGGGAATGACAGTGTACGGGTTTTGCCGCGCGTCGGACCCAGGGAGGACATGCCTGCCGTGATTCACGCCCTGACGATTGACGTCGAAGATTACTACTCGATCTACCGGCGCGACCTTTTTGGCGTCGAGGGGCCGCCGACCGACGCCGTCGTGCGTAACACGAACCGTGTTCTCGAGCGTCTGGCCAGGCACGGCGTCAAGGCCACGTTCTTCATGCTGGGCGAGGTGGCCGCGACGTTTCCTGACCTGACGCGAAAGATCGTGGCCGAGGGTCACGAGATCGGCGTCCACGGGTATCTGCACCGGCAGGTGTTCAAGCTGTCGCGCGATGAGTTCCGGCGCGAGGTGGGCGACGCCAAGAAACGCATTGAGGATGCGGCGGGCGTGCGCGTGGAGGGCCACCGGGCGCCGGCGTTCTCGATCCGCCCCGATACGGCGTGGGGCCTGGAGGTGCTCGCGGGCCTGGGCCTGGTCTACGACAGCAGCATCTTTCCGATCGCGGGGCGACGCTACGGCTGGCCCGGCTTCGCGCCCAACATTCAAGTCATGAAGCTTCCTTGCGGCGTGAACTTCATTGAGGCCCCGCTCTCGACCGTCACGATCCTCGGCAAGGCGCTGCCGGTGTGCGGCGGCGGGTACTTCCGCCATTTCCCGTACATGATTACGCGGTGGGCGATGCGGCACATCGGCAAGGTGCGGCCGGCCATCGTATATATGCATCCGCATGAACTTGATACGACGCCCGGGCCGGAGGACTTCGTGGCCGCGCTGAAGAAGGCGCCGCCCCCCGTGCGGCGATTCCATCGGCTTCAGATGCGGCACCGCAAGTCGTTCGAGAAGAAGCTGGAGCGGCTGCTGACCGACTTCCAGTTCGCGCCGCTGCGCAACGTCATCTCCACGGTGCTCCACCGGAAGGCGTGAGGACGGCCGGGTGCCATGCTTTCGCTTGCAGGCGTTTAGATTTGTAGCCGGACACGGCGGGCGGCCACANNTGCTTTCGCAAAGGCGCGAAAGCATGGCACCCCCAAGCACCCACAAAAACAATGTTGACGCACGCCTACCGCCGCAGGGCCTGCTTCAGCCGGAATCGCGATTGCCGCGCCTCGCGGTCGAAGAGGATCGCGAGGTTCTCGAGCATGTAACCCATGATCGGTCCCGGATCGCGGGCCGAGGTCAGTTGGTACGACACGTTCGCCGACCAGAAGTCCAGGAAGCTTCCTAAATCCTTGAAGCGGTCCGGGCTGGTCAGGAACCACAGGAGGTCGCCCGGCAGGAACCGCACCAGGCGGCCTTCCTTGCACGCCACTTGCGGCGCGGGGTCGGCACCGTGGGCAAGCTGGTACACAAGCTCGGTCATGTCGAGGCCGGCGGCCACCGTCGCGCGGTAACACTCGGGGAATCGCGGGTTGATCTCCATCAGCCGGACGACGCCGTCGCGCGGGTCGGTGATGAAATCGAAATCGCAGAAGCCCAGCCACCCGAGCTCGCGCGCCACGCGGGCCGCGGCGTCAACGATATCCGGCCGCCGGGCCGTGCGGTTGCACGTGCTCGAGCCGCCGCCGGGCGGATAGTACCGCAGCTTCTCGTACGCCACGCCCGCCAGGACCTTGCCGTCGCGGCCCATGACGAGGTCGGCCTTGTACTGCATGCCGGTCTGCGGCACGAAGTCCTGAACGAACGCGCGGCCGAAACGCGCGGTAATGGTCTCGAACGCGCCGGGCAACTCCGCGGGCGACCGCACGACCGTGATGCCGCGCGCGCCCGCCGAGATGGCCGGCTTGACGAGGCACGGGTACGGCGCCTCGCGGGCGATCTCGGCCAGCGGCTGCTCCAGCGGATACCACGTGCGCGGAATCGCCACGCCCGCCCGCGCCGCGGCCTGGAGCGTCAGGATCTTGTCGCGCCCGCCCCGGAAAATCTCGTACGGCGGCAGCGCCAGGTGCGTGTACCGGCGGAACTCGTCCTGGTGCCGCGCGATGAGTTCCGTGGCCGAGTCGCCCACCGGAAAGAGCGTATCGACGTGGCGGCGCGCCACGTAGCGCAGCAGAAATTCCTTGCACGCCTCCGGTTCGAACTCGGCGGAAGGGTAGATCAGCCGCTCGTTTACGCACCGCGAGTAGAAACAGCAGCAGAACCGCTTGGGGCCTGCCGCGATCACGTGCCGGCCGTGGGCGTGCGACGACTCGATCACCGGGAGCGCGGCCTTGCCGTGGGCTCCGAGCACGAGCACGCTTGGCTTGGCGGACGTTGTCACCGGGCGGCTCCTGGTGCGTCGCGGTCGCCTTCGACCTCAAGGAGTTGCATTGGGGCGCACGGGAAAACGAGCACGCGGGCGTGCGCGAATCGGCCGGCGAGATCTCGCATGAGCGCGGGCCAGTCCGGATACAAGCGGCCCTTGGGGTACTTGCGGCGGAAGCCCCACGCGGGGATTCCACTGGAGACGACCAGCGGGTTGGCCTGGCCGTTGCCGTCGGTCGCGGGCGCGGCGGGCGCCTGGGCGGCACGCGCCGCCGCCAGTTGCTGGAACCGTTCGTACGAGAGATAGTTGAGCGTGAAGTAGCAGAACCGCGCCGCCAGCATCGGCTGCCGCGCGGCCGTCAACATGCCGCGGAGCCACGTGCCGAAGTTGCGCGGCCGCAGCCACGCGGGCAGGTTCCGCAGCAACCGCGCGGGGTCGATGCCGCAGCCCATGCCCATGCCATGATACAGGATACCGTCGGAAGCGCGGTTGAGGACGATCGTCAGCGGCGCGCCGAGTTTGAGGCCGGCCGCGAGGCTCTTGCCCATCTGGATCGGGTCGGTATCGAGCGGGTAGGCACCGGCGACGACGATGTCGACGTTCTCGGCCACGTCGCGCGGCACCACGGTGAGGCAGATGTCGCGGGCCTGTCGGGCCGCCGCGCGGTGCGCCCCGACCACGTCGCCAACGTGCAGGCCGGCCAGTTCGCGCCGCGAGTTCATGACCGCGCAGACCGCCGCATCGATGCCCACGTGCCGGGCTACCGCCTCGGCCCAAGCGCGGCGGTCGAGCCGGCGGCCGTCGCTCTCGATCTGGCCGGCGGGCCGCGGCGGCAGCGCGCCATGGAAGTGCGCGATCGTTCGCCGGCCCGCGAGGCCGGGGACGACCATCTTCGCCCCGCCGCCGAAACCCGTCTCGGCGTGCGGAATGACGCCGCCGGTCAGGATCCGCAGTTCGGCGTCCAGGAGGTGACGGTTGAGGTCCACCGGCCCGCCGAGAAGCCATCCGACACGCCGGATATCGGGCCCGAGGAAATCGTGCATGATCGGCGGGTGCTGGGCCAGAACCTCGGCCCCAAGCTTCCGGGCCATCTCTTCTCGGCCCATCGGCCGGTGAGCCGCGGCGCCCATGAGAATACGGATGCGGTCGCGCGGGATGCCGCCGCGCACCACCTCGTCGATCAGCGGCCGGAGGAAGCGGTGGGCAGGCGTCGGGCGCGTCAGGTCGTCCACGGCGATGACCGCGCTGGTCTTGCCGGCGGCAAGGTCGCGGATCGTGGACGTGCCGACGGGCCGCTCGAAGGCCCGGGCGATTTCGTCGTCGCCCATCGCGGGCCCGTCGCGCGGGGCGCACCGATGGACTTCCCAGCCGGGGGGGAACTCCAGCGGCAGGTCGGCCTCGTCGTACCACGCCCCCGAGGGGAGGGTGACGACCTTGCCGGCTTGGCGTGACGAGTCGGTCATGCGGTCAGGGCTCGGGTTTCCACGTGCCGATGCGCCGGCCCCGCAGGGCCTTCGCGAGGCCCACCATTCCGGCCGCCTGCACCAGGCAGAACCAGTACGCGAGGACCAGCATCTTGGGTATTCTCGGGAGCGCGAGCGAAAGAAGCAAGCCCAGGAGCGCGGCCGCGTAAAAGACGAGCTGCGCCGCGAGCGCCCACCGGTAGAGCGGGTGATCCCCAAGCAGGGCGCTGGCGGCCAGCAGGCCGATCATCATCGGCCCCGTCAGCCACCGCATGTACTTATGACTCCATAACACGGCCCAGTTGACGGGCGTCTTCCAGACCGGCACCGCGCGCAGGAGCTTCGGCAGCGAGCACCACCCGCGCACCGCCACGCGCACCCGCCGGTTGAACTCCTGCCCGGTGTCCTTCTGCTGAGGCGCCCCCAGGCTGGCGCGCGGCTCGTACACGGTGCGGAAACCCCTGGCGTAAACCTCCATCGGCACGAGCATGTCGTTCGTCAGGTCGCTCGGGATCGGCCGGTAGAGCGACCGCCGGAGGACCTCGAACGCGCCCACGATGACGCAGCCGTATCCCAGGCGCGTCTCCAGCAGTCGGACGATCGTCTCGATCGCCCAGTAGCCGCGGTATCCGCCGGCGATGGGCCTGCCTTCGGGGTTGGTGTGGTCGAAAAGGCCGTTGACGCATCCGACGGCCGGGTCGGCGAAGTGCCGGATGGCGATCTTGAGGGCCTGGGGCTCGAAGAGGCCGCCCGAGTCGGTCATCAGCAGGAGATCGCCGCTGGCCTGCCGCGCCCCATGGGCAAACGCCTCGTTGACGCCGCGGTTCTCCTGGGTGGCCGCGAGCTTTACGCGCGGGTCGCCGAAGGTCGTGACGAGTTCGTTGGTGCGGTCGGTCGAGCCGTCGGAGCAGACGATGACCTCGATCCGGTCGGCCGGGTAATCGCACGTCAGGAGGTTCCTGATCTTCGCAAGGATTCCCTGTTCCTCGTTGAAGGCGACCACGAGGACGCTCAGGCGCAGCCAGTCGGTCGTTTCCGGCAGGCGCGGCGGCCGCTTGAAGAGGCACGCCGCCGCCAGCAGGAGCGGATAGCCCACATAGGTATAGGCGATCAGCGCCGCAAAGACCCAGAAAACGATTTCGGCGGCGCTCATGCCTTCTCCCGTGACCACTGGATGACCGCCGAGCCGCCCGCCGCAACGTCAACGAGGACCAGGGTCCGCCGGCCGTTGGAGAACGTGAGCTCCACCGGCACGGCCTCCAGCGCCTCCGTTCCGCGGTTGGCCACGGTGCACCCGAGGCCCGGGCCCGCGGCGGCCGCGACCCAGCGATGTTCGGGGCAGAGGACGCGGTCCCAGTAGAGGCCGATGGCGGTCATTGTGGCTACGTACATGTCGCCATGCATCTCCGCCAGGACCTCGCGCAGCAACTCCTCGGTCAGGCGGAAACACGCCGACGATTGATAGCCCCGCAGATGATGATGGGCCATGAAAACCATGACGCGCCCGTGACGCCGCGCGTGCCACGTCCAGTACTTGAGCAGGGCAAGCTGGTCGCCCACGAGCGGGTCGCCGGGGTACTTCTTGCTCAACTCGACCATCCGCTTCGTTCCACGGGGATGGTGCGGCGCCGGCTGGCGGAACACGTTGACGAACGCCTGGCAGTCGGAGTCGCCGGAGATGAGCATCCCGGCGGCCTCGATCGCCTCGGGCGTGAACGGGTCGCTGCCGCGGCCCGGAATGCCCCACGCCGTGGGCGTGAACTGGAAGAGCCGCTGGAAAGTCTCGACACACCGGCGGGCGTTATCGGTCTGTTCCTGCCGCGAATCGCCGTTGGCCTGGCTCCACGCGTACTTGCCCTGGCCCGGGAGGGCGCCGATCTTCCAGTCGTTGCCCGGCTCCGCGGCCGAGTGCGTGCCGTAGTGCAGCCAGTAGTGGTTCGCGAGTTCGCAGCAATATGGCTTCGCGCTGGTGGCGGGCCAGTCCATGACGTTCTTCAGTTCGACCTCGCGCCGAATCCATTTGATAAGGGCCGGAATCTCGTGGCTGCGGCGGTCGAGGCCGAACGCCTTCGAGTGGGCCGCGCTCTCGGCCTCGTCCAGCGTCAGCCGGGCCGAGACGAACATGGTGTGCGGCACGCGATAGCGCCGGGCAAGCTCCAGGCTCGGACGCAGGCCCTCGATCGATTGCCACGTCGCGGGGTCGTAGAGATCGACGTCGCCGCGCCAGCACCAGGCGCCGCGGGCGCCGCCTTTCCAGCGGTCGATCTTCGCCTCGGTGATGCGCACGCCCGCCGGGTCGAAGATCGTGTCGATGGCCAGGGCGCCCGACGTTTCGTACGAGCCCAGGCGCAGCCGGTACGTGAGCGTGGTCCGCCCGCACGGCCGCGCGGCCCGCAGCGAGAACGGCAGCCGCAGCACCTCGCCGGGGTCGGGGCCGGGGTGCAGGCCGGAGGGGTTATTGGCGATCTCGACGGCGTCGGCGCCGCCCGCGAACTCGAACTCCAGCGGAAACTGGCAGTGGACGCGGTCCGCCGGGTTGAGGAGGATGAACTCGAAGTTCTCCTGCCGCCCGACCGGCCAGGCGCCCAGCTCGTGTACGGGCCCACGGTCGAGCACCGGCCCCTTGAGCTGCACGATGAGCTGGGGCAGCGGCAGCGGAATCTTTCCGTCGTACCGCGCATCCTGCTCGGTCTGAGCGCGGCTGAGCCACTGGACCGACACGCACAGCGAGTACAGCCACGCGGCCCCGAAAACGAGCCACCACACCGCGCCGGCCCACACGCCCGCCGCCACCATCCAGCCGGCGCCCAGCCAGACCATCGCCAGGGCATCGACATGCCATCGCTTGCGCCAACCGCGGCAGAACGTCTCGTAAGGCACGTTGGCCAGCATCATGAGCCAGCCAAGGCGTCCACGGGCGAGGAACCAGGACTTGCCGAGCAGAAAATACAGCGACAGGGCACCGAGCACCAACACAGCAATGGCTTTGAGCAGCGATGCGTTGTCCATGAACTCCCTCCGGCGCCCCAGCCCGCTTACCGGAAAGCGCTTAACTATAGCATCGGTACTGGAGGGGGGCAACCTGTAGCTCAAGTTACGTGCACCGCTTCTGCGTTTGACTCCCGCGCGATTTTGAATACACTAGCACCCCCAGGAAGGCAGCGCCAGGCCTCGGCACCGGAGGGTTTCATGTCGCAGGGCTATGTATTGTGGTTTACCGGCCTCTCGGGCAGCGGCAAGACGACCGTCTCGCAGCTCGTCGTGCGGGAACTGCGCGGCCGCGGCGTCCGGATCGAGGTCCTCGACGGCGACGTCGTCCGCACGAACCTCTCGAAGGGCCTGGGGTTCTCGAAAGAGGACCGCGACACGAACATCCTGCGCGTCGGGTTCGTTGCCAACCTTCTCGCCCGCAACGGCCTGGCGGCCTGTTGCGCGTGCATCAGCCCGTACGCGGCCGTCCGCGATGCGGTCCGCCGGCAGGTGGAGGGCGATGGCGGGCGGTTCATCGAGATCTACATGGATACGCCGCTCGACGAGTGCATCCGCCGCGACGTCAAGGGCCTCTACAAGAAGGCGATGGCGGGCGAAATCAAGGGCTTCACGGGCGTCGATGACCCGTACGAGGTCCCCGCCAGGGCCGAAGTTGTCATTCATACCTGCCAGGAAGAGCCGCACGCGTCCGCCCGGCAGATCGTGGCCTATCTCGAGGGCCGGCGGCTGATCCCCACGGTGACGCAGGGATAGTACGACATCGCAACTTTTCGTGCGCAGCTTTCCAGATCGTGCGCGGTGGGTCTCCGTACCCGCTGCGCAAAGTAGCGGTGTAGCACCTGGCAACTCAAGGAGACACGCATGAAGCACAAGGCCGCTTGGCTTGTTGCGATCCTCCTGGCCGCCGTGGCGGCGCCCCTGGTGGCCGCGAACTTCTCGCCGGACGACGTGAAACGCCTCGAGGGGGTGCTGCCGCTATACGATAAGAACCACGACCAGACCCTCGACGCCGCCGAGCGCCAGGAACTCGAGAAGATGATCGAGGACCAGCACGGCGCCGATCTCCGCAAGCGTGCCGCCGCCATCCTCGACGCCGCCGACGCCAACCACGACGGCAAGATCACGCTCGACGAGTGGACGGCGCTGAAGAACTCGGTGATCGCCGCCGCGGGCGGGCCGGACGCCAAGAAGCCCGACGCGGCGGACACGGCCAACAAGCAGACGGTCATGGTGCCGATGAGCGACGGCGCCAAGCTGGCCACCGACGTTTACCTGCCCAAGGGCGACGGGCCGTGGCCGGCCATCCTGACGCGCACGCCTTACAGCCGCAAGAACGCCGGCGGCGCGGGCGGAATAGTCGCCAACGGCTGCGTCTTCGTCGCCCAGGACATGCGCGGCCGATTCGATTCCGAGGGCGAGAACCTGCCGTTCGTCGGCTGCGGATGGGCCGACCACCAGGACGGGGCCGACACCGTCGCGTGGATCCTCAAACAGCCGTGGTCCAACGGCAAGGTGGGCACGGTGGGCGGATCGGCCGGCGGCATCACGCAGCTCCTGATGGCCGGCGCCGCGCCGCCGGGCCTGGTGGCGCAGTATATCCACGTGGCGCCGCCCAGCATGTACTACTACGCGTCGTACATCGGCGGGGCGCTCCGGAAAGAGCAGATCGAGAACTGGACCACCGGCAACCACTTCGACCCCAAGGCGCTCCAGCTCATGCGCGATCACCCGTCCTACGACGATTACTGGCGGAAGCTCGACACATCAACACGCCTTGCGGTCATCAACGTGCCGGGCGTCCACGTGGGCGGCTGGTTCGACACCTTCCAGCAGGGCACGATCGACGCCTTCGTCATGCGGCAGCACAAGGCCGCCGAGGGCGCGCGCGGCCGCCAGCGGCTGGTTATGGGCCCCTGGACCCACGGCGGCGCGGCGAGTAGCGGCTGCGATCTCACGTTCCCGAACAAGGCTGCGCCCAAAGACTTCGACGCCCCCGACTGGTTTGCCCACTGGCTGAAGGGCGTTGACAACGGCGTGGAGAAGGCGCCGCCGGTGGCCTACTATGTCATGGGCGACACGAGCGACCCCAAGGCCCCCGGCAACCAGTGGCGGACCGCCGCCGACTGGCCCGTTCCGGCCACCGACACGCCGTACTACTTCGCGAAGGGCGGGGGCCTCCTCGTCGCGCCGCCGCCCGATCCGGCCGACACGTTCGTCGCGTACACCTTCGACCCGGGCGACCCGTGCCCGACGATCGGCGGCAAGAACCTGACGATCCCCGCGGGGCCGCGCAACCAGAACTGGATTGAGTCGCGTAAGGACGTGCTGCTCTTCACGACCGCGCCTCTGGCCGCGCCCGTCGAGGTCACCGGCCGCGTGAGGGCCAAGGTGTACCTGGCCTCGTCGGCGGTCGATACCGACCTCTCGGTGCGCCTGTGCGACGTTTACCCCGACGGCAAGAGCTACGAGATGGCCGAGGGCATCCAGCGGGCGAGGTATCGCAATTCGTCCGAAAAGCCCGAGCCCCTGAAGCCCGGCGAGGTCACCGAGATCACGGTCGATTGCTGGTCCACCAGCATCGTGTTCAACAAGGGCCACCGCATCCGCGCGATCGTGACGTCGAGCAACTACCCGCGCTTCGACCTCAACCCCGGCACGGGCGAGCCGTGGTCCGACACGGGCGTGAAGGTAATCCAGGCGAACCGCATCTTTTGCGACTCGAAGCACCCCTCGCGCCTCGTGCTGCCGATCGTGAAACCGTAACGGGCCGGAGGGCGGACGAAAGACGTGCCGTGACGCACGTCATTGAACCGCAAAGAGCGCGAAGAAAAACGGATTCTGGGTAACAACAACGGCCGGGGCGGTCATGAATGCAATTTCGTTGTTAACAGCGCATTCCCTTTGCGCTCTTTGCGATCTTTGCGGTTAACGGGCGTTGTCGTTCTACGGTCCTTGCCCTACACCCCCGTCTTATCCAGCGCCGCAATGAACGCCTCGGCGCTCGCGAAACGCTTGTCGGCCCGCTTGGCCAGGGATTTGCCCAAGATGCGGCAAAGCGATTCCGGAATCTCGCGCACGAACCGCCGCGGGTCAGGCACCGGGTCCTTCAGGTGCATCTGCATGATCTGGATGACCAGCTTGGGGCTGGGCGCGAGGAACGGCGGACGCCCCGCCAGCATCTCGTAGAACGTCACGCCCAGCGAATAAATGTCGGTCCGGTGATCTATGTCCGGGTCGCCGCGCACCTGTTCCGGCGAGATGTAATACGGCGTACCGTACGCGCGGCCGATCTCGCTGAACGCGGCGTCAAGGTCCGAGCTGCGGCGGGCGAGGCCCATGTCGGCCAGCTTGGGCGTGCCATCGCGGGTCATCAGGATGTTCTTGGGCTTGATGTCGCGGTGGATGTACCCCTGTCGATGAGCGTATGCCAGGCCCTCGGCCGTGGCCCGGATGATCCGCACCGCCTCCTTGGCGTCGAGGTGCCCGCGGGCGGCGATGAGGTCGGCCACCGAGCCGCCGTCCACGTACTCCATCGCGATGAAGAAGGTTTCCTTGAACGGCCCGACCTGGTAGATCCGCACGATGTTGGGGTGGACGAGCTGCGCCGCATGCCGGCCCTCGCGCAGGAACGAGTTGCGCGACTCGCGGTTGCGCGCCGCGTCGGCCGTGAGGATCTTGACGGCGAAGACCCGCTCCGTGGGTCCGTGCACGCACTTGTAGACGACCGCCTGGCTGCCGCGCCCGAGCTTCTCGAGGAGTTTGAGGTCGGCGGGGTCGATTACGGGGGGCGCAGACCCGCCGTCGCCTTGGCGAAGGTGGGCCGAAGCCGCGTTTCCGGACTGCCCTGGCGCAGACCCGCTCCGCCCCGGCGGATCTTCAACGGGGCCGGCCGTGGCGCCGCCGTTCTCGTCCTCCGCGGGCACTTGGTCGAAGACCCGCTTTGGCGGGCCGATGGCGCCGCCGTTCTCGTCCTCCGCGGNNGCCGCCGTTCTCGTCCTCCGCGGATGCCTGTTCGGAGATCGGCTGTGGCGGGCCGAGCGCCGCACTGGCCCGCGCCAGCGCGTCGGTGACCGAGAGCGTCCAGCCCACGCGCTGGGCCTGCGCGACCAGGCGTCGGGCCTCGCGGACCTCCTCCTCGGTCGTCTCGCCCTTGTCCAGGAGTTCCTGGAGCTGTTTTTCCTCTTCCGGCGTCAGCATCGGCCCCGAGAATCTCCTGCCTGATACGAGAGCGCCCAGTTCAACGTAGTGTTGCGCGGCGGGTCTCCGCNNCTCCGCACCCGCCGCGCCGGACGTTTACGCGTCGGTCGCCCGATTAGTCCTCCGAAGGAATATCGCCGATTGTGCGGAGAGTGTCAACAGCAAGTTGGGACAAGGCAACGGATTCACCGCAGAGGCNNGCGGAGAACGCAGAGAAAAACGGAAAAGACGTAAAGCGAATGACAAGCCCCCGGCACTGCCGGGGGATAAATGACCAGCCCCCGTCATCGCCGAAGGATACGCGCCCACAAACCCCCGGCATCGCCGAGGGATGCGCATGACAAGCCCCCGGTATCGCCAGGGATACGTAACAAGCCCCCGGCACCGCCGGGGGATGCTGTCCGGGAAAACGGTTGCACTCTCTCCTTACGGTCATAGAATAATCCTTCGGTTTTCCAGAGGTATAGGATCATGCACGTCTCAAGCAAGTTTTGGAAGCGTTCGTGCCGAAGTTCCCGTCCGGCGGGCGGCCGGTTGGCGCAGCAAAGGTAAGAAACCAGTCCTTTCCAGGCAAGGGGGCATGTCATGGCGACTCAGCAAGCGGTGGGGCGGTGGGTGACGGTGTTGGCGGCTGCGGTACTTCTGGCGGCGCCGGGGTACAGTTCCGGGGCGGCCAATTCCCAAACGACCGGAAACCTTA
>PMZT01000053.1:0-1327 GCA_003170085.1 Planctomycetia bacterium | reverse complement strand
GCTTGGAAATCAAGGACGGCACACTCACGCTAAAGAAGGTGGACGGCTGCTCGTGGCGCAACCCGAGTTTCGATCAGAAGGGGGATCATCCGGTGGTGCAGGTGAGTTGGAACGATGCGCGGGCGTTTTGCGGCTGGCTATCAAAGAAGAGCGGCAAGACGGTGGTGCTGCCGACGGAGGCGCAGTGGGAATACGCCTGCCGTGCGGGCACCCAGACGGCGTATCCGTGGGGGGACAATCCGGATGATGGCGAGGGCTGGGCCAACTGCGCCGATCAGAGCCTCAAGAAGAAGTTGCCCAACGTGCCCGCCGAGGCGACGTTCTTTAACTGGGACGATGGTTTTGTGTTTACCTCGCCGGTGGCCAGTTTCAAGGCCAATACGTTCGGGCTGCATGATATGATCGGCAACGCGTGGCAATGGTGCCAGGACCGCTATGGCGACTATGAAAAGGCAGCGGCCACGGACCCTGCGGGAGCGGACACGGGTGGCCGGCGTGTGTTGCGTGGCGGCTCCTGGCACTTCAATCCGTGGGACTGCCGTTCCGGTTTCCGCCTCGGGAGCTTCCCCGTTCTCCGCTTCGGCTACTACGGGTTTCGGGTGGTGGTGTCGTCGTCCGGCGTGGACTTGCCGTGAGTTACCCTTTGCTCTTTTACACTTTTACCCTTTGCGTTTTTGGGGTCCAGGGGCGAAGCCCCTGGTCGATAGGTTTGGACAAATGAGCCTTGGTCCTTTCGGACCGGGAGGGGCAGAGCCGAAACATCTCGCGTTTTGCGCGGCGGCGGGCTGTACGCGTCTTCGGCCCCAACGGGGCCGCGGAATGTAGCCACGGGTGGAGCGGCGCGGCCGCTTGGCGGCCCGACGCGCAACCCGTGGAAAGCGGAACGCTCGGAAATCGTTTAATTCTTCATCCTCTTTTCGCCCCGACGGGGCGAAGGAGGTGTCCGAAGTAGCGGAGAATCCCATCGCGGGGTAACCCGACCATCACTGATCCGTTCCGCGTGACGTCACTTCCTCCGCCCCTCGCGGGGCGGGTGTGTCGATAACACGTCTTTTCCACGGGTTGCGCTCCGCCCGCTTGCAGCGGGCCGAGCTCCACCCGCGGCTACAGTCCGTCGCCCCGTTGGGGCGGTAAGGGCGTGACTTACTGCCCCCAAAAAGAAATATCGCGCCGAGGTCCACGATTGGCACGCGTTTTGCACTCATATTACCCAGCTTGCCCATCCTTCCCATCCTGCGATACTATAATATATATCGAGCGGTTGCCATAAGATGCCCTAAAACGTCCGTTTTGGACACCGATTCGATACGAACAGGGGCATAAAAAA
>PMZT01000151.1:5020-15466 GCA_003170085.1 Planctomycetia bacterium | reverse complement strand
CTATGCAAGGCAGCATTGTTATTATCATTAGCATAGGGTTCGTGATGATGGTCAGCCCGTTCTACGCCGGCCACATCACCGAGATGCTGGAGAAGGCCGGCGAAACGGTCTACCGCATCGGCACGATCGAGCGCGGCCAGAGCGGCGAGGTGGTGTTCGCGTAGCGCGCTCGGGAGAAGGGCCTGCCCGTCCCCCGCCGCCCACGCCGCGAAACAGGCTTCCCCCCAATAACCCCCTCAGGGAATCCCCTTATGCCGTTTTGCGGGGATTCACCGACAAATTTCAACTGGCCCTTGAACGCCGTTTGCGGCCGGTGTACGCTTATAAGTATGGAAAACGCGAATATTCCGAGCACCCATTCGCTCACGGCCGAGACTCTGGCCAGGTTCATGGATCACACGGTGCTTGCGGCGGACCACCGGACGTTGGACGTGGAACGGGCGTGCGAAGAGGCCATCGGCTACGGCTTCGCCGCCGTCTCGGTCGCCCCGTACGACGTGGAGCGCGTCGCGAAGCTGCTGGCAGGCTCTGATGTCGCCATCGGCGGCACGGTCGGCATCCCGTTCGGCCACTCGGGCCTGAAGGCCAAGCGGGCCGAGGCCCAGACGTGCGTGAACGCCGGGGCCGACGAGGTCGACATGGTCATGAACCTCATCGCCGCCAAGAGCGGCCTCTGGGGCGACGTGCGGGCCGAGATCGCCGCCGTCCGCAACGTGACCGAGAGCCGCCTCCTCAAGGTCATCATCGAGTGCTGCTACCTGACCGACGAGGAGANNGACTTCGTGAAGACCTCGACCGGTTTCGGCAAGGGCGGAGCCACGCCCGCCGACGTCGCGCTCATGAAGCGCACGGTGGGCGATGCGGCCCAGGTGAAGGCCGCCGGCGGCATCCGCACATTCGACCAGGCCAAGGCCCTGCTCGAGGCCGGGGCCACGCGCATCGGCACCTCCGCCGCCATCGCGATTATTCAGGACTTCCAGAACGCGAAGGCCGCCGCCACCCATGCCTGAAGAAAGACCGGCCGACCCCGTTTCCGATCCCCGCCGCAAGGCCGCGGCCGTGGCGCGCCGCGTGCGCCTGGCCCTCGAGGCTGAGGGCCGCGCGGGCCTGACGGCGGTGCCCCGCGCCAGGAAGAGGGCTGCTGCCGGGGAATCTCCCGCCGCTCCCGCGTCAGGCTCGGAGAAGAACGCGTACGCCGCAACGGACTCAGACGCCGAGGCCGAGGCGGCCGAAGTTGAAGCGGCGATCGAGGCAGCGAACTCGCCCGCAAGCGCACCCCCTGAAGAGCAGGCGGCCGCGGCCCTGCGCGAGGACCTCATGAAACAGGTGCGGGCGGCGTCGGTCGAGACCGACCTCTTTGGCTTCGCGAGCCCCGACCTGGCCGAAGGCATCAGCCACGCCGAAGCCCTCGCCCGCATCGCCGCCGAGGTGGCCCAGTGCGACCGGTGCCCGGAGCTGTGCAAGGGCCGCACCAAGACGGTGCCCGGCCAGGGCGACCCGAACGCCAAGCTGGTCTTCGTGGGCGAAGGCCCGGGGCAGGAAGAAGACCGGCAAGGCCTGGCGTTCGTCGGCCGCGCGGGCGAACTCCTGACGAAGATGATCGAGTCCATCGGCCTGACCCGCGACCAGGTCTTCATCTGCAACATCGTCAAGTGCCGCCCGCCGAGTAACCGCACGCCCATGCCCGATGAAATGGCCAACTGCATGCCGTACCTGGCGCGTCAGCTCGAGATCCTCAAGCCGAAGGTCCTTTGCGCCCTCGGAGGCACCGCCGCCAAGGCGCTCCTTCAGACCGACGACGGCATCACGCGGCTGCGCGGGCGGTTCCACCCGTACCGCGGCGTGCCGCTGATGCCCACCTTCCACCCCGCGTATGTGCTGCGCAGCTACACGCCCGATACCCGTAAGAAGGTGTACGACGACCTGCTGAAGGTACGTGCGACACTGGACGCTTGAATCGCGCAGCGGCAATGGGTAGGCTCTCCGGCCGGGAATCCGATTTCAAATCTCAAGTTCTCAATTCCCGGGGAGCGCAAGGGAGGACGTCGATGCGACTGGAAACCGAATCCGGCCTGGTCATCGAGAACCCGACCGACGAGCAGATACGCGACGCGCTGGCCGGCCTCAACGGACAGGAATACGGACGCAACACGTTCGCCACTCTGACCCGCGGTGATAACCCCCTGGCCTACATGCAGACCGCCGGCGGCCCGAAGGAGTTTACCATCGAGTACCGCGAGGGCGAGAAGCAATACGGCACCCCGGACGACGTGGCTTACGAGAACGCCGTTCGCCTGTTCGAGTCCTACAATCGTAACGACGAGGCCTGGCGCACGATGGTCGAGTGGCCGGAACTCATCGAGCAAACGCGTGAGCCGATCTGGACCAAGGTGCTCGCCGTCGCGGTCACCCTCCTCGTCCTGGTCGCGATCGTGCTGCTGTACCTTTCCACGCGGTAACGATGCGGTCGGCGTGCGGGGCGTGGCCCTCGTGCACGTCGTCATGGGAACTTGCGAAAGCGCAAAAAGATGGGCGTCGCTACCATGGGGGTGAGTAGCGACGCCCTAGGGCCAAAGGGCGGTCCGAGAGGACCGCAAACGGCCGGGCGTAAGAAGGGGCGGTTCAGCCCGGCCATCTGTAGGTTAGAACTGCCGAGGCGGCCAAAAGTTTCGTAAAAACATTTTTATTCCGCGTCGTGACCCCGCCGGCCGAACTTCACAGTCACCGTTGTTCTTGTGGGTGCCATGCTTTCGCGCCGTTGCGAAAGCATGGTCGTTCAAGGCCCGAGAGCATGCTTTCGCCCGCCGCGGCGGGGCACCCCGCACTCCCAGTTTCGATGCCGCCGCACCACTGGCGATGTCATACTAAACGCGCGGCGAGCCCCTGGCCCGCCGCGCGATAGTAAGATATCCCCATTCATCGGACAACGCACGCCGCAAGAGGGCTACGGCTGGGGTGCGCTCGGCGGCACCGGCGCGCCGCCCGGAGCCGGCGGGGCGCCCATCATGCCCCTCATCGCGCCCGCGCCGAACTGCGGCGCCTTGGCCGGCGGCAGATTGTTCAGGCCCAGCTTCTCGAGCACCCCCGGATACGCGGCCTTGGCGGGGGTGACCTCGGCGTCATAGTTGAAGAGCGGCTTCAGGTCTCCGTTGACGCGAACCTTGATAGGCCCCTTGCTGCCGAACATTTTTTCGTTCGCCGCCTGGCCCATCCGTCCGCCGCCGGCCCCGATCTGTCCGCCCGCCTTGATCGTTTCGCGCAGGAAGTTGTCGTCGGCCACCAGTTCGTCCATGACCTGGAGCATCCGGGCGCCCTCAAGGACCATCCGCACCGAGCCGTTCGCGCCCTTCTGGAGGTTGTTGACCTCGGCCACCGTGCCCGGCAGCCAGAACGTCAGGTCGATCCTGACCTTGCCGAGCATCATCTCCATCATCGGCCGCATCTGCTGGAACTTGGCCCGCTCGGTCTGCATGCGCTCGTTGACCTGCTCGTCGGTCATGGGCGCCGGCGGCGTCGCGCCCTCGGGCTTCTTGTCTTGGTTCTGGTTGTTCTCGACCTTCAGGGTCATGCCGCCCTGGTCATCCTTGGCCCAGGACACGCTCTGGAACTTGCCGGCCGAGAGCGTGAACTTCGAGAAGTCCTTGAAGTACGCCGTCCCATGGAAATGGATACGGCCGTCGGCGGCGCGGTCGAACGTCACGTCGCTCCATGCGTCGAGGCCCGCCGTGCGGTCCAGGATGCCGCGCACCGCCTGCTTGAGCGTGAGTTCAGGGTCCGGCTGGTCCGGGCCGCCGAACATGGCCGCCATGTCCTGCATCAGCAGGTCGACCACGACCTTGCCCGAGCCGTCGGGGTTCAACGTGAAGTCCTGCTTGGTCTCGATACAACCGACGAAGGCGGCCGCCGCGGCCAGCAGGGTTCCGAGCACCAGTAACTTGCGCATCGCGTTCTCCTCGTAATTGATCCGCGGGTTCCCGAACACCCCTGCACCGTCGCGCGGTCGCCGGCGCCTCAGGCTGCTACTCTCTCACACAAGACCGTAAAATCCAAGCAAGAAGCAGACAAAACGCCCCACACGGGGCCGCCTCAGAAAGGCATCACCAGCACCGGAATCTTCGTGGGATCCGGCATGGGCACAGAGGGAATCTTGCCCGCCGGGCCATCGACCGAGGCCTTCGGCGACGCTGCGCCCTTGGCCGGCGGAGGCGTCGCGGCCTTGGTCGGCGCGGGCGTCGCGGCCTTCGCGGGCGCCGCCTTGACCGGCTTCGGCACCTCCAGCCCCAGCGTCACCATCATGTCGGGCTGCGCCTTCTTGGCCGCTTCCATTTCGGCCTCGTAATTGAACTTGGCACGGGTCGGGCCCGTCACGCGGGCCCAGCATTCGCCCTTCTGGCCGAAGATCTTGCGATCGACGGCATCATCCAGCGTCGTCGCACTGTCGGCAAAGGTCTTGCCGGAAGCGATCAGCGGGGCCATGAACGCGTTGTCGCTGATCAAGGCGTCGAACGCCTTGAGGATCTTCATGCCGTCGGTGGCAAGAACCAGCACCCCGTCCTTCTCCTGGAGGCCTTTCATCTCCGAAACCGTGCCCGGCAGATGGAACACGAGTTCGATCTTCATGTCGTTGATTTCCATCGCGACCTCGGCCCGTGCCCGCTGGTAGGATTCGCGGGTCGCCTTCATGCGCTTGGCGATCTCCTCGGGCCTCATCGACCCGGCGGAGCCCTTGGCCGCCGCGTCCTTCGCACGGCTCAGGACCAGCATCAGCGCACTGCCGCCGTCCGAGCCAAAACTGATACCCGAGGTGTCGTCCGGGTAGATCCGGACCTTCGACAGGTCCTTGAAGTAGGCGGTGCCCTGGAAGTGAATGCGGCCGTCGGAGAGCCGCTCGAACGACACGTCCTTCCACGCTTCGATGCCGGCGGACTTTTTGACGATCTGCCCGACGACATCCTTCATCTCCTCTTCCGGCGTCTTCGCCGGCTTGGCGGGCACGGCGGGAGGCGTCGTGGGGGTTGTAGCGCCGGCCTTCGGCGGAATCTTCTTCGGGCCCGTCCACGGGGCGACAGGGCGGAAGGTCACGTCGCCGACGATCTTGCCCGTGCCGTCGGGGTTGAACGTGAACTCGCCCTTCCCCTCGAAGCAACCGGTCGCAAGAACCATCGCTCCGAAAGTGATGAGGACCGTCGCCAGTGCGCGCATCGTTGTGCCCCCTGCCGGGCGACCACGGTTCATCATGGGCCGGGGCCGCTCTGCCTCGAGACCCCGACCGGGCTTCTTCCACCAACCCCATATTACTCAACGCTTCTGCAAAGTATAGGATTCACTTTTTCTTACCGCAAGCCATTACCCGCGGTGGGCGCGGCAACGGTCCTGTTGCCCCGCCGCCATTGACCGGGATTGATAGAACCGATATACTCCCTCACGGGCGACGAGGAAAGACCGTCCGCCCGGGAGGCCCCGCTTCGGCGGGGCACCGTCGCTTATGGACCTTGACCGCATCCTGAAGAAGCCGCAAGCCGGCGAACTCCTGACCGAAGAGGAGGCCGCGGCGCTACTGTCGCTGCCGCCCGACCGGCGCAAGCCCGTCTATGCCGCCGCCGACCGCCTGAACCGCCGTCTCAACGGCCGGCGCATCTCGTACGTCTTCAACCGGAACATCAACTTCACGAACGCCTGCTCCTCGGCGTGCGCCTTCTGCGGCTACCGCGTGGAACCCGACGACGAGGCGGCCTACGTCCTCTCGCCCGCGGAGGCCGTGCACCTGGCGGGCCTCACGCCCGGCATCGACGAGGTCTGCATGGTCGGCGGCCTCAACCCCGAACTCACGTTCGACCACCTGCTGGCCATCTTTGCGGCCATCCACGAGGCGTTTCCGCACGTTCACATCCACGCCCTGAGCCCGATGGAGATCGAGTGGTACTCCTCGCGGGCCGGCCTTACGCCGCGCGAAACGTTCACCAGGCTCCTCAGCGCCGGCTACGGCAGCCTCTGCGGCACGGCGGCCGAGATCCTCGTGGACGAGGTGCGGCGGATCATCTGCCCGTCGAAACTTTCAACCGCCCGGTGGGTCGAAATCGTCCGGACGGCCCACGAGATGGGCATCCGCAGTACGTCGACGATCCTCTTCGGGCACATCGAGAAGCCCGTGCACGTGGCGGCGCACCTCAGTGTCCTGCGAGACCTCCAGGCCGACACCGGCGGCATCACCGAGTTCATCCCGCTCGTCTTCATGCCGCACAACACGCCGCTGGGCCGGGCGTACGGCATCCGCGAGGTCGCCGCCAAGGAAGACGTGTTCCTCCTGTACGCCGTGGCGCGGCTGTTCTTCGGGCGGCTGATTCCGAACCTCCAGACCTCGTGGTGTAAGCTGGGCCTTGACGTGGCCGTCGAGACGTTCGACTATGGCGTAAACGACCTGGGCGGCACGCTCATGGCGGAGAGCATCACGCGGTGCGCCGGCGGCAAGCATGGCGAGGCGCTGACGTGCGACCAGATGGTCGCGGCCATCCGCGGCGCCGGCCGCACGTCCGTCCGGCGCGATACGCTATATCACATCCTCAATGCTCCCGGCGGGGCGAAAGACGGTCCGCTTGCGCACAGAAGACCTATGCACTCGAAGAACGACAGTAGCCAGACATTCCCGAGATCCCTACCGGGCCAATCAACTACTTGGTAGCAGAAAACTCCATTGCCAAACATACGCTCTGTGTGCCCGGGCGCACACCGAAAGGCGTTTATTGCTCCAGCCAACCCCCCGCAATCTCCAAAGTCAGATGAGAGGTTTGTCCTGATTTCCCAGTGATCAGGCATGGAAGCCCCCGTTTCGTGGTAATGCAGCCCCTTCACAACACGCCTGAGAACTCGATCGACTCGCAGAATCGCACCCGGGATATCCACAGTTGTCCCAAAACTCTGTCGAATCAATTCAGTGATGGCCGAGTCGCCCTTTCGACGCAGTTGCCTTAGAATCGTCGGCCAGAGTCGTTGTCCCTGCGGGTGCGCCGCCGATTGTTCTGCGCAGGCAATCATCGTGCGGAAGTGCTCGTCATCCGCCGCGAAGCTACTATTACATTTCGAACAACACGGAACCGTGATGAGGTTGTCTGGGCGTGGCTCGGGGAACAGGTTCTTGGGGGGGACGTGGTCCCGCGTAAGCTCGCCAAGGACACCACAGTAGATACACCGTTTTTGAGCCATGGATTAATCGCCAGGGCTTTCATTTATCGGAGGAAGGGCGATTCGTTACACAAGATTGCGGAAGAAGCAGTGGTCATGGATTCTCTCGCTTCCATCTTTCCATGTCATTGTGCAATTTGTCCAAGTCCATCAGGTTACTCTTGTTCTTGGCCTCGATTCTGTCAAATGCCGCCTTTGTTTCGGCCCACCTTGCCTTTCGTTCTCCTTCCTGTTCCTCAAATCTTCTTTTGTTTTCCTTCAGTTTCTCTTTCAGATCATCATCTATTGCATCATATTCATCTCTTTGGACACGTTTTTGGTAAGTATTGACTATCGGAGTAGTAACTATTGGAACGGCAATTACTGGAGCGGGAGCTATTGGAGCAATGGCCACATTTGATTTGCCTTGGGCTTCGCGTTCACGGCGACTTTCGCCCAATCGCTCTTTTACGGGTTCGGCAACCTTCTCGGCAACTGCGAGGGCTTGGCGGAGGTCGGGACTCTTGAGGGTTCGATTGCCAACGAAAGAACGCATGGCCTCGTACTTAGCCATGCCTTCTTCCGGCTTACCGTCACGGATAAACTTTACCGTTGCCTCACTCATCTGGCGGAGTTCTGCGCCGTGGTCGCGTTCCCAAGTGTCCCGCAACGCTAACCATGAAGCGAGTGAGACGACAACCACCAACACGATGGCGGTGCTTCCGATGTAGCCCCATTTCGGAACTTTGCGGAAGAATGCGATTGCTCCGACACTAGATTGCAGTGGCACGGGGGTTACTTTCCCGCATGATGGACACGTATCTTCCTTGCCCGCCAGATCCCCCTCGGACTCGAGGAAGGTTCCACAGCAAGTGCATCTATACTCGATGATGCCCTTGGTAGCGGAATGACGTTGCGTGGTAGCCGCAGGAGCGGGGGCCGCAGCAGCGGGAGGCGGGTCCCGGCGGGCCTCAGTCGGCGGAGTGGCCACCGGCACAGTGCAGGCACTGCCGCACTTGGGACATTTGCCCTTCTTGCCGATGTACTCTGGCGAGGTAGTGATCACCGTGGCGCACTTCGGGCACCGAAAGCGGATCATGCTGTTTGTCCTCCGCGCATTGTCTCCCCTCGCATTTCGCGGGCGGCCAGGCGAGTGGCGGCGGCCGAGCTGCTATTCAGTCGCCGCGCTATACGCTCATCGCCCAGCGGCCTGCCGGTCAGGTCGTGACACTACAAGTACGTTAGGGGGACACCCATACTCACCATGCCTTCCTTCGAAGGTCACGGCTGCGGCTTGGCTGCACGGCAATTATTAGCGTATGAAGGACCTGTCGATGTTGCAAGGGAAAACCGGTAGGGGGAGGATGGGAGAATCGCCGTGCATGGCTTAAGACCGAAAGAGAAGGCTGGCAAGATGTCTCACTTCTGTCTAAACTGATTGTGCAAAGTCGGAGCGAAGACACCATGATCAAACGCGCAGCCATTATCGGCGACGGGGCGATGGGAACGCTCACGGCGATACTCCTGGCGCATAACGGCATCGCCACGAGCCTCTGGTCGGCCTTCGAGGAACACGTTGCCGATATGCGCCGCGACGGCGAGAACAAGCGTTTCCTGCCCGGGCACCCGCTGCCCGAGGGGCTGGCCGTCTCGGCCGACGCCGCGGAGGTGACCGACGGGGCGGAGATGATCGTCATCGCCGTGCCGTCGCGGCACCTGCGGGCCGTGCTCGAACGGATCAAGGCCGCCCTGCCCGAGCCGCCGGTCTACGTGTCGGTCGTCAAGGGGATCGAGACGAAGAGTTTCATGCGGCCGAGCGAGATCGTGACGCAGGTCGTGGGGCGCCGGCGGCTGGTGGTGCTCTCGGGGCCGTGCCTGTCGCGCGAAGTAGCCGCGCGGCTGCCGGCCTCGGTCGTGGTCGCCGCGAAAGAGGCCGACGCGGCGCGGCGGGTCCAGAGCGCGCTGGCGACGCCGTGGTTCCGCGTCTATACGAGCAGCGATGCGGTGGGCGTGGAACTGGGCGGGGCGCTCAAGAATATCATCGCCATTGCCGCGGGCATCTGCGACGGCCTCGCGCTGGGCAGCAACGCCAAGGCGGCGCTCGTGACGCGCGGACTCGTCGAAATGACCCGGCTGGGCGTGGCGCTGGGCGCAAAGCCCCAGACGTTCATCGGCCTGGCGGGGCTGGGCGACCTCGTGACGACGTGCACGTCGAGCCTCAGCCGCAATCATCACGTAGGCCAGGAAATCGGCCGCGGCCGGGCCCTCAAGGATATCCTGCGCGAGATGGGCCGCGTGGAGGCCGAGGGCGTTGAGACGACGCGCAGCGTGGCGGCGCTGGCCCAGTCGCGCCGCATTGAGATGCCGATCACGCAGGAAGTGTACGAGGTGCTGTTCGAGGGCAAGCCTGCGCCGGATGGGCTGGCCAACCTCATGAGTCGCGCGCTCAAGCGCGAGGGCGACTGATCGCGCCGCAGGTGCCGCATGATGATCGCGGAAATCGATCTGGACTTGATGTCGGTGGATCAGTTGTTTACCCTGGCGTTCTTAGGTATCCTCGGGGTGATGGGGTTGTTTGGCCTGGCGGCGCTCGTGCGGCTGTGGGCCGGCAAGCTCCAGAAGACCGGCCCCGCCGGCAGCGGGCTCGATCTGGCGAAGTTGAAGCAGCATCGTGACGCGGGCCTCATCAACCCGGAGGAGTATGAGGCGATACGCAACCGTCTGGCAGGTGTCGCCCCCGCGGCAACCGGCGGCGGCGCAGCGCCTGCAGGCGACTCCTCAGGACGGTCGATAGAACAAACGGGCGGGCCCCAGGCCGGCCCTGAAGGGAGCAGTCCCCATGGCGAAAAATGAGAACGGCAGCGGCCCGCGTCGCGCTACGTGCAGTTTCTGCGGCAGAAGCGCCAACGACTCCGGCCCGCTCATCAAGGGCGAGCGCGACGCCTTCATCTGCAGCGATTGCGTGCGCCTGGCCCAGAGCGTCGTCCAGGAGCAGCAGCGCAAGGCCCGCACGCCCGGCGGATCGCTCGGCCGCATCCCCACGCCGCGCGAGATCAAGGACTTCCTGGACCTCTACATCATCGGCCAGGACCATGCGAAGAAGGCCGTGTCGGTGGCCGTTCATAACCACTATAAGCGCCTTGCCCTTGAGGACGCGAGCGAAGAGGACGACGTGGAGATCGAGAAGTCGAACGTCCTCATGATCGGCCCGACGGGCTGCGGCAAGACCCTGATCGCGCGCAGCCTGGCGCACATCCTGAACGTGCCCTTCGCCATCGGCGACGCCAC
>PMZT01000151.1:0-4985 GCA_003170085.1 Planctomycetia bacterium | reverse complement strand
ATCATCTACATCGATGAGATCGACAAGATCGGCCGCACCAGCCAGAACGTCTCGATCACGCGCGACGTCTCGGGCGAGGGCGTGCAGCAGGCGCTGCTGAAGATGCTCGAGGGGACGATCGCCAACGTCCCGCCGCAGGGCGGACGCAAGCACCCCGAGCAGCAGTACATCCCGATCGACACGACGCACATTCTGTTCATCTGCGGCGGCACGTTCGAGCGGCTCGAGGAGATCATCGCCCGGCGCATCGGGCGGGCGAACATCGGGTTCACCGAGGGCCGCCGCATCGAGACCGACCGGTTCTCGCGCACCCGCGACATCCTGGGGCAGGTGACGCCGGAAGACCTCATCGCGTTCGGCATGATCCCCGAGTTCGTCGGCCGGCTACCGATCATCACGCCGCTGATGCCGCTGGATGCCGACGCCCTGGGCAGGATCCTGACGGAGCCCAAGAACGCCATCATCAAGCAGTATCAGAAGTTCTTCCGGATGGAGAACGCCGAGCTCGCGTTCACCGACGACGCCCTGCGCGAAATCGCCCGCAAGGCCATGGAACGCAACACCGGCGCCCGCGCCCTCCGCGCGATCGTCGAGAACCTCATGCTCAACATCATGTTCGAGCTGCCCAACCGGCCCAAGGGCTTCCGCTACACCGTAACGGCCGAGGTCGTGCGCGGCGAGGCGGATCTCTTCAACCAGGCCGTGGCGATCAAAGAAAGCGCCTGAGGCAACAGCGCTACCAAAAAGATTTTGCGCGGCGGATCCCGATGTGTTGCGCGGCGGGTCTCCGCACCCGCCGCGCGATACGGCAATCTGGCACTGTCACCCTACGACGTGGCCTTCGACTTCTTCGGCAAGTCGATCGCCATCGGCAGTTCATCGCAATCCGGGAACTTCGTGCAGTTCAGACAGTCGGACCACACTTTGTGCGGCAGCGACTCGCGGGGCACCTGCTGAAAACCCAGGCTCTCGAAGAACGTCGGCGCCATCGTCAGGGCAAACACGCGGGTAATGCCCAGCCGCTGCGCCTCGGCCATGCAGGCCTTGACCAGGCGCCGGCCGATGCCGCGCCGCTGGTACGGGCGCGAGACCGCCACGCTCTTGACCTCGGCCAGGTTGTCCCACTCGATCGTCAGGGCGCCGCAACCGACGACCTTCCCGCCGAGGTCGGCCACCTCGAAATCGCGCAGCGACTCGTACAGATCGGAACGGCTGCGCGGCAGCATGATCTCCTTGCGCGCAAACTCCGTCACAAGCTTGTGGATGGGTTCGACGTCACCCATCCGCGCCTTGCGGATCGTGACGGGCCGAGCCTTCTTGCGAGTGGGTCTTTTCATTGCGCGTTATCGTATCCGCACCGTTTCACAACGTCAAGCCGTACGGTCCGGGCTTCCGCGCGCCGGCACTCACTTCTCTTCCTCTTCGCTCTTGGCGATCTTTCTCTTCTGACCCGGCTTCGGCCAGCCGATGTCGGCCGTCTCGCGCGATTGCTGGATCTGCCCCACGCGGGCCGTGAGCACGAGGCGGAGCGCCGGCCGCGCGGTCCCCTGCCCCGGCCGAACCTTGACCGAAAGCACCGGCTCTTCGCCCGGCTTGGCCGTGACGGTCACCGGGTCCATGGCATAGGCCTTGGCCGACACCTCGGCCAGCCGCGCCTCAACCGTCGCCGGCTCAGCCAGGCCGGTGAAGCGGACCTTGCCCGACATCTCGGCGTCGGCGTCCTTCGCTTTCGCACCGCCGTCGAGCCCCGCCTCCAGGCGGATCAGCCCTTGCGCCAGAATGGCCGCCTCCATCGGCTTGGCCTGCGCCATGTACGCCTGGTCGTAACGACCGTCCTTCTTGGTGATCGTGAAGGCGTCGAGGTCCTTGCCGTCGGACGTGAACGCCTGCATCCGGAGCGTCTCGCGGTCCACCGTAAAAACGCAGTAGTGGTACTTCGAGACGGACTTCAGGAGGATATCGCTTTCCGGCGCCGCGGGACATGGCGGCGCGCCGCCGCCGCCCGAGGTGATGAACGTCATCGGATGCCGCGCGGCCTTCGCGTCGGCCCCGGCCGACACGGGCACCTTCGGCTCAAGCGCCGGGCCGACCCGCGCCAGCGGCGCGAACCGCTCGTACTCGTGCGAGTGGCCGGTAACGAACACGTCCACGCCGGTCCGCTCAAGGATCGGCAGGAACGTCTTCCGCCCGGACTCCGACACGTGGCCGCTGAAGTTGAAGGCCGGCTCGTGGGCCAGGACGATCTTCCAAGGCGCCGTCGATGCCGCCAGGTCCTTCGCCAGCCACGTCAGCACCTCGTCGCGATCGATGTAGTTATCGAGCACCACCACGTGCACCGGCCCGTACGTGAAGGACGACCACGTGCGGCCGTCGGGCATGTCGAACAGGCGCAGCAGGTTCTTGTCGGACTTCTCGTGATTGCCGCGCGCGAAGATCATCGGCACGTGGTCCATGACGTCGGCCACCGCCTCGAAGAACTCATGATCCCATCGCCAGTACTGGTTGCCGTCGGTAATGAGGTCGCCCACGTTCAGAATGAACGCCGGGTCGTGGCGGGCGAAGTTCTGCGCCACGGCGCGATGCTTGTCGGGCCGCGTCCGCGTGTCGCCATACGCGATGAAGGTCACGCGGTCGGCCTGCTCCGGCCAGGTCCGGAATGTCTTGGCCGGCGCCGACACGCCGCCGTGGACCACCTGGTACTGGTACTCGGTGCCGGGCTTGAGGCCCGTCAGGCGCGCACGGTAAAGGTAGACCGTGACCTGGCTGTCCTTGACTTGGCTGCCCTCGGCTTGGCTACCCTTGGCCTTGCCGTCCTTGACCTGGCTGTCCTTGCCCCCCTCGGCATACTCCACCTTCTCAAACAGTTGGGCCGCCGCCGTGCTACCGAGCGCCCCCACGCCGTAACGCACCTGGCCGTCAGCGGGGGCCGAGGCCTCATACTGGACCGTGATCGCCGTGGGCCCCGCGTTCTGGAGGTACGGCGCCTTGGTGATGCGGACGGCGTCGGCACCGTGGGCCGCCGCCACGAGGAACCCGACCGCCGCGACAAACGAAACGATCAACGGCCACGCGATTCGACGACGATTCATTCTGAAACCTCCTGGACCCCATGCCTGAACGCCAACGGGCATGTGATTATATGGTCTCGCGCGGCAACACGCAAACCAAGAAAAGACGAGGATGTATTGCGTATTGCGTCAGTTTCGGGTGCTGGGTGGCACGGCCACTGTTTACCCGCCGTGGCGGGCGATGTNNTCCCGCTGTTGGGTGGCCGTGCGCCCCACTGGCGTAAGCACGGCCACGCAAAGGCGCCCGCCGCGGCGGGTGCCACCCACGGTGGAGACTCTGCCCCCATAACTGACGCAGTACGGAATATTTCAAAAATTTTTTGCTTTGGCCGATCCGCGCGTGTATAATCCATCTTCCTGGGGGTAGTGACGAAGATGAAGAGTCGGATAACTAGACAAAGAGCAGTCCTTCCGTGCAGGGCGGCTCGTTGGCGAGTAAGCCGGCGTGGTTCAGCACCCTCGGGTGTTTAACCATGTCGGCTTTCGTTTTTGATTTGCGTCTCTCTGATGCTTGTAGCATTCGGGCCGGGGGAGTGCGCGTGCGGTTGAACCTTTAACCTGTTGAGCTTTTGAGAGGGAGAAGTGCCATGAAGAAGATGATCGCGACCCTTGCGGCCTTGGCGATCTTGGGCGTGTTGGCCCCCACGATCTACGCGGACACGTTCCTGATTGACGACTTTTCGATGCCCATCGTCGGCCAAACGATAACCGTCACGGGCACCGGGAGCCAGACCAGCACGATTAACTCGCTTACCGGAGTTGTCGGCAATACGCGCACCATGAACATCAACGTCACCTCTTCCGCCTACGGCTATTCGAGTACGCTAAAGACGTCTCCCCTCGCGGGGGGGACGCTTGAGCTGGGCAACGAGGGGGGCCAAAACGGCGTGGGCACGATCACTTGGGATGCCGGCGGCGCTGGACTGGGCGGCATTGACATCACCAATGGCGGACTCCTCCCGTATTTTCAAGCCAAGATGCTTTCCAGCGATCAGACCGATATCTTCAGGGTCGACATCACCGACTCGAGTGGTCACACGGCCTACTGGACGTCCAACCTCGGTACCGGTCCCAACGCCATCAATCAGCTCCTGTCGAGTTTCACCAATCCCAACGCCGCCGACTTCACGAGCGTGGACAAGATAATGGTGACACTGTCCAGTCTTAACCTTGCTCAGGACACGGTGATGGACACGGTGGAAGTCACCAACACGCCGGTCCCCGAGCCCGCCACGATGACGTTGCTGGCCCTCGGCGGCTTTAGCGTATTCATGGCGAGGCGGCGCCGTAAGGTCTGATTCGGTCCCACAAACTCAGCTATCCAACACGAGGGCCCTCGCATGACGAGGGCTCTTTCTTTGCGCCTTCTTTCTTTGCGTCAGCGAGAGATTGTTATTTGCGCGGCGGGTCTCCGTACCCGCCGCGCCACCGGCGGCCCCTCTTCACCCCACTACTCAACCGGCACCAAGGCCAACAATAAGGCCGCGGCGGGGGGACGCCGCGGCCGTTCGTCGGGGCAGATTCCGCTACGCAGCGGCCTGCCCTTACGCTTTTCAGCTTTCCGTCATCTAGTGATGATGGTGCCCGCCACCGCCGCCAAAGGAGAACTGAGCGCGCGGGTATCCGCNNAATAGCCGCCATAATATCCGCCGTAGTAGCCGCCGTAATATCCGTAGTACGGATAGTACGACGGGGCCGGGTAGTACACCGGCGCCGGATAGTACGTAGGATAATACGCCGGACCCTCATACACCGGGCCGGTCGTGATCACCCGCGTCCCCGGTGCGTAATAGACGCCCCCCGGGTACGCCGGGTCGGCCGCCACATACGCGGGGGCCGGCGCCACCATCACGGGCGCCGGAGCAACGACCACCGGAGCCACGCCCACCGAAATGCCCCAACTCACAAAGCCATGCG
>PMZT01000123.1 GCA_003170085.1 Planctomycetia bacterium | reverse complement strand
TCTCCGTACCCGCCGCGCCGAACCGCGACCATGCTTTCGCAACAGCGCGAAAGCATGGCACCCAAAATTGCGTTTTGCGGTTAGAATAAGCCTTCCCATGACCAACCACTCGCCATCGACAACCGCCGCCGCCCCGCGTATCGCCGCCGCGGCGCTCGCGCTGGGTGCCTTCGCCCAGCTCGCCCAGATTCTCGTCTTCCGCGAAATCATGGCCATCTGCCATGGGACCGAGATCATTTTCGGCATCGTGCTGGCAGCGGGCCTGGTCTGGACCGCCCTCGGAACGCTCGTCGCCGTGCGCACGATGCGCCGGCCGGCCGCGACGGCGCCAGAGCGACTTCGTAACGCACTCGCCGTCCTCGCGTCGACAACCGGCCTCCTGCTTGCTTTCGAGATCATCCTGGCCCGCGCGCTCGCCGGCTGGGGCGCCGAGGCCGCCGGTCAGGCCGTTTCGCTCTCGCGTGCCGCGGCGCTTTCGCTGGTCGTCTCGGCCCCGGCGGCGATCCTCAACGGGGCGATGTTCGCCATGGCCCTGCGCCTCGCCCCGCCGGCGCGGTTCTCCTCGCTCTACCGCGCGGAATCGTGGGGCGCCGTGGCCGCGGGCCTCGGCTTCACGTTCCTCCTCGTGCACTTCGCCCCGCCGATCCATGCGGCGCTTGGGGCCGGCCTCGTCATGGCCGCCGCCGGATGGCTGATCCTGCGGCCGCCCGCTACGTGGTCGCGCGCCGCCATCGCCGCCGTCGCGGGCATGACGCTTGTGTTCGCCGCATTGCCGCTGGAACTCGCGACGCAGGCGCTGGCGTGGCACGGGCTTCTGCCGGGCTATGAACTTCGCGAGGTCCGCGAGACGCCGTACGGCCGCGTGGCGGCGCTCGCGCGGCCGGGGAGCCCCCAGGTGTCGCTCTACGAGAGCGGGGCGCTCGTGGCCAGCCTCGAGCCCGGCGCCTCGACGAGCGGCACGCGGCCGCTGGCCGATTTCTGTGCGGCGCTCCACCCCGCGCCGCGGCGGGCGCTTGTGGTCGGCGGCGGACTGGGCACGATGCCCGAGGAACTCGCGCGGCACGGCCTCGACGAGGTGAGCGCCGTGGAACTCGACCCCGCGCTCTTTGAGCTGGCCCGCGCGTACCGCGGCGCGGGGGCCGATCCGCCGCACGTCGCCCGCGTGGCCGCCGACGGCCGCGCGTTCGTCAAGCGGGCCGCCCCCGGCGCCTATGATCTCATTCTTATCTCGATGGGAGAGCCCGACACGGCCACCGTCAACCGGTACTACACGCTGGAGTTCTTCCGCGAGTGCCGGCGCGCGATGGCCGACGGCGGCATCCTGGTCCTCGTCCTGCCCACGTACGGCGGCGGCACGGATTACACCGGCGAGTCGCTGGCCGCCCGCAGCGCGTGCATCTGGCGGACGCTGCGCGAGGCGTTTGGCGAGGTCCGCGCGGCCCCGATCTCCGGGTTCCTCTTCGCCGCGGCCAAACATGCCGGCGCGATCACGTTCGACCCGGCCGAACTGGGCCGGCGCCTGGCCGCGCGGCCGGCGGCGGCGCCCATGTCGCCCGTGACCGAAAACGGCGTGACGCGGCTCGAACCGATCGCGCCCGACGCGTACTTCGAGGGCCTCTTCGGTGGCGTCCTCGCCGTGCAGCAATCGCTCGACGCCGGGCCGACGCAGGAGCGCGTGGCGGCGCTCGAGAAGGTTCTGGCCGAGACGCCCGCGGCGCTCAACCGCGACGAGCACCCGGTGGCCGTGGCCGAGAGCCTCGTCCTGAGCGCCGAGGTGAGCGGCGGCACGTCGCGCGGACCCACGCTGGCCGACGTCCTCCACCGCGGGGCGCGATGGACGGTGGGCGTGCCGCTGGTCGCAACACTCCTTGTCTCGCTCACGATTTTCGTGCGGAAGCGCGCGGGCGCGGGCGGGTCGCGCCGGTCGGCCCTGCTGCTCGCGGCATTCGCGACGGGCCTCTTCGGCATGGCCCTGACCGTGGGCCTGCTGGCGGCGTACCAGAACGTGCGCGGCTACGTGTATCAGGAGATCGGCGCGCTGATGGCGTGCTTCATGGTGGGTCTGGCGCTGGGGGCATGGGGCGTGCAGCCGGTCCTTGGCCGCGCGCGCGAGTTGGCCGGCCGGGCGGCGCTCTTCAGCGTCATGGCGGCCATGATCGGCCTGGCGATGGCGCTGCCGGCGGTCGTGGGCGCGCTGGCGGGCCTCGCGAGCGGCGCCGCGGCCGCCGCCGGGTTCTGGGCGCTCGTGCTGGCGGTGGGGTTCATCGACGGGGCGGCGCTGCCGCTGCTGGTCTCGTCGGGCGCCCAGGCGGAGGACGAGCGTTTCGGCGGACGGGTGTACGCGTTCGATCTTGCCGGGGCGGCGCTCGGGGCGCTCGTGTGCGGCGGGATGTGGATACCGCTCTTCGGCCTGGCTGGGGCGATGCCCGCCGTGGCCGCGCTCATCGCCGCCGCGGCGCTGGCTCTGCTGGCGCTCTAGCGCTACATATCCGTCGTCTGCATGCGCCGGAGCTGATCGAGGGTGAAGACCGGGCCGTCGCGGCAGACGTATGTGCTTCCGACGTTGCACCGGCCGCAATGACCCAAGCCGCACTTCATCCGGTTCTCGAGCGTCGTGTAGGTGTGGTCGGGCGTGAAGCCGAGCTTCGTGAGGACCGGCAGCGAGAACTTGATCATGATCGGCGGGCCGCACACGAGGGCCACGGCCTCGGCGCTCGACGGGGCCACCTGATCGAGGACCGTGGGCACGAAGCCGATCTGGCCCTTCCAGTCGGGCGTTTCGCCGCCGGGGTCAACGGTGGTCACAAGGCGCACGTCGCTGCGGGCGCCCCAGTCGGCCAGTTCCTGCTTATAAACAAGGTCGGCCACCGTGCGGGCGCCGTAAAGGATCGTGATGTCGCGGAACTCCGCGCGCCGGTCCAGAAGGTTCCAGATCACGCTCCTGAGGGGCGGCAGCGCGATCCCGCCCGCCACGAAGAGGATGTTCTTGCCGCGCCACGATTCGATCGGGAATGAGTTGCCGTACGGCCCGCGGAACGTGATGGGCTGGCCCACTTCGCGGTCCGCGAGGGCGCTGGTCACGCGGCCCGTGCGGCGGAACGTGCACTCGATGTACTCCTGGCGCGTGGGCGGGCTGGCGACGCAGAAAACGGACTCGCCCGCGCCCGGCACGCCGTACAGGCCGAACATGCCCACGCGGTACTTCTCGAAGAACCGGGCGCGGTCGGCGTCGTCGGCGAACTGGAGGCGGAAGGTGCGGACCTCGGGCGCCTCGTCGCGCACGTCGGCCACACGCATCAAGATCGGCTGGTAGAGGTTCTCGGTCATTTCACGGCCGCCTTCCGGGCCTCGTCGATTTCGCGGCACGTCTCGCAGATGGCCATGCCCGCCGGGCACAGCCGCGCGCACCGGCCGCAGCCCGTACAACCCAGGCGGCCCAGGCGCTCCACGAGATAACTGAACTTGTGCATGACACGCTGCCGCCACCGCGCCGCCTGGTCGGGCCGCGGATTGTGCCCGCCCGCGTGGGCCGTGAAGAGCGCCAGGCCGCAGGTATCCCAGTTCCGGAGGCGCACGCTCTCGGCCCGCGTGGCCTCGTCCTGGAGGTCGAAGCAGTGGCACGTGGGGCAGGCGTACGCGCACGCGCCGCACGAGAGGCACGCCAAGCTGACCTCGCGCCAGAGCGGCGACTCGAAGTTCTCGCCCAGCCACTCGGTCACGGCCTTCGCGTCGAAGTGGACGGGCACCTCGACGGGCGCGTCGGCCTTGGCCTGGCCTTCAGCCAGCGCCGCACCGGCCGCCGCCGCCACCGCCTTGCCCTTCTCGGTGAGCGGCTCGAGGATGAACGACCGGCCGCCGTCGGCCTGGCGGAGTACGCCATCGGCCCCGGCGGTCGCATCCGGCGCGCCGCCGACGCTCGTGCAGAAGCACTGCTCGTCGGCCGTCGTGCAGACGAGGGAAACGATCGTCGTTGCGGCGCGGCGGGCGTTGAAGAACTCGTCCTTGTAGTCCCAGTTGAAAACGGCGTCCAAGAGCAGCATCGCCGACGCATCGCACGGCCGCGCGGCAAGGATGACGGTCTTCGGGGCAACGGGCTTCACGTCCTCGGGCCGGAAGTCGTTGCCGTCGAGGGTGCAGCGGCCGATGATCTCGGCCTTCGGGAAGAGGAAATCCTTGGCCGAGTTCACGGGGATCGCGCGGGTGTCGATCGCGGCGCCCGGCGACCAGACGACCATGCGGACCTCGCCGCCGTCGCGGATCGGCGCCACGACCCTGTACCCTGCGCCCGCGAGGGCCGCGGCCAGGCCGGGCAACTTGTTGGCTTCAATCACCTTCATTGACCTATCACCGTTTCTCGTTATTTGATGAAGTCTTCTTCGTCCTCGGGGTTCCACGAGCCGATGACCGGCTTGGCCTCCGGATCGTACCCCGCCTTCGTCTCGAATTCCTTCTCGACCTCCTGGCCCAGCAGGACGTTGAGGAGCATGAGCGGGATGCCTTGCGGGCACGCCGCCTCGCACGCGCCGCAGCCCGTGCACCGGCCGGCCAGGTGGAACGCCCGGATGACGTTCCACGCGTAGTTGCCGTGCCCGGCGGCCGCGGTCGAAATCCATTGCGGCACGTTCTTCTCGACGATGCACCGCGTGCAGTAGCAGCCCGGGCACGCGGCGCGGCAGGCGTAGCAACGGGTACACTTGGCGAACTGTTTGGCCCAGAACGCCGCGCGCTCCTCGGGCGTCTTGGCGGCAAGCTTCTCAATCTCGCGCAGGAGCTCCGGCGACGGCGCGAGGGCGGCGTACTTCTCCTTGAGGAGCGGCGCCACCTGCGCGAGTTCCAACACGCCGTGATACTCGCCCACGCCGACGGCCAGCACGAGGGCGTCGTCGCCCGTAAGTTGCGATTCGCTCATGAGGAGAACAAGGCTGCGCATCGCGGCCGGCGACGCCACGACCGCCGCCTTGCCAAGAAGTTTGACTTCGGGCTTCCGCAGGTATACGGCCAGGTTCTGCTTGCAGGCGTCGTCGTAGACGAGCGACGCGGCGCGGTCGGCGGTGGTCACAAACAGCGGCGCGCGGTGATCGCCGCGGGCCTGGTAGCCGATGACGACCTTGGCGCGGCCGTCGGCGAGGACCTTGGCGGCATCGGCCCGGAGGGCGTCGATCATTTCCACAGGCGCCTCCTGGCCGGGTTGGTCCGTTCGAACGGCCCCGCGGCGCGGACGTCGGCGGTGATGCGGTTGATGAGGTCGGCGAACTTCGCCCCCTCGGCCGCCGAGACCCACGAGAAGAAGACCCGACGCATGTCGATGCCTGTGAACTCCAGCAGCCGGCGGAAGATCGCCCACCGGCGGCGGGCGTGATAGTTGCCGCTCGTGTAATGGCAGTCGCCCGGGTGGCAGCCGGAGACGAGCACGGCGTCGGCCCCGCCCTCGAACGCCTTCAGGATGAAGAGCGGGTCGATGCGGCCGGTGCACGGCAGCTTGACGATCCGGACGTTCGGCGCGTACTGGAGGCGGCTCGTGCCGGCCAGGTCGGCGCCGGCGTAGGTGCACCAGTTGCAGACGAACGCGACGATCTTCGGCTCGAACACGGCCGGCGTCGCTTCGACTTTTTTCGTTTCGGTTTCGGCCATAAGTCCCGTTCGATCCCAGTCGGCGCGGCGGGTGCGGAGACCCGCCGCGCAAATGCTTAAGAACCGCCGCGCAAACTGCTGCTTTAGCACTAACCGCTACTGTAATACTATTCCAGCGTCACAATTTCGCTGAACACCTGCTCGTCGGTGAATCCGTCGAGGTCGATGCTGTTGGAGCGGCAGATCGCCACGCACGTGCCGCAACCCTGGCACAGCCCCTCGTTCACCCTGGCCACGCGCTTGACGACGTTGCCCTTGCGGTCCTTGATCTCGAAGTCCTCGATCGCCCCGTACGGGCAGGCGGCGATGCACGCGCGGCAATGGACGCATGTGTTCTCGTTGACACGGGCGATGATCGGCTCGCGCTCGAGTTCGGGCTTCGAGAAGAGGCCCAGCACCTTCGACGCCGCGGCCGACGCCTGCGACACCGCGTCGGGAATGTCCTTCGGCGCCTGGCACGCCCCCGCCAGGAACACGCCGGCGGCGCTCGTCTCGACCGGGCGCAGTTTCGGATGCGCCTCGCTGTAGAAGCCGTCGGTATCGTAGCCCACGCCGAACATCTGGGCCAGGCGCTCGGAACCCGTGCGCGGCACGATGGCGTCGGCCAGGACGACGAGGTCGGCCTCAACGGTCATCGGCCGGCCGGCCAGCGTATCGGCGCCCTTGACGATGAGCTTGCCGTCGGCCCGGCGATAGATGCGGCTGACGCGGCCGCGGACGTACTCGGCGCCGTCGGCCTCGATCGCCCGCCGCACGAACTCCTCGTAGCCCTTGCCGCCGGCGCGAATATCCATGTAGAAGATGACCGCCCGGCCCTCGTGTACCTTGTGCTTATACAGCATCGCGTGCTTAGCGGTGTACATGCAGCAGATTTTGGAGCAGTAGGCCTTGCCCATTTTGTCGTCGCGGCTGCCGCAGCACTGGATGAAGACGACCGTTTGCGGGATCCGGCCGTCGGACGGCCGGCGGATCTCGCCGTCGGTCGGGCCGGAGGCCGAGGCCAGTCGCTCGAACTGGAACCCGTCGATCACGTCGGCCCACCGGCCGCCGCCGTATTCGCCGTAGGCCGAGTGGTCCCACAGATCGAAGCCGGTGGCCAGGACGACCGCGCCCACCTTGATCTTCACCAGCTCATCCTGGTCCTTATAGTTGATCGCGCCGCGCTGGCACGCCTTGGCGCACGCGCCGCACTTGCCCTTCGTGAGCATGATGCAATGTTCCTGGTCGATGACGGGCTTGTTGGGCACCGCCTGCGGGAACGGCCGGTAAATGGCCGTGCGCTTGCCCAGGCCGGCGTCGAACTCGCTCGGGATCTTCTTGACGGGGCACTTGGCCCAGCAATCGCCGCAGCCCGTACACTTGGACCAATCAACGTATCGCGCCTTCTTGCGAACGGTGACGTCGAAGTTGCCGACGAAGCCCTCAACCGACTCGACCTCGCTGTACGCCATGAGCGTGATGTTCGGGTGGCTGGCCACCTCGACCATGCGCGGCGTGAGGATGCACTGCGAGCAGTCGAGCGTCGGGAACGTCTCCGACAGGCGGGCCATGTGGCCGCCGATGGACGGACTCTTCTCGACGAGGATGACCTTCTTGCCGCCGTTGGCGATGTCGAGCGCCGCCTGGATACCCGCGATGCCGCCGCCGACGACCATGGCCGTGGGCTCGATCGGCACGCGGATCGAATGGAGCTTGCGGTTGTGCTTGACCTTCTCGACCATGACGCGGACGAGGTCAACGGCCTTCTCGGTGGCCTTCGCGCGGTCCTCGTGAACCCACGAGCAATGCTCGCGCAGGTTGGACATCTCGAGGAGGAACGGGTTCAGGCCCGCCTCGGCGGCAGCGCGGCGGAAGGTAGGCTCGTGCATGCGCGGGCTGCACGCCCCGACGACGACCCCGGTGAGCTTCTTCTCGACGATCGCCTGCTTGATCATCTGCTGGCCGGGATCGGAGCACATGTACTTGTAGTCGACCGCGTGGACCACGCCGGGCATCTTGGCGGCCGCGGCGGTCACGGCGGCGCAGTCGACCGTCCGGCCGATATTTTCGCCACAGTGACAGAGGAACACGCCCACGCGAGCCATAGCTTACGCCTTCCTGCTTGTGCTGCGCCAATCTCATTCTTGCGGGTGCCATGCTTTCGCGCCGTGGCGAAAGCATGGTCGTTTGTGGCACAGCCGCCCTCGGCTGTGCTTTTCGCTCATTCGCACGCCCGAGGGCGGGCGTGCCACATCACTTTTTCGCCGTCTCGGCGGCCGCCGCCTGGGCGGTCTGGGCCGCGGAGGCGATGTCCAGCACGCGCATCGCGTCGATGAAGTGCCGGTCGAGGCCCATGTCTTTCGGCTCCAGACCCGCCGCCAGCCCCACCACTTCCGACAGGTACAGCACCGGCATATCATGCGACCCCAGGCCGCGCTGGTTGATCGTCAGTTGCCGCATGTCGAGGTTCGAGTGGCACATGGGGCAGCCGGTGACGATGGCCTGGGCGCCGGCCTGCTCGGCATCGGCCAGGAGTTCGTGCGAGAGGTCGAGGACGGCGTCGGTGTTCGACATGCTGAAGCCGCCGCCGCAGCACTCGGTGGCGAAGTTCCAATCGACGACCTTGGCCCCCGCGGCCTCGAGCGCGGCGGTCATGCCGTCGGGGTTCTCGTGGTCCTCGTCCTCGATGACGTCCTCGCCGCGGCTCATCAGGCAACCGTAATACGCGGCCACCTTCAGGCCCGCCAGGCGCGGCGCGAGCTTGCCCTTGAGCGGCCCCTCGATCAGGCGGCCGATGAACTCGATCACGTTGACGAAGCGCAGCGTGCCGCGGTATTCGAGGCCCGTGATCTCGCGCATCTGGGCGGCCAGTTCCGGGCTGCGCGTCACGCGGACGTGCGTCCCCTTGAGCCGCGCGAAGCAGGCGGCGCACGGCGCGAGGATTTCGGTCAGCCCCTGCGCCTCGGCCAGCGCGAGGTCGCGGTACGGCAGCGCCACCGCCAGGTTATGATTGAGGTTGTGCGCCGCCGACGCGCCGCAGCAGTTCCAGTCCTCGACTTCCTTCAGCTCGACGCCCGCGATCCGGGCGAGCGCCTTGACCGACATGTCGAGCTCGCGGCCGCTGCCGTGAAGCGAGCAGCCGGGGAAGTAGCCGATCGTCTTCATGGCTTGCCTCCCTTGCGGCAGGCGGCAAAGATGCGCTTGACGGCCTTGCGCCCGCGAATGACCTTGGGCACCAGGGGCAGCTTGCCGCGCGTCAGCATGAGCGGGGCCATCAGCACGTCGCTGAAGAGGTCGCCGGAGGTCATCTTGTAGAGGCTCGTGAGGGGCACTTCGCCCATGCGGCCGGTTTCCTCGACGCACTTCAGGAACGCCTTGTGGAACGCGAGGACTTTGCGCTGCTTGGCCGAGACGGCCCCGCGCTCGTTCGACATTTCGCGCAGGGCGTCGATCACCGCCGCAGGGTCCAGCTTCTGCGGGCACCGCTGCGTACACGTGAGGCAGCCGAGGCACAGCCAGATGGCGTTGGATTTAAGGAGGCGGTCGGTGGCCTCATCGTCGCCGATCTGCGCCTGGCGCATGATCTGGCTCGGCATGAGGTCCATGTACTTCGCCATCGGACAGCCGGCCGTACACTTGCCGCACTGGTAGCACTCGACCACGTTGCAGCCGGTGGCGTGGCGGATGGTTTCCGCGAGTTTCGATGCGGCCGACTTCGACACGACGATTCTCCGCCGTTTAGGCCCCGACCCCGGGGCCGCATTTCTTTAACCCGCCAAGCCGGGCCGGGTTCCACTCCGGATTAAGATTTCTGGGATTATTCGCCCTGCGTCGCGGGCGGTTGCCCAAGAACTATACGGTTTGCGGAGGGCATATTCAAGGCCGTTTTCCCGTGAGTCCGCCCTGGGGTGCGCCGACGGATAGTGGC
>PMZT01000115.1:7025-7873 GCA_003170085.1 Planctomycetia bacterium | reverse complement strand
TCGCCCGGCATCGCCGTGTACCAACTCCGCATGACCTGCAGGGCCCTGCCCTCGGCGTCGACCGGCTCGACCACGATCGGCATGTTCGCCGGCACCTTGAACAGCGCCGACCCGTCCTCGTTCACCGGCACGGTGCCCAGGATGCGCTTGGCGTCCCACGGCCCGTCAATGCCGATGTTGATGTGCCCGCCCATGCCGCGGTACGCAAAGTGATTCGTGTACACGCGAAGATTCTTGACCGTCCCGCGCGGAACGCCTTTCAGGCCCGGCCCCTGGTAAACGTCAACCAGGTACACCGTTGCGGTCTTGTCCTTCAGGTCGACCTTGTCGGGGATCGCGGGCGGCTTGGCGGACTTGCGGAGCGGCGTCGGCTCCAGAAGCGCGTAGCCCGGTTCCTCGCGCAGCAGAACCATGTTGTCGAACGTGTCGACGAGGTACAACGCCCACGGGGCCAAGGCACTCATCTTGCACGAGACGAGGAAGTGCTTCTCGCTCAGCGGATACGGGTGCAGGAACTTCGGCCACGACTTGCTGACCAGTTGGTCGGTGATGATCGGCTCGACCTTCTTGCCATAGCCGGGAATGCGCTGGACCACGCCGTCGCTCTCGCGGCGGCCCTGGGCCGTGTCGAACACGATGAGTTCGCCGGCACGGGGCTCGCCGTGATGGCCGGAGATGACGCCCACGACCTTGCTCGGATGATTGGGAATCGCGCGGGCGTAGAAGATCGAGTTCGGCCAGTACGAGTTGCTGTGATAGAGCTCGAACTGCGCCGTGCCGTCGGGGTTCATCTCGAACAGGATCCGCGAGAAGTAGTGCGGGATATCGCTGTATTCCCACCGCGTGTA
>PMZT01000115.1:0-6990 GCA_003170085.1 Planctomycetia bacterium | reverse complement strand
CCCCGCCGACGCACGGCACGCCCAGGTAGCAGGCCGTCGAGCAGAAGATGATGCGGCCGTCGGGCAGATAGCACGCGCTGTAGTTATCAACATCAGGCTGATCGCCGGGCGTGACCTGGCGGAGGCCGGTGCCGTCGGCCTTCATCTCGAAGACCTGGAACTTGCCTTCCGTGCCCGGCATCGAGAAGAGCAGGCGGTCGCCGTCCCAGTGCAGTTCCATATCGCCGACGAACTCGGTGGCCGCCGGCTTGTACACGGTCTTCAACTCGCCCTTGGGGTCCTTGATCGAGAACACGTCGATCTCGTTGTCGTACCCCTTCGACGGGATGCCGCCGTTGCCCACCCAGTTGTTCGGCAGGCCGAGCCTCTTCTCGCCGCGCTTCACGAGGAGCAGCCGGTCGAAGTCCAGCAGCGGATTGGCCGTAAGGGCTTCGCGCTGGAGGGCCGCGAAATCAGCGGCCAGGGCCTTCAGCTTCTCCTTCGCCGCCGCTTCGCCGCCGACGGCCGCCGCCGCCACTTCGTCGTACGACTTCTTCAGCGTCTCCATCCGGCCGAGATAATCCTTCGCCTTGGGATAGCGGTCGCCGAAGGTGTCGGCCAGGTCGTTGATCGCCAGCCGCAGGGCCTCGAAGTTCAGGCTGCCGGCGGTCGCCTTGGTTGCCTCGATCTCGCGCGACTCGTAATAGACCTTGCGCACGGCGCCGAGCGCCGCCGGGTTCTTCGAGATTCCCACGGCCGCTTCCTTCGCCTTTGCGGCCTTGCCTTCTTCGCGGGTCGCCTGCACGTACCGCGACGCCAGGGACGCCGCCGCCTTCCCCGTCGGGAGCGCCCCCTTCCAGATGCCGTCCTCTCGCTCCCAGATCATCTCTCGTTTCGACTGGGCGTCCGTGAAGTCGCGGGCGAGCAGCGGCCACAGCTCCTCGTGCAGATCCTGGCCTTTCTTCGCGGCTTTGGCGTGTTCGGCCTCGTACTTGGCCTGTGCCTCGACCGAGGCGAGCAGGGTTTCCTGCCAGGTCGACTGGCGCGTGTAATAGGGCGGATCGGCCGCCCAGACGGGGGCGCCGACCAGCAGCAGAAGCCCCGCCGCCAAAGTGATTGCGAATTGCGAATTGCGAATTGCGAATTGAACCGCGTCGCCGTTGTTTCTCTTAATCCGCAATCCGCATTCCGCAATCCGCAATTGTCTTAAAATTCCGTTCATCATCGTTTAGGCCCCTCTTTGCATGTATCCGCCCACCGGAAACGGCGCCTGGCACCGCCCTCCGTGGCGGGTCTTCGACGTCAGTTCTTTAACCCCCGCCCGCCGCCAATGTGCCGCAAGTTATCATGTCTTGCAGAGGAAAACGAGCGGATTTTGACGAATTGTGGCACAACCCCGATTGCTCGGGGCTGTGCATTGCCGCCCACCCGCCCGCAAGGCGGCCAGTTCCGCCGAGAACACGGGCTTGGGTGGGTAAGCGATCAGCCTTTAATGCCCGTCATCGCAATGCCCTTGATGAACGTCTTCATCGTCGCGAAGAACAGGATGACCAGCGGCAGGCTGAAGACCGTCGAGGCGGCCATGAGCAAATGCCAGGGCGTGCCGCCGTGCTCGGAGGCGAACGCCTGGAGCGAGAGGCTCAGCGTGAATTGCGACGGATGGTTCAGGTAGATCAGCGGACCCATGAAGTCCTTCCACGTGCCCAGGAACGTGAACAGGGCCACCATCGCGATTGCCGGCCGCGCCAGCGGCACCACCACGTGCCACAGGATTTCGAGCTCCGTGCAACCGTCGATCCGCGCGGCGTCCAGCAGGTCCTTGGGCAGGCCCAGGAAGAACTGGCGCAGCAGGAAGATGAAGAACGCCGAGCCGAACCACGACGTGACCCACAGGGGCTTGAACGTCCCGATCCAACCGAGTTCGCGGTACAGGAGGTACACCGGGATCATCGTGATCGCAAACGGGATCATCATCGTCGCGACCGTGAGGCCGAACAGGAGGTTGCGGGCGCGGAACTCAAGGAACGCAAACCCGTATGCCACCAGGACCGATGACACGACCGACCCCGCGACGCACATCACGCACACGAAGAGCGTGTTGATCAGGCTTCGCACGAAGCCCACGCGGGTCAGGGCCACGGGGTAGTTCTCGGGGATCATGCGGATGGTTTTCTCGATGTCGCGCTCCGGCACGACGTCCCAGGCGCGCGTGGCCTCGTGATCGGTGGCCCCCACGTCCTTGGTGTCGGTATCCTCGGGGCGCCACTCGCGCACGAGGCGCAGCAGGTCGCCCTGCGGGTCGGGCTTGAGTTCACGCACCACGGTCGCCGGCACCTTGCGCCCGGACCGAAGCGTCAGGAGGCCCGCGGCCGGATCGAAGCGGTTCGTCTCGTCGGCCAGAACGTTCATCTCGGGCGTGATCTCGGCGTTCATCTGCGTCAGTTCCTGTTGATTGAAGATCTGGAACTTGCGCCACGTATCGGCGCCGAACGCGAGCCAAAGTTCGCCGGCGGCAAACGGCTCCTTCGGCCGCACGATGAAGAACGGCTGGGCGGGCGTGGGCTTGATCTCCCGCTCAAGGACGACCTCGTATTTCTGCCCGCCGATCACCACCCGGTGGCCCGCGCCAAAGAAGACTTCGGCGGCGTTCTCGGGGTACTTCATCGTCTCCTCGAGGGGCTTGAGGCTGGTCGCCATCATCCACAGCAAGGGCAACAGGAAGAACAGCGCCCCCGTGGCAAGAATGGCGTGGACGCACACCCTCAGATACCACGCGGCCTTCTTTTCGTTTTCGCCGGCCATGTTTCCTCGTGTAACTATCCCGCGACTCCTGTCGCGGGCTCGGATCACCTTAGCGCCCTGCGTAATACACGCGTTTTTGCGAGAGCCTGAACGCCAGCAGCGTCAGCACCACGATCATAATGAACAACACCCACGCCACAGCCGAGGCATATCCCACGCGCTGGTACAGAAACGCGTTGTCGTACACGAACATCGCGACGAAACGCGTCTTATCCTCGGGGCCGCCGGCGGTCATGATGTACGGCTCGGCAAAGACCTGGAACGTGCCGATGATCGCCATGACCACGTTGAACAAGATGACGGGCGAGATCATCGGAATCGTGATGTGCCACGTCTTCTGTGCCCAGTTGGCCCCGTCGATGTCTGCGGCCTCGTAAAGCTCGCCCGGCACGTCCTGGAGTTTCGCCAGGTAGATGATGGCCATCTGCCCCACGCTCCACAGGCTCATGAGGATCAGGGCCCACAGCGCCATCGACGGCCCGTACGGAAGGAACGAGGGCACCGTGTCGGCGTCGGTCAGCCATCCTGGCGCGTGCAGTTTGCGCATATCGAACGGGTCGGCATACGTGAGGGCCGCGTTCACCAGCGCCAGCGACCCCGCGACCACGAGCACGATCGCCGCGAACGCCATGAAGCGGTGGAGCGACGGCCTGGCCCTCAGCCCGGCAGGCACCCACGGGCCGATGGAGATCGCCGCCAGCACCGGCGCGATCACGAGCAGCGCCGCCGGCCACTCGAAGAAGTTCTGCCGCTCGGCCGCCGCCGCAAGGCTGACGAAGATCCCCGTCCACCCGTCGGCCGCCTGGAAGAGGCGCGCCAGGACGATGTTCAGCAGCCCGTACTCCGGGTTGAATATCCACATCCACAGGAGCGCCACGACCACCGTGGGCACCAGGTGCGGAATGTAAAAGATCACGCGGTAGAGCGACTGCCCCCGGACGCGGGCGTTCAGCAGCATGGCCAGCGTGATGGCCAGCAGCACGCCCAGCGGAATCGCCGCCGAGGCGTAAAGGAGCGTCACGCCCATGGAGTGATGGAACTTGACGTCGCCCACGAGTTCGGCGTAGTTGTCGAGGCCGATGAACACCGGCGTCTTCAGGGGCGGGTAGTCGCAGAACGAGAAGTACAGCCCTGCGAGGAACGGGAACCCGATGAAGAGCACGAGCGCCACGAGCCACGGGGCGATGAACGAGTAGCCGGAGAGATGGCGTCGGAGGTTGGCCATCAGCGGTCGCCCTCCGGCTGAAGGTGCCGGCGCTCCAGCCGCTGGTCGAGCTTGGCCTGAAACTCCACGCGGATGGCCTTCAGGGTCTTCGCGACTTCCTCGCGGCAGAGTTCCTCGATCCGGGCCTGGCGCTCCTTGCCGGTCAGGCCCTGCAATTCGGCCGCCTTCTCGCGATCGACCGGCCACGTCCAGATATGATCAAACGCGCGCTTCATCTCGTCGCGATATTCCAGGCCGACGAGCGAGTTCGGCACGATGAACGACTCCGGTGCGACCGCCAGGTCCTCGAACACCTTCAGTTCCAGGTTCGGATGGCCCTCGTAGAACCACGGCGGCGGCTTGCGAATCGCCATGTTCTTGCCTTGCAGCCGCGAGAGAATCACGAGGCCCGTCTTCTGGACCCACTCGACGAACTGCCACGCCTCTTTCGGGTGCTTGCAGCCGCGCGGGATGCCCATGACGTCCATCTCCATGAGCGCCCGCGGACCGGGCACGCCGTCGGCCGACGGAAACGGCACGACGCCGAATTCCATCGTGGGCCGGTGCCGCCGGATGAACAGCGGAAACCACACGCCCTGCACTTCCATCGAGACCTTGCCCTCGATGAACGCGTTGAAGGGCGAATCGAACGTGCCGAACCCCGAGCGGAACTTCAGCACCTTCTCGCGGCCGTACTTCTCGGCGTACTTCTTGGCCCACGTGTACGCGCGGATGTTGGCCGGATCGTCGGTCGTGATCTTGCCCGTGTCGGGGTCGATGAGCTTGCCCCCGAAATAGTAGCCCCAGACGTATGGATACCAATCGGGCTCGGCCGGCAGGAAACCCATGATATCCGGGCTGCCGTCGGCGGCAAAGACGTTCAGGACATCGGCGTAGCGGTCGAGCTCGTCAAGGGTCCGCGGCGCGCGGTCCGGGTCGAGCCCGGCGGCCCGAAGCTCCGCCGCCTTCGCCCGGAAGTGCTCCTTGTTGTAGAAGAGCGCCAGGGTCATGACGGCGGTGGGCAGCGCGTAGACGTGGCCGTCGAACTCGCCCATCTTCAGGTAGTTGTCGATGTAATAGTCGCGGGTGAGGCCCGACTTCGCCATCAGGCCTTCCAGCGGCATGAGCGCCCCGCCGTCGGCGAACGTGGCGACGCTGGTGTTCCACAGGCCGGCCACGTCGGGCGGGTCGTGGCCGATGGACGCCAGCATCGACTTGCGGTCGACCTCGCTCGTGCGAATGTAATGGACGAAGATCTCGTTCTGACCGCGGTTGAACGCATCGCACATCGCCTGGCAGCCGTCGGCCTCGAAACTGCCCCACTTTTCCCAATATGCGATGTGGACGCGCTGGTTCCATGTGTCCTTGAACTCGGCGTGGCGCACGGGATCGAAGTCCTCGAGCGCGGGCTTGTATTCGAAAACGGCGATGAGGATCACCGCCAGGATAAGGCCCGCAAGCCCGAAATGGACTCCGCGCATAGGGTTATCCGTTCAGCCGACCCTGATCGGACAGCGACACATCCTAGTAAGGCCGAGCGCCAACGTCAACGCCATGAGGCACGCTATGCAGCGTTATTTCGCCCCGGAAACCAGCACCTCGACCACCCACACCGTCGTACGCGACGTGATGAACAGCGTCTTCAACTCCTTGCCGCCAAACGCAAGATTGGCCGGCGTATCGGGCGTCTTGATCTTGCCGAGCAGTTTGCCTTCGGGGCTGAAAACGTGAACGCCGTCGCCCGCGCTGCTCCACAGGCGGCCGTCTTTGTCGCAACGGATGCCGTCGGGGCCGCCGGGCTGGATCGTCACGAAGACCTCGCCGCCCTCGAGCGTGTTGTCGGCCTTCACCTTGAAACGCCGGATGTGGTGCGGCTTGCCCGAGTCGGCGATGTAGAGCACTTTCTCGTCAGGCGAGAAGCACAAGCCGTTGGGCATGTTGAAATCATCGACCACCGACACGGGCTCCTTCGCGCCGGGGTCGATGCGGTAGACGCGGTTCTTGTCCTGCTCCTTCGCTTCGCCCTTCGGAACGCCGTACGGCGGGTCGGTGAACCACACGGTGCCGTCGCTCTTCGCGACCACGTCGTTGGGCGAGCTCAGCTTCTTGCCCATGTACGTTGCTGCAATCGTCTCGACCTTGCCGTCCTTCTCGGTCCGCGTGATGGAGCGGCTGCTGTGCTCGCACGTGACAAGCCGCCCCTCGCGGTCGGTCGCGTTGCCGTTGGCGCCGTGCGAGGGCTTGCGGAACTCCTTGACGCCCCCCTCCTCCGGCCACTGGTAAATCGTGTCGGCCGGGATGTCGCTGAAGACGAAGCACTGGGCGCCCGGCAGCCACGTCGGCCCTTCGGTGAACTTCAGGCCGCTCTTGATCAGCCGCGCCTTGGGCTCCTGCCCCACCAGGGCCGAGAACGACGGATCGAGCGCCTCAAGCATGATCGTCGTCGGCCGCTCGGCCTTCGCGGGTGCTTGAGCCGACGGCGTTTCGGCGCCAAGGGCAAGCCCGGCGGCCATCGCTACCAGACACAGGCACCCGACGATTCGCACGCTATTCACGGTCGATGTCCTTTCGTTCGCAGGCGTCTCCCGGCTTACGGCCGCTTCGAGCCAGTACCTTACCCGAAGGCCATCGCTTCGGCAAGCAATGGTTGGGCGAAAACACGATCTTCCGATGGAACTGGGCGCGGCCTTTCCGCGGGCGGCCGAAGTCGCTACCATACCACGATGAACATGCCACAACCAACGCGTCCTGAGCTTCTCGCCCCCGCCGGCGAATGGGAGGCCCTTCGCGCCGCCGTCGCCAACGGTGCCGATGCCGTATACTTCGGCCTGCCCCGTTACAGCGCCCGCCAACGGGCCACGAACTTCACGCTCGAGGAGTTGCCCGAGGTCATCTCGTACCTGCACGGCCACAACGTGCGCGGGTACGTTACATTCAACACGCTCCTCTACTCCGACGAACTAGCCGATGCCGCCGACTTCACCTGCCGCATCGCCGCCGCCGGT
>PMZT01000279.1 GCA_003170085.1 Planctomycetia bacterium | reverse complement strand
CGGCGGGAACGGCCCCGGGGGTAACAACGGGCCCGGTTACCAGCCTGAAGTCTGCCCCACCTGTCACGGCGAAGGGTACGTCATGGGGCAGCCCCAGTGGGCCAACCTCATCCAGGTGATCGAATTGGGCACGCACTTGGTCTGGGCGCCCACCACCGACGATCGGACGCGCGCCACATGCCGGACGCAAACACGGGCCATGCTCATGGCCCTCCTCAACGTCGGCCGACATTTTGACAGGGCCATCGACACCGCCATGGCCGACGACGCCTCTCGATCCAGTGCCCCCCTGGCGCGCGGCATGTTGTTCCGCGCCAAGATCAAGGAGCACATGGACGGCCCGGACGGCAAGTACCTGCTGCTGGCACCCCTGGGCTCGGACACGCTGGTTGCCGTGCAACTCGACGACGTGATGCAACTGGGCGGAAAGACCGGCCTCGTCGATCGTAAAGACCCGGCCGACGGCAGCTACGTCATGCTGTGCGGCATGGCCACCTCGCACTTTGACAGTGGCAAGCAGCAGGGGCTTTTTGTGCTGCCGCTCGAATGGATGGCGATCGCGGCGCCCGCCGCCGCAACGGCACCCGCCAATGGAGGCCCTGCGGCCAAAGGTTAGGGCCGTTTCCGGAACGGTAATCCTGCCTCTGGGGCGTCTACTACTACAGCGCCACTTAGGCATTTGCGCGGTGGGTCTCCCGACCCGCCGCACAAACCGTGGTGCTGTAGTACTACTTCCGCCCCGCAATCGCGCGGCGAATCTTGCGGACGGCGCGGTGCAGCCAGGAGTCCTGCAGGCGCATCGCGTTGCGGCGGGCGCGAAGTTCGGGAATCGTCCAGTCCTCGGTCTCGATCATGCCGGCCTCCTCGAACGAGCGGGCCACGTTCTCGGGCGTCATCTCCTGCCTGAGATACCCCTTCTCGACGCACACATCATACAGGCGCGTGCCATAGAGCGGCGTAGCCATCGACACATGGCCGCGGATGCCATACTGGCGCTTGAGCATGTGCGCCAGGTCGATCGTCATCCGCATGTCGGCCAGCGTCTCGCCCGGCAGACCCATGATGAACCCGGCGCGGGCCTTCAGGCCCAGCCGGTGGCACGCCTCGGCGGCGCGGAGGACGGAATCGCGTTGAAGCGGTCGCGGTTCTGGTTCATGTTGTCGTCGATGAAATGCAGCTCCCGGATGCCGAGTTCGGTGGCGATGAAGCGGATGTGCCCCAGCGCCCGCTCGGCGCTCTGCATCCGGTACTTGCGGCCCATGTGGCAGTGGACCGCGCAGTACATGCAGTGGAACGGGCAGCCGCGGCTGGTCAGGACCGTCATGGTGCGGTGCGGCCGCCACCGCCAGTGGCCGGCCGTGTCCATCGAGGCCGTCCGCATGTAGCGCTCGAGGTCCACGAGGTCGTACGCCGGGTCGGGCAGCGCGTCGAGGTCCTCGAGGAACCCGATCCGCTCGTTCACCGTCATCCGCCCGTCGCGCCGGTACGCGATGCCGGGGATGCCGTCGAGCGTCTGACCGCCGGCGAAACGCTCGAGGAGTTGCGGCAGCGTTACCCCGGCCTCGCCGAGCGCCGCCACCGTGACGGCCGGCTCGGCCAGGTAATCCTCGGGCCGGACGGTGACCGGCGGCCCGCCGACGAGGATCGGCACGTTCTCGAGGACGCTCCGCACCACGCGGGCGGTGTGCAGGGCCTGCGGCATCTGCGTATAAAAGGCGCTGTTGATGCCCACGACATCGGGCGCCGCCTCGCGCACCGCGCGGGCCACCTCTTCCCACGAGGCGCCGACGTGGAGGATGCCGGCATCGTTGAACGCAAGGTCCGACGGCTCGGCCTGCACGGCGGCGTCGAGCAGGACAACGTGATGACCGGCACGCCGGCACGCGGCGCCCAGGTACATGAGCGCCAGGGGAATCTCGGCCTGGGCGGCCACGTCCCAGTCCTGGCCGAATTCCAGCGGCGGACGTATGAGCATCAGTTTCATGCACGAACCCCGGAACCCCTCGGTTATTACGACAGCGCAGCTTCTCAGGTTTTGCGCGGCGGGTCTCCCGACCCGCCGCGCCGATTGCCAATACGCGCCCCGATCGTGCGGCATTTTTGCGCGGTGGGTCGGGAGACCCACCGCGCAAAGTCGAAAGTTGCGCTGTCGTATTAGGAACGCCGCGCGACGAAAAGGACCTCGTCGGTCCGGCCCAGCAACAATTCCCAGTGGCTCGCGAGGCGCGCCACCAGGCGCGACTTGGCCAGGCGCCGATGAATCGCGCGGCCGGTGTCGTCGGCCAGGTACTCGAAGCTCCGCCGCAGCCACACCGGCCGGCGGATCGGCTGCGCGCGCTCGACAACGAACCCCGCGGCCTCCAGGTGGCGCCGGAGCGTTACCTGTGTAAAGTGCGTCAGGTGCCGCGGCACGTCTATGCCAAACCACGCAGCGCCGAGCCACTGCGACGCCAGGCTGTCGATCAGCGGGCACACCACCACCAGCCGCCCGCCCGGCCCAAGCAGCGGCCGCACGGCCTTGAGCGTGGCCATCGGGCTCGGCACGTGCTCGAGCGCGTGACACATCATCACAAGGTCATACGACGCCTCCGGCAGGGCCGTCCCCGGCAGCGTGCCCTCGTGCAACGTCAGGCCGGCGTCGCGCCCCGTCTTGACGGCGGCGGCCGAGAGGTCGATGCCTTCGGCCTTCCAGCCCGCGGCCGACATGAGCGCCACGTACCGTCCGACGCCGCAACCGAAATCCAGCAGCCGCCCCTGCCCCTCGTACGGCAGGTAGTATACGAGTTTGCGGTTGCGAAGTCTGGCGGAAGCCGGCAGCCACGCAAGCCACCGCACCAGGGCCGGTGCCCGGCGGCCCAACGGATAGCCGCCATAGTTGACGAGCGCCCACCTCAAGAAACCCTGTGGCGCGCCCGAGGGCATCGTGCTTTCCTGGTGGCACACGTAATCCGACGTGTAGGCCCGGCCGAGTGTCGCGAGCGTGGGACGCGGGTTCGTCCGCGCCAGGCCGCATTGCCGGCACGTCACCACATGGAACATTCCGGGCACGCCGCACATCCGGTCGCGGCCCACGAGGAGAAGATCGGCGGCCGTGGCCCCGCAGAAATCGCAGGGAACCTCCTCAAGCTGGAGGCCCGAATCGAGTTGAGGCTCGGCATGGGTCATAACGATCCTGACGCACTTATGTCAGCCGCTCACTCACGGCCGAAAGAGGGCCAGCCATCCATCGCGACACAGAAATCGCAGAGACGACCGGGCGCGGTCCAGCCGGCGCCGGGCACGCTGCCCCTGCCCCACGACGGCCAGCGCGAGCGCCGCCACGAGGTTCACCACGAGCAGCACGGCTTCGCGCATAAACATGCCGATCCGTAGCGTGATCGACATGCCGAGCGACTTCAACCGCCCATTGTGCTTCCGCAGGTACCGGAACAGGCTGCGGCAGAAGAACAGACTGGCCGTTGCCGTGGCGGCCGACACGCCGCCCACGTGCGTGATCCGCGCCGCCGGCTCGAAACGCACGCGGTAGCCGGCCTTGTGAATCCGGTTGCACAGGTCCATTTCCTCGAAGTAAACGAAGAATCGCTCGTCCATCGGGCCGACCTCGGCAAGAACCCTCGCGGGCACGCACAGGCACGCGCCCATGAGCACATCCACGTCGGCCGCCGTCTTGAAATCGAAATCGGCCATCTTGTACCGCCGGTACGCGCCGCGCAGGATCCGCAGGACCCGCAGGGGCGTGTACTGGTGCAGCAGCGCGGCAAACGTCGGAAACCGGCGGAGCGACGGCTGGATCGTGCCGTCGGCGTTCAGGAGCTGCGGCCCGCACGCGCCGATCTTCGGGGCGCCGTCGAGGGTCCGGACGAGCGTCTTCAGGGTGCCCTCGTGGACAACCGTGTCGGGGTTCAGGAACAGGACATTCCGGCCCGACGCCACCTTGAGGCCCTGGTTGTTGGCCGCCGCAAAGCCGCGGTTGACATCGTTCGCAATGAGCCGCGCCCAGCCGAATCGTTCGCGCACCATCGCGGCCGTCTCGTCGGAACTGGCGTTATCTATGACGATAACTTCGAGCGCAAGGTCCCGGCGGTCCGGCGCGAGCGAGGTCAGGCAGTCCGCCAGTTGCGGGCGGCAGTTGTACGACACGATGATGACCGAGAGGTCCGGCTGCATGCGTTTGTCGCCCTGTCCGTTTGTGGCACAGCCGCCCTCGGCTGTGCACTGCCTTTCCCACCCGAGGGCGGGTGGGCCACAATTGTGGCAGTCGCCGCGGCGACCCCCCGGCTGTGCTTTTCGGCTCATTCGCACGCCCGAGGGCGGGCGTCCGCAGGTCTGAGATGGTTTCTTACAGGTACCCCAGTTCTTCCAGGCGACGACTGACCTCGGCCTCGTCGCTGGCCGAGTAGCCGGTGGCCGCGGGCGCGGCGTCAACGGCCACTTTCTGGCGCCCCCCCGGCAGCGTGAACATCTCTTCCAGCGGCCGGCCGTCGAGCGGCAGGGCCGATTCCAGCCCCAGCAGCGCGAGCGCCGTCGGGGCGATGTCGGCCAGTTGCGCGCCCGCAAGCGTCGAGCCGGGCTTCACCGCCGGACCCGCCGCCACCAGCATCGCATCCGGCAGATGGACGCCGATGTAACCGTCGGCAAGGTACGCCGGCGGCTTGCCGCGGACCCGCCACGAGAGCTTGCTGCGCATGTGCCAGCCATCGGCCAGGTCGATCAGGATATCGGGCGCGCGGTCCACGTACGGCCCGCTGTAGACCTCCTCGCGGCGGCGGACGGCACGGACAGGCTTCTCGCCGGTCACCGGCTCGCGCACCGCCAGGAACGCCTCGCGGACGCGGGCCACCACATTTTCGTACTCGGCGGGCTCCACAACGCCGTGCGGGTTGCGGCCCTTGAGGTTGACGAAAACCCCCTGTTCGTGGTCCTGCGCCGGAAAGGCCAGCGTGGCCGGCCAGAGGATGTTCGGGTTGTCAAGCGAGGCCTCTTCGACGAACTTGTCGGTGATCACGCGCGACCGGCGGCCCAGCCCCAGCCGCCGCAAGAGGTACCGCAACCCCGCTGGCTTCAGCAGGCCCGCCTGCCGCAGACACTCGCCGCTGTAGAACGTGGCGCGCTTGCGCGTGAAGCCGTGATCGCTAACCACGAGCACGGTGGCCGGCTCGCCGAAACGGGTGAGCATGTCGGCGATGGCGGCGTCCATGCGGTGGAGAACCTCGTCGATGGCCGCGCGGAGCGCCAGCACCTCGGCCGGGGCATCGTCGGCCGCCACCACGCATCCGTAGTAGGAATGGAACAGGTGGTCGGTCAGGCTGAAGACGACCATGGCCAGGTCGAGCGGTGTGCGGCTGGCGTACTCGAAAACGCCGGCCACTTGCCGGATGTCGGACTCGCCCTTCTCGCGGATCGCACGGACCATGGCGTCGACCCGCGACTCGCCCGGGCGGGCGTCCCACCGCAGATGAATGTTGACGAGTTGGAGATCGGGGATCTCGCGCCGCAGTTCCTCTTCGGCCTCGGGCGGATAGACGCCGCCGTTGCCCGGCCGGCTCGGGGCCGGAAAGCCGCTGACGGCCAGCGGCCGGACCGCATCGGCCGGGAACATCGTCGGCACGTACAGGATGGCGCACCGGCGGCCCGCTTCGGCAGCAAGGCGCCAGAATCGCGGCACGGCAAAGTCGGCGGCCGTCACGATACGCAGGGCCTCGCCCTGGCCGCGCCAGATGAACGAGAAAACGCCGTGCCGGCCGGGGTTGACGCCCGTGCACATCGTGGGCCAGGCCGGGCACGTGCAGGGCGGAAACGTGGAGGCCACAACGCCGCGCGCGCCACGGCCGTGCAGAGCCGCCAGCGTCGGTATGACGCCGCGGGCCGACAGGGCGTCGAACGCCTCGGCACCCATGCCGTCCAAGCCGATGATCAGAACACGATTGCCCGTCTGCACGCGCTTCCCTCGGTGTGAACGTTGATGGACCCGCCTGCGGGCCGCAGCCCTGCGGCGGGCGAAGGCCCGTCTCGGAGCCCAAGGGACGCGTATTATATCGGCTGCGGGCCGACCCTGCAAGGTACGACAGCGCAACTTGCGACTTTGCGCGGCCGTGCATCGTTCAATTGCGGATTTCGAATTGCGAATTGCGGATTGAAACGGCACCCGCACGTCGTCTTTTCAAATCCGCAATCCGCATTCCGCAATTCGCAATCGCAATGGGAACCCTTGCGGCCGGTCCGACACTGTGGCATGATGGTGTCGGCGGTGGAGTCGCCGAAGCGGTAAGCGCACGCTAACCATCCAAGCGAAGGAGCACGTGATGAAGAAGGCCATTCTGCCGGCATCCCTGGCAATCCTGCTGATCTCGTCCGCCACGCTTTTCAGCGGCGAGGCGAAGTCGGAGGCCGCGTATCAGCCGCGCCTCGACTCTGGCGGCTGGGAGATCCTCTTCGACGGCAAGGACCTCGGCGCGTGGGACGTCGACCCGCAGGCGGGCGTCTGGGTCGTCACCGACCAGGGCGAACTCCATCCCGCCAAGGCAGGCCGCTCGATCTTCACGAAGCAGCGGTACTCGGACTACGTGCTCGAACTGGACTTCAAAATGGGCGCCAAGGCCAAGGCCAACAGCGGCGTGTTCATCCGCACGCACGATCCCAGGAACGAAGTGAACACCGGCATGGAGATCCAGATCCTCGATGACGCCGAGTACGGCGTGACGTGGGACGCGATGAACGCCAACGGCGCCCTCTACGACCTCGTGCACCCGGCCGTCGACGCCAACAAGCCCATCGGCGAGTGGAACCACTTCAAGATCACCGCCAACGACAACCTCATCACCGTGGAGCTCAACGGCAAGGAGATCGTCAAGGCCGACCTCAACCAGTGGACCACCGCCAAGCAGAACCCCGACGGCAAGCACAACAAGTTCCCGAACGCCATCGGGGCGCTGCCGCGCGAAGGTTTCATCGGCCTCCAGGACTACGGGGCCACGCCGGTGTGGTTCAAGAACGTCCGCCTGAAGTCGCTCTCGGATCGCAAGCCGCAGTTCACGGGCAAAGAGCCCATCGCCGACGTGCTGAAGAAGCCCGCGGAGAAGTAGCGCTACTCCTCATTACAGTTGCGAGGCAAAGGCGTACCGCCCGCCGCCCACTTCATAGACGGCCCGGCCGTTTTCGTAGCGCAGGAACCTGACTCCCTCGGCCTTGTCGGCCGGCCGGCCGCCCTCGGTCACGTCGGCCGCCTTCGCGGCAGGCACGGACACCGTCGCGGTCGTGTTCGCCGGAACAATGACGTTCAGCGTGAACTTGCCGCCCTCGCTCTTCCACTCGGTCTCGATAAGGCCGCGGATGCTGTGGTATCCGACCTTGGCCGACGTGAGCCGCCCGCCCGGCTTGTCCGCCGAAGCCTTGGCGGAGGAGGGCTGCGGCGCGATCGCGATACGTTTGTAGGCCGGCTCCAAGGCCCGGATGCCGCCGATGTTCTCGACCATCCACTGGTACACCGCGCCGAACGAGTAATGGGCGAACGAGTTCATCCCCGGGTCCTGGAAACCCTTTTCCGGCGTCCAGCCGTCCCACCGTTCCCAGATGCTGGTGGCCCCGTGCTTGATCGAGAACCCCCATGACGGGAACGTATCGTTATGAATCAGCCTGTAGGCCACGTCGTTGCGGCCGATCTTGGCCAGCACGAGCATCAAGTCCTTGGTGCCGATGAAGCCGGTCGAGAGGTGGCCGTCGCGGCCGTCGATGTCCTCGACGAGATACCGGGCGGCGGCGTCCTTCTTCGCCCCGTCCACCAGGTCAAACGCCAGCGCCAGCACGTAGCACGCCTGCGTGTTGCCCTTGATGCGCCCGTCCTCGGCCACGTACGCGCGGTTGAACGCCGCCTTGATCTTCTCGAAAAGCTCGTGGTACTTCGCGGCGTCGTCGCGCTTGCCCAGGACCTCGGCGGCGCGGGCCGTGAGGCGGGTGGAGTACGCGAAGTACGCCGTGTAAATCACGTCCTTGGGCGTATCGGCCTTGATGCTCAGCCAGTCGCCGAAGCAGTGGTACTGCTTGGGCGGCAGAAGCTCGGCCGTGCTGCGCGCGCGGCAGAACTCGATGAAGCGCGTCATGGATGCGTAGTGCCGCTCGAGGATGCGGCGGTCGCCGTAGACCTCGTACATCGTCCACGGGCAGATGACGCCCGCGTCGGCCCACGCCGGCCCGCCGTCGTCGTTGGCCACCTTGACCGGGGCCACCATGGGGAACTGGCCGTCCTTGCGCTGGCCGTCCTCGAGGTCCACCAGCCACTTGGCGAAGAACGCCTGCACGTCGGCGTTGAGCGTGGCGGTGCGCACGTAGACCTGGGCGTCGCCGGTCCAGCCCAGGCGCTCGTCGCGCTGCGGGCAATCGGTCGGCAGGTCGATGAAGTTAGCCCGCTGCGTATAGTAGATGTTGTTATGCAGCTTGTTCAGCATATCGTCGGAGCACGCGAACGTGCCCGCAACCGGCGTGTCGCTGCTCAGGGCGATGCCCACCACTGTGTCCTTCGTCGGTGCCTCCTTCAGGCCCGTGACCTCGACGTACTGGAACCCGTGGAACGTGAACCGCGGCTGCCAGACCTCGACGCCCCCGCCGCGGCAGATATAGGTGTCGGTCGCGCGGGCGCCGCGGAGGTTCACCGTGTAGATCGTGCCGTCGGGGTTCAGGCGCTCGGCGAAGCGGAGCGTGATCTTCCGGCCCGGCTCGCCCGAGACCGTCAGCCGCGCGACGCCCGCGAAGTTCTGGCCCATGTCGAGCACGTACGCGCCGGGCGCCGGCTCGGTGATCTTCACGGCCCTGATCTCGGTGAACACGCCGACGGCCGGGCCGGGGTGCGCCTGGACCAGCGGCTGCATCTCGGCGCCCGTCTCCACGGCGTCCCATTTCGCGTCATCGAAGCCCGGGGCGTCCCAGCCGTCGAGGGCCAGGCGGGCATCGTACTGCTCGCCCATGAGGAAATCGGCCTCGCGAATCGGGCCGACCGACGCCTTCCACTTCGGCCCCGTCACGACGTCGGCCGTCGAGCCGTCGGCATACTCGATATGGAGCTGGCCGCGGAACCGCGGCGACTTACCGTAATGATCGCGGAGTTGCCCCCAGCCGATGTGGCCGCTGTACCAGCCGTCGGCCAGGATGGCGCCAAGGGCGTTGTCGCCCTGTCGCACGAGGCCCGTGACATCGTACGCGCGGTAGTACACGCGCTTCGTGTAGTCCGTCCAGCCGGGGTTGAAGAAATCGTCGGAGACCCGCTTGCCGTTCAGGTGCACGTCGTAGATGCCAAGGGCCGTCGCATAGAGCGTCGCAGAGCGGACCGCCTTCTCGGCGCGGAACGTGGTGCGCAGGTACGGCGCCGGCGGAACGAAGAGTTGGCTGAGCTTGAGCTTACCCCACGGCTGCATGCCGTAGTCGCCGAGGACGCGGGCGGGCGGCCACACGCTCGTATCGATCGCCCGGTTGTGCCAGTTTGCGCCGGGGTTGTCGGTCGTCTTCCACGAGCCGTCGGTAATCACCGTCACGGTCTTGCCGTCGCCAAGCGTGATGACGAGCCTGGCGATGAGGCCGGCGGGGCCTTCCTGCTTATTCTCGACCTCCACGCGCAGGTCATTCGGCCCGGGCTTGAGGCGGGCCTTGACGTTCACCTGCCGCACGGGCTCCCAGCCGGACTTGCCGCCCTCGCTGGACACCACGAGCTCGGTGTTGACGACGAACTTGAAGGCATCGTCGGCGGCAACCAGGAGGTCGGCCTTCTCGATCCTCGCGCCCTCGGGCAGCGTGAACGTGGTCAGGAATAGCCGGTGCCCCTTGGGCGCCTTCGGGAACGGATCGGCGGCATGCCAGATCCAGTGGGTGCCGTCCATCGGGGCCTCGGGCAGCTCGACGTGGCGGGCCTTGTCGTAGCCGATCCACTCCGCCCGCCACTCCGCGGCCTTCATAAGGCCCATGGACCACGTGGCCACGGGGCTCCACGGCGTGGGCTTGCCCTCCTTGTCCCACACCTGGACTTTCCAGCAGCAACGCGTGTGAGACGTCAGCGGTTTGCCGGCGTAGACGATGGCGGTCGTTTCATCACTCTGGACCTTACCGGAATCCCACAGGTCGCCGCGGTCGGCCTTGAGGGCCTCTTCGCTCGTCGCCGCAAGGACGCGGTAGGCCGTCTGAACGTCGCCACGCCGAAGGTCCGCCGTGGCGGAGCGAGGCGACCGGACTTCCCAGCTCAGGCGCGGCTGCGCCTGGTCGATGCCCCAGGGATTGGACCGGTACTCACATCGCAAGTAGTCGGCGCTCATCGAGCCCTCCTCGGCCAAGATAACGTGACAAACGCTCCAGGCGACAACCGTGAGCCACAACACATGGATCATGATCTTCATGGCAAGCCTCTGCCTTTCCGCCCTGGCGGGCCCCGATTGTGCGATGCGAAGGCCCCGCCTTGGCATCCCTATCCCTACCAACACCACGTTGCGCGGCGGGTCTCCGCACCCGCCGCGCAAGAGCCCAAACGGCATTGTAGGACTATTCTGAACCCCTACTTTAGGCGGCTGTTCCTCGCGCGTCCACGGCAAAACAAGGGGAGGAACAAATTGCGGATTGCGGATTGCGAATTGAAACGGAATAGGACGCCGGCCGTGCGAATGGACGCCGCCTTTTCAAATCCGCAATCCGCAATTCGCAATCCGCAATCCCCGTGCGCCAGCCGCATCCTCTACGTCGTCGACGCCCGGCAGGCCCTCCATTTCAAAATGGTCTTCGAGACCGCGCGGCGGTCGGGCTTTGCTAAACCGGAAACGGTGCTCGAACACATCGCCTTCGGCACGATGATGGGGCCAGACGGCAAGCCGTTCAAGACCCGCNNCGCAATTCGCAATCCGCAATTACTTCATTCCGCCTTGCGGCCGGACTTCGTCACCAGGAGCGCTGCCACGCCCCCGAGCGTGAAGACGGCGTACGCGATGAGCCGGCCCAGGAGGCCGATCATGGCACCGTTGGAGGAGCCCGCGGCCTCGAAGAGGATCGAGAACGCGCCCTCGGCCAGACCAATGCCGCCCGGCGTCAGGGCGATCGCGTTCATGGCCATGGCCAGCGGGTTAAGGATGAAATGCGCGAGCACCGGCAACCGGTCGCCCAAGGCCCACGCGGTCGTCACGAAACTCATGATGATGAGAATGTGGTTCGCCAGCGACAGCCCCACAACCTGGGCCATCATCCGCGGCGACTTGACGAACCGCGTGAGCGCCTTCATCAGGTTCTGCCCCTTGCGCGGCGCCAGCGAGAAGAGCCATTGCACGGGCCGCGAGTGCCTGAGCCGCGGCCACGCCAGGAGCAGCATGCAGGCGGTGCCAAGCCCCACCGCCACCGGCGCCGCGGCCAGGATCGGCGTCTCGACCGCCAGCTCTCCGGTCACGAGGCCTGCCCCAAGCGCCAGCGTCCCGAGCAAGAGGAGCGCGTAAAGCCCGATGAGGCGATCGACCATGACGGCTGCCACCGCCTCGGGGCGGCGGCCGGGGGCGTCGGTACAGATGTACATGGCCTTGATCACGTCGCCGCCCACGAGGCCCGGCAGCACCGTGCCAAAGAACGCCCCCACGAACGTCAGGGCCGTGGAGCGGCCAAACGTGATTCGGATACCCTGGTACTCCAGCAGGATCTTCAGGCGCCAGGCCACCACGAAGACGCTGACGAACACCGAGAGCGCAGCGGCCATGAGGAGGGAAAGGGTCGGGGCGTCGAACTCAAGGCGTTCCAACTGCGAGAAATCCAGGCGGTTCTGCCGGATAAGCCAGTAGATCAGCCCGGCGGCAATGGCGGTCTTCGCAAGGAAGAAGAGGATCTTCCTTGCGTTCTTCTTCGGCTCGACCGCCGGCGGGGTCTCGTTCACCACACCTCCATAATAGAGGCATCGAACGACTCACTCTGTATGGGTGTGGCCGTGAATTCTGGCAGGTGTTCCTTTCGTAGGGGCGGCCCCNNGCCAGAAAAAACGGCCACACCCCTCTGTATCGGCTTTCCTCAACCTCGAATCAAGTCACATATTGGCCTTTCATATTGGCCTTGAGCCGCGCGCCGGGTATATTGGCCTTGCGGATGTGTAAGGACCGGCCTTCGACGTTCAGCATCGACTATATCCGGGCGTGGAAGAAGAAGGGCGGGGCGCCGGCGGCGACCTCCGCAAAATCACCTACTGCGTAACGCCCTCGACGATCGCCTGGATCGCTTCTTCGATCTGCTCGGCCGACACGTCCAGGTGCGTCACGGCGCGGATGGCGTCGGGGGCGGTCGCGAGCACGAGCACGCCCTTCGCTTTCAGCCGCGCGACGAGTTCCGCGGCAGGCATGCTCGTCACGCGGAAGATGACGATGTTGGTCCGGACGGTGGCGATGTCGATCTCGAGGCCCGGCAGGCGCGAGATGCCCTCGGCCAGCCGCTGCGCGTTCTCGTGGTCCTCCGCCAGGCGCTCGCGGTGATACTCGAGGGCATAGAGCGCCCCGGCCGCAATGATTCCCGCCTGCCGCATGCCGCCGCCGAACATCTTGCGGAACCGCCGCGCGCGATCGATGAACGCCCGCGTGCCCGCCAGGGCCGAGCCGACCGGCGCCCCAAGGCCCTTCGAGAAGCACACGCTGACCGAGTCGAAGGGCGCCGCGTACTCCGACTCCGGCACGCCCGATGCCACCGAGGCGTTCCACAGCCGCGCCCCGTCGAGGTGCATCGCAAGCCCCGCCTCGCGCGCCACGGCGGCGATGTCGGCAATCTGCGAGAGCGGCCACACGGTGCCGCCGCCGCGGTTGTGCGTATTCTCGATGCACACGAGCTTCGTGACGGGAAAATGGGTGTTGTGCGGCCTGAGGACCGCCCGCACGTCGTCGGCCGTGAAAAGGCCGTGCCAGCCCGGAATGAGGCGGCACATGACGCCCGAGAGCGCCGCCGGCCCGCCCGTCTCGAAGAAGTACGAGTGCGCGGTGGCCTCGAGGATGATCTCGTCGCCGGGCTCGGTGTGGGCGCGGATGGCCACCTGGTTGCTCATGGTGCCCGAGGGGACGTAGACCGCGGCCTCCTTGCCCAGGACCTCGGCCACGCGCCGCTCGAGCGCCAGGACGGTCGGATCGTCGCCGAGAACGTCGTCGCCGACCTCGGCCTCGGCCATGGCCTGGCGCATGGCGGCGGTCGGCCGCGTCACGGTATCGCTTCGAAGGTCAATCATGTTCCTCCGTCTCCGACGCGTCGGGCTTCGACGGGGCCTCCGGAGGGACCGCCGCCGACTCGGCGGGCGGCGGCATCTTCCCTCGACGGGACCGCAGATGGATGTGGCGGCCGATCCAGATCAGGATGAACAGGCACGTCAGGGCGATCAGGGCCACGTACTTGTAGTGGTTCGCGTGGCCGAGAATGCGTTCCAGCGCCTCGCCAAAGAGAAAGCCCCCGAGCGAGACCGTGATGGCCCAGAGAATCGCGCCGATCACGTTGAGGAAAATGAAGCGGCTGATCTTGACCCGGCTGGTGCCCACCACCAGGGGGATGATGTTCCGCAGGCCGTAGAGGAACCGAAAGCCCAGGAGGAGCCAGATCTGGTGCTGCTCCATCAGGCGATGGGCCTTATCCACCCTGGCCTGTGTCGCAGGCCACCGCCTCGTGAGCCAGCCCAGGATGCGCGCGCCCAGGGTGCGGCCGATGAAGTAGACGGTCTGGTCGCCCAGAAGACTCCCGCAGAACGCCACAAGCATGACCCAGTGCAGTTTCAGCGCGCCGGCATGCGCCGCCAACCCTCCCAGCACCAGAATCGTCTCGCCCTCGAAAAACGTGCCGAGAAAGAGCGCATAGTAGCCGTACTGGTCAATCGCTTGATGAAGCCAGTGGTGCTCGACCATCTGCGGAGCTTTCCAATGCAGCGCCGGAGGTGCCGTGTCTTCCGAACGCGCACCGACGTATGGTAGCACAACGCCCCGAAAAAGCAACGAGGGCGGGCGGAGCGCCCGGCGGGCGTTTCGTCCAAGCCCCGCCCAAACCTTGCAAGCCCCGCCCGCAGCCCCTACACTGGGGTCATTCGTGGCGCGAAGTCGAAGGACCAGAGAGGAACCTATGCCCAGCAAGTTCACGCCGTTCGACCGGAGCGCCCTGCGCCTCCTGCCGCTGGCCGAGCGCCGCCATGACATGGACCTCTCGAAGGTCCTCGCCGTGGGCGAGCAGCCGATGGCCTTCGCGCACCCCGCGCTCGCGCAGGTGGCCGACGCCATCGCCGCGGCCCGCCGGAGCGGCGCCGCTGTCGTGCTTCTCATGGGCGCCCACGTCATCAAGCAGGGCCTCAGCCGCTACGTAATCGACCTCGTGCGGCGCGGCTGGGTCTCGGCGGTGGCCATGAACGGGGCGTGCGCCATCCACGACTACGAGCTCGCGCGCATCGGGGCCACCACGGAATCCGTCGCACGGTACATCGCCGAGGGGCAGTTCGGCCTGTGGACCGAGAGCGGCGGCCTGAACGACGTGGTCCGGGCCGGCCACGCCGACGGCCTGGGGTTCGGCGAGGCGCTCGGGCGGCATATTGACGCGAGCGACTTCCCGCACAAGGACGTTTCGATCTTCGCCGCCGCCTACGCGTGCGGCGTGCCGGCCACCGTTCACATCGGCATCGGCTACGACATCGTCCACGAGCATCCGAACTTCGACGCCGCCGCCGCCGGCGCCGCGAGTTACCGCGATTTCCTGGTGCTCGCCCGCGTCATCCAGAACCTCGAGGGCGGGGCCGTCCTGTGCTACGGCACCGCGGTCATGGGGCCGGAGGTGTACCTGAAGGCGCTCTCGATGGCCCGGAACGTGGCGCGGCAGCGCGGCGAGGCGATCCGCCACTTTACGTCGGCGGTCTTCGACCTCATCGACCTGCCCGACACGCTGGATCGCGAGGCGCCGAAGGACACGCCGGCCTACTACTATCGCCCGTACAAGACGGTCCTCGTCCGCACGGTGCGCGACGGCGGCCGGGGCCACTACATCCGCGGCGATCACCGGGCCACGATGCCCGCCCTGCACCGCCTGCTTGTGGAGAGACTCGCAAAATGAACCCCGAGCCGACCGGCGCCATCGAACTCATCCGTCCGCCGTCGGGGCGGCGCCCGCGGCTTGCGCTCTTCGATTTCGACGGCACCCTTTCGCTGATCCGCGAGGGATGGCCGGACGTGATGATCCCGATGATGGTCGAGATCCTCTCTCCGCTGAAGACGGGTCTGGCGGCGGAGCAGCTTCGTAAGACCGTGGCCGAGGACGTGGCCCAGTCGACCGGCCAGGTGACCCTGATCCAGATGATCCGCCTGGCCGAGCGCGTGGCGGAGTTCGGCGGCGCGCCGCTCGACCCCAGGCAGTACAAGGCGGAGTACGACCGGCGGTTGCGCGCGCACATTGCCGGCCGGCGGAACGGCCTTGCGTCGGGCGCGATCGCGCCGGACGCGATGCTGCTGACCGGCGCGCAGCCGATGCTCGAGGCGCTGGCGTCGCGGGGCGTGGCGATGGCCCTCGCCTCCGGCACCGACGATCCGGACGTCCGCGAGGAGGCCGAGGTCCTGGGCGTCGCCCGCTTTTTCGGGCCGCGCATTTACGGGGCCAAGGACGATTACGCGGCCTCGGGCAAGAAACGGGTCGTCGAGCGGCTCCTGGCCGCCAGCGGCATCGCGGGCCGCGACCTGCTGGTCTTCGGCGACGGCTTTGTGGAGATCGAGTGCGTCAAGACCGTCGGAGGATACGCCGTCGGCGTGGCCAGCGACGAGGCGGCCGGCGGCGGGCGCATCAACGCATGGAAGCGCGAGCGGCTCCTCGGGGCCGGCGCGGACATGATCGTCCCGGACTTTGCCGGGCACGCGCGGCTGGCGCAGCTCTTGCTCGGACCGTAAATCCGCACGCCCTCACGCCTCATGGAAAAGGAACTCGCCATGACCCGCTACCTGGTGGCCCAACTCGATGAGATCGAACCGGTGCCCTGCCCCTGCGGCAGCGCGCAGCGGGGATTCGCCGTGCCCGACAACACGATGGCGAGCGTTCACGTGACCGAGATCTCGGCCGATGCGAAAACGCATTATCACAAGCGGCTGACGGAGATTTACGTGGTCCTCGAGGGCACGGGCCACCTGGAACTCGATGGCCAGCGCATCCCCCTCAGGCCCATGACGGCGGTCATCATCCGCCCGGGTTGCCGGCACCGCGCCGTGGGGCGGCTGCGGGTGCTGAACACAGTGATTCCGCCGTTCGATCCCGCCGACGAGTGGTTTGACTGATTCGGCGCGGCCGCTTCACACCACATTGCGGCATAGCGCGGCGGGTCGGGAGACCCGCCGCGCAGATTCTCAAGGTCCGTTGCCATATCGGAAGAACGCGGTCGCTCAGAAGCCGTGTTTCAGGATCTCCGTGGCGCGGCGGCACAGTTCGCGGCCATAGTCGGTCCAGATGCCGTGGCCCCAATAGCGGTAGCAGCTCGTCTGGGTCGTGAGCAGGTAGAACAGGGCCTCGCGGTAGCGCGGGTCGGAGGTCGGCACGCCCTGGGCCGTGGCCTTCTCGTGGAACATGTGACTGGCCTCTTCCATCGGCTTCAGCACCTGGTCATAGCCGCGCACCCACGAGATGTTGCCCGTCCAACTGCCGCCTTCCATGTGGAACCGCCCGTCTTCCTTCCGGAGGGTTTCGATGGTCCTGGCGAGGGCCTCGGGGCCGGCGCCGTCGGCAAAGCGGTCCCAGATGCGCTTCTGGAAAATCGGCTGAATGGGCAAGAAGTCCTCCTCCTTGATGCCCAGCGTGTCGAGGTACTCAAGGTACTCAGTGATGTTCACCGGCACATGCGCGCTGTTCCATGCCTCGGTGGTCGCGTCGAGGTACTTGCCGGGGAACTCGTTCATCATGACGCCGCCGTTTTCGCCGTCGGCGATCTGCGTAACCACCGGCGGAACGGACTTGCCGGCGATCTCGCGGCGCGAGAGGCCCTTGGCCTCGTAGTACGGCTGCATCTGGGCCACGAGCTTGGTATCGCTCCCCTGCGTCTTCACGATCGCCGTGATGCCCAGGGTCTCGCCGCGCGAATTCCTCGCCACCAGCCGGTGCGGCACGTGCGGGTTGCGAAGCGGGCCGCCATCGGTCACGCGCTCCACCGTGTGCTCCTGGACGAGCACCCAGCGGAAGCCGCAGTCCTTCAGCGTCTTGACGAACTCGTAGGCCACGTCCGGGTGGTTCGGCAGCGCCATCTCGGAGGGCGAGAACCCGCGGACGCGGCTGAGCGCCTCGAAGCCGAAGATCGCCGCAAAGTGGTGTTGCCATGCCTTCACGTGCAGGCGGTAGTCCTGCACCGGCGTCGACGGGGCCACGGCATGGCCCCACGGGGCGCCCAGCCATTCCACGCAGGAGCGGTAGACCGGGTCGTGGGTGATCAGCCTGAGGTCATCGAAGACGTCCGACAGGCCCATCTGCCGCAGGCCGTAAAGGAGCGTGCCGGAGTACTCGAGCATGATGCGCGGGCGCTTGCCCTCGCGCACAAGCTGCGGAATGAACTCGCCCATGCGCTTGTAGCACCAGTGGAATACGGTGGCGTTATGATTGTCGCCCGTGCCGGGGTTGTCCATCATGTGCTTCAGGTTACTGATGATCTTGGCGGTGCGAAGAGTGTGACCGCCGGCGGGAATGAGCGGCTGGTGCATGTGCAGCGCGATGGCGAAGGCGCTCTTGATGTTGCGGAAGTCCACGCCGCTGTCGGGCAGGTAATACGGTCCGGGCCGCGCCAGCGCCTCGGCCACCTTGTTCTCATGGCCGCAGATATTGGGCACTTCTCCGATGAGTTCGGGCATTGCCGTTTTCATGGGGCCTTCCTTTCGACTCTGATCTTGTAATTATAGGAAGTGCCCCAGCCCGCGCCCAAGGCCCTCTAGGCGTTCCACCAGTTGAGGTCGATCTTCGGGAACACCACGTCGTGCACGTCGGCGTCCTTGACCTCAAACTTCTCGACCTCGCTCAGTTTGCCGAGGTACTTGGAATCGGAACCCATCTTCTCGGCGATGTCGGCCAGGCACTCGAACCGCGCAACGTGCTGCATGAACCGCTTGATGCCGTAGTCAACGGCCTGCTGGCGCGTGACGACGAACGGCCAATCGCTGGCCTGAAGGAGAAGGAGTTCGCGCCCGGCCTTCTCGAGGATCTCGCGCAGGGCCTTGCGCTCGCGCCACGGCAGGGTGAACGTGAGCTTGCCGAAGAGTGCCTCGCACCGATACTCGATCTCCCACATCCAGTTGATCTTGTCGTTCGCCCAGACACGGTAATCGCCGCCCTCGCCCCACGAGCCCGCCGGCAGCGAGGCGATCTTGTCGGGCGGATGCCGGTCCAGGTGCTCCTGCACCGTGCACAGGTCCACGTCGGGGTCGGCGTTGAGCGCCAGCATCACGTCGCGCAGGAACCGCGGCCCCTCGAACCACCAGTGGCCGAACAACTCGGCGTCGAAGCACGCCACCACCATGCCGTGCCGGCCGGTCTGCTGGCGGTACTCCCGCAGGCGCTGCTTGACCACGTTGCAGAAGTGCTGGGCGTTGGCGAAGATCTTGCCCGCGATGTCGTCCGGCTGGTACGGCTGCTTCTGCCCCATGTCGACGTCGCGGCCGGTCACCTTCCAATAGCGCAGCCCCCGCTTGGCGCCCTGCTTCTTGTGGAATTCCAGGTACACGCCGTCGCCGGGGTATCCGACGACCCCGGACCAGACCTGCTCGCAAATCTTGGGGTCTCGGGCCACGGCCATGACGCGGGTGGTGCTGGAGCCGTCGCTCGAAACCCACACCGGCTCATGCACGCTGCGCCAGCCGCGCTGCGGGTTGTTGGGCGCCTCGTCCCAGCTCACCTTGTGCCAGGCGCCGTTGTGGAAGTACTCGCTGCGGCTCTGCTCGATGAGGTGGTTCTCGACGAAGAAGTACGTGATGCCCTCGTCGGCCACCAGGTACTCGAGGCCGGTGCGGTCGCGTGCCCCGCCCCACGGGATCGGCGGCGCCCAGTGCCCGCACGGCCGATAGGCGCATTCCGGCAGCCACGCGCCCTTGGGCCGGAAGCCCAGGATCCGCTCGGAGCTGGCGAGGCCGGCCCGCAACTGGGCGCGGATCGACGAATCCTCCATTAGCAGAGGCATGTAGGCATGCGTGGCATTCGATGTGATGATCTCGATCAGGCCGCGCTGCGCCAGCGCGGCGTACGCCCGCGGAATGTCGCGGTCGAGCTTGGCGAACTGCTCGCCGAGCTTCAGGAAATACTCCTCCCACCACTCGGCCAGGTGCGCTTTGTGGGCGTCGCCGGCGCGCTGGAACTCGGCGTGGTCCGCGCGGGCCCGCTCCACCCGGTCGGCCAGGTAGTGCTCGAAGCCGTCCTTGAAGTACTCGTGCGACAGTTGCTCCAGCAGGATCGGCGTCAGGCCGATCGTCAGCCGCGGGTTGCCGTTCAGGAAGGCGCACTCGTCGATCATCGTCAGGAGCGGGAGGTACGTCTCGGCGGTCGCCTCGTAAAGCCAGTCCTCGCCATGAGGCCACACGCCATGGCGCAGCACGTAGGGTAGATGGCCGTGGAGGACCAGACAGAAACTGCCCAGGGACATTCGCTCTCCTTCCGGGACGGGCCAGGCTGCGCCGCGTCCACCGTTGTCTTGCCGGCCCGCTCTTCGCCCCCGCCGCGGCGGGCGGCGGACAAGCCCGCACGGGTCAGGCCAGTGCTCCAGTTGTGATCTCGTCTTGAAGTCCCAGGATCGTCCGCGGGAACCTCATCGCAATGCGCTCACTCAGGCTGCGAAGCGGCGCGGCCGCTTCTGCCTTGGCCGGCGTCTTGGCCACCGCCAAGGGCCGTTTCTCGGCCGGGCGAACCGGCGACATCGTCGCCCGGATATAGCTCGTCCCGTCCACCACCTCGTAACAGCGCCGCACGGCGGCGGAGACGGCGTCGAGATCGCCCTCGACAATCAGGCTCATGCCGCGCTGCCACAAGCGAAGCCCCGCGTGGGCCAGCGCTTTCCGGCAGGCCGCCAAGGAGTCCCCGACCAGCAGCCCCGCCGCGCGGGGCCGGAGCGAGAGCCGCGCACGCACGCGCTTGGCCGGCGGCTTCTCGACCGCCGCCGCAACCACGGGCTGCGCCTCCGCCGGCTGCGGCACTTCCGCCGCCGCCACCGGCTGCTGCACTTCCGCCGGCGCCTTTTTCTGCCGCGGCACGGCCACCGGCGCCTGGACCGGCTGCACACCGTACACGGCGGCCGTCTGATCGGCGATCATCTCCCAGGTGAAGCGTTCTTCGACGGCGCGGCGGCCGTTGTGGCCCATCCAACGGGCCCGGTCGAAGTTCGAGAACAGGGTCGTCAGCCCCCACGCGACCGAGCTGGGATGCGGGAAGATCTTCAGCCCGTTGAATTCGTGCGTGACGTATTCGTTCGGGCCGCCGATCTGCGAGACGACCACGGGCTTGTGCGCCGCCCACGCTTCGAGCACAACGATGCCGAAGGGCTCATTGCGGCTGGGAACGCACACGGTTTCCGATGCCTTGAACAGCTTAACCAGTTCGTCGCCGTCTCGGAAGCCCAAGAACCGCACGGCATGCATGACGCCGAGCTGGCGGGCCCGATTCTCGAGCTGGCCGCGCATGCCCCCGTCGCCGAGGAAGACGAACTTGGCGCTGCCCTGGGCGTGCAGGACCGACGGAATAGCCTCGATCAGAAGGTCCGGCCCCTTCTGCCATTCCAGCCGCCCGCAGAAGAGCACCAGGGGATCCAGCGGGCCGATACTGAAGCGGGCCTTCACGGCGCCTGCGTCCACGTTCTGGTTGAAACGGTGCGGGCTGACGCCGTTATAGATGGTCGTCGTTTTCCACGCCGGCACCTCGTACATCCACAGGATCTCGGCCTGGGCGGCCTTGGAAACGGCGATCACGCGATCGGCCCAGTAGGTGCCCGCGCGCTCCTGGTCGCGAATGCGGGCCGAGCGCCCGCCGGGGAACGTGTTGCCGCACCGGGCATATTCGGTGGCGTGCATCGTCAGCACGCTGAATCGCTGGCGCCCCTGCTTGATCCAGATCATCGCGTTGGCCGTCAGCCAGTCGTGCGCGTGGATAACGTCAAACGGCCCGATGAAGTCCTCCACGGCGAAGACGCGGTCGACCATCGCGCGGCACATGTTGTTCATGTCATCCACGAAGTCCGGATGGCCCGGGTACGGGCAACGGTGGTAGTGCACGTCGTGAATGATGTCGTGGTACTTCTGGCCCGGTGCCATGCGGGTGAACACATGGACGCTGTGTCCCTTGCGTTGCATGGCCGCCGCCAATTCCGTCACATGCGACGCCACCCCACCGACGGCAATGGAGTGAAGCGACTCCCAGGACAGCACGGCAATTCGCATGATGGTTCCCACCCCTTCCCTTACGAATCTCACTCTGCGCCACGCGCCTGCGCTGGCCCCGCGGCCGTGGCGCCGACACGACATGCCTTCAGTTCGAACAGGCCTCCACCTGTTCCTTGTAAAGAGCGATGCACTGGCTGGCGGCACTGTCCCACGTCAGCGTCCGCAGTTCGGCCGTGCCGCATCGGCAAAGCGCCTCGCCCAGTTCCCTGTGGCTCAGGAGCGCGACGATCTTGTTGGCCATCTCGTCGACGTCCCAGAAATCGCACTTCAGGGCACCGGTCGAGATCACCTCGGCCGCGCCCGAGCTCTTCGAAAGAATCACCGGCACACCGTACTGGATCGCCTCCAGCGCCGTCAGCCCGAACGGCTCGCTCACCGACGGCATCACGTACACGTCGGCGGCGCGGTACGCCCGTTCGACATCGCGGCCGCGCAGGAACCCGGTGAACCGGAACCGGCTACCGAGCCCCATGGCCGCCACCTGCTCGATGATGCGCGGGCCCAGGTCGCCCCACCCCGCCATGATGAAGCGGACGTTGTTGTACTTGGCCAGAACCTTGGCCGCGGTGTGGATGAAGAACTCCGGCCCCTTCTGCATCGTGATGCGGCC
>PMZT01000239.1:8232-23825 GCA_003170085.1 Planctomycetia bacterium | reverse complement strand
AAGGTCGAAAGTCCAAAGTCGAACGTCAAGACGCCCTAGGCACTTCGCATGACGCCTCCGGCGGCCGTTGACCTTGGACCTTGGACTTTCGACTGTGGACTGGTTTCATTCCGCTTCCATCCAGTTCTTCCCCGTCGCCAAATGGACCTTGAGCGGCACCTTGAGGTCCAGGGCCCCGGTCATCTCGCCGGCGATCCACTGCTGCTCCTCGGCCGCGGCGGACTCGGGCGTCTCGAAGATCAGCTCGTCGTGAATCTGGATGAGGAGGCGGCTCGGGCGGCCTTCCCGCGCCAGGCGCCGCCAGATCCGGTTCATCGCCACCTTGATCAGGTCGGCGGCCGACCCCTGGATGACCGTGTTGACCGCCGTCCGTTCGGGGAAGTTCAGCCGTTTTGGGTCCATCGCGGCGATCCCCTCGATCTGCCGCCGCCGGCCGAGGATCGTCTTGACGTACCCGTCGCGCTTGGCGTCTTCGAGGACCCTGGCGGTGAACTCCCGCACGCCGTGGTATCGGGCGAAGTAATCGTCGATGAACCGTTCGGCCTCGCCCACGCTGATGCCCAGGTCGCGCGACAGGCCGTACGCGGTCTTGCCGTAGATGAGGCTGAAATTGACGACCTTGGCCATCCGCCGCTGCTCATCCGTCACGAGCGGCTCCATGACGCTGAAGATCTGGGCCGCCACGAATGTGTGAATGTCGCGATCCTCGGCGAACGCGCGGCAAAGCTCGGGGTCGCCGCTGTAATGGGCCAGCATGCGCAGTTCGATCTGCGAGTAATCGGCGGCCAGCAGCAGCCAGCCCTTTTCGCCGGGGATGAACGCGCGGCGGACCTGGCGGCCTTCCTCGGTGCGGATCGGAATGTTCTGGAGGTTCGGATCCGACGAGCTCAGCCGCCCCGTGGCCGTGACCGTCTGGTTGAACGAGGTATGGAGGCGCCCGGTGCGCGGGTCGACAAGCTGCGGCAGGGCATCGACATACGTTCCCTTGAGCTTCGCGAGCTGGCGGTACTCCAGCACGAGGCGGGGCAGGGGGTGCCGGGCCGCAAGGTCTTCGAGCACGTCGGCGTCGGTCGACAGCCGCGTTCTCGTGGCCGTGCGCTTTGAAGACGCGAGCTTGAGCTCCTCAAACAGGACCACGGCAAGTTGCTGCGGCGAGTTGATCGTGAACTCGTGCCCGGCGGCCTCATAAATCTGCTTCTCGAGTGTCAGAAGCCGCGCGTCCAGGTTGGCCGCGATGTCGGCCAGCACGCCGGTATCGACGGCGACGCCGGTGGCTTCCATCGCCGCCAGGACGGGCACCAGCGGCATCTCGACGTCGCTCGCCAGCGCCGCAAGGCCCTTCTCCTCAAGCTCCTTCTCCAGCCGCTCCTTCAGGCGCCACGTGATGACGGCGTCCTCGACGGAGTACTCGGCGACGTCGGCCTGCGGCACGAGGTCCATCGTGCGTTCGTCGCGCTTGGCGCCGAGGAGACCCTCGATCGGGATTTTCTTGAACGCGAAGTAGTCGCGCGCCAGGGCGTCGAGGTTGTACTCGCGCCGGCCGGGGTTCGCCAGGTACGCCGCGACCATCGTGTCGAAGATCGGCTCGGCCACCGCGAGGCCCGACGTGCGGCAGACGAGCAGATCATACTTGACGTTCTGGCCGACGAGGAGGCGCGTGCTCGCGCCCAGGATCGGCCCGAGCGTTTCGCGCACGGCGCCCAGGGGCAGGCACGATTCGTCGCCGGGGCTGAGGAGCGGCACGTAGTACCCCTCGTCGGGCGTCCAGGCGAAACTCAGGCCCACGATCTTCGCCTCGCGCGGGTTGAGGCTCGTCGTCTCGGTGTCGAACGCAAACGCCGGCTGCTTCGCCAGGGCCATGGCCAGCTTCGCCAGGGCCGCGGGCGTATTGACGAGGTGCACCTTGATCGTCGCGCCGCCCTCGGTGCCCGCCAGGCCGAACTCCTCGACGAACTTGTTGAACCCCAGGTCGCGCAGGCACGCCACGAGGGCCGCGCGGTCCGGCGGCTCGCGCCGGCGGCACGATTCCAGGTCGATCTCGATCGGGGCGTTGGCGTCCAGGTGCACGAGCGCGTGGCTTTGCAGGGCATCTTGCCGGTGGGCACGCAGGTTCTCGCCCACCTTGCCCTTGATCTCGTCGGCGTGGGCCAGAATGTTTTCGAGCGATCCGTACTGGACGACGAGTTTGACGGCCGTTTTGTCGCCGATGCCCGGCACGCCGGGGATGTTGTCGGAGGCGTCGCCCATGAGCGCCAGCACGTCCTGCATCTGCTCGGGGCGGACGCCGCGCCGCTTCACGATGCCTTCGACGTCGAGGTGCTCGAAGGTCTTCGAGTCGAGCATCATGACGCCGGGCGCGACGAGCTGCTCGAGGTCCTTGTCGCGGCTGACGACGACCACGTCCATGTCGGCGGCGCGGGCGCGTGCCGCCATCGTGGCGATGCAGTCGTCGGCCTCGAAGCCGGACGCCTGGAGGATCGGGATGCCCATGAGCGCGAGAATCTCGCGGACGCGCTGAATCTGCACCTGGAGTTCCGGCGGCATCGGTTTACGCTGCGCCTTGTACGCCTCGAAAAGCTCGTGGCGGTGCGTCGGGCCGGGCATGTCGAAGCAGGCGGCCAGGTAATCGGGCTTCTCTTCGCGAAGGATTTTCAGCAGGGTGGCGACGAAGCCGTAGGTGGCGTTCGTCGGCTCGCCCTTGGGGCTCGAGAGTTCGCGGATGGCGAAGAAACTGGCGTAGAGTTGCCCGTGGCTGTCGATGAGGAAAAACCGTGGCGGCATAGGGGTCTGACCTTTGCGTACGCGGGTGGAGCGGCGGGCGCAACGTGCCCGCCTGCCCATACCCTAGCCCCTCGGCGGCGCATGTCAAGCGCGTTATGGTCCGGGTCGTAATGACTTAGTTACGGGCATTGCCCGCCGTTGCACTTCCCTGCCGCGGCGCGGGCCGATCCGATTTGCGGGCACACTTTTTTTGTTGACAAAAGTGCCCGTCAAACCTAGGGTTAGCGACGGGTTCAGAGGGAACGTTTGGCCCTTGAGGTGGTTTGTGCCTGCCTCACGTGCCTGTCGGGGTGTCCGTTTCCCTCGAGGGGCGGTGCATCCCTTAGGATCGGAGGTTCTTTGATGGCCAAGCGAACGATTCGCGCTCGTCGTGCCAGTCCCTACCTCTTGTATCTGGTGATCGCGTTCTCGGTGCTGACGGTCGTCTGTGCCGTGGGCTGGGGCTGGACATGGAGCGTGCTCAATCAGGACCGGCTCTCGACCTTCCCCACGGAATCGCTCCTGAACGCGGCCGGCGGCGCGCAGGAACTCTATAAGCAGATCTTCGATAAGTACCCGGGCACCGGGGCCACGCTCTCCGAGATCCTCGAGAACCGCAACAAGCTGAACGATGAGTATCGTAGCGAGATTCAGCGGCTGACCGAGCGGCTCGTCAATAATCCGTTCAGCACGCAGCAGGGCGACCAGCTTCGGCAGAGCGTCAGCTACGTCCTCAATGAGACCAACGACCTGTTGACCCAGGCCAGCGCGACCATCGCCAAGAGCTACCAGGTTGATAAGGAAGGCACCGGCGGCGGCGAGGTCAAGCCCACCAGCCTCAAGGATGCCGTGCGGGCCCTGTCGCAGCGCGTGGATGCCATGGTGCTCCAGATCAAGCAGGACGGCACCGCGGCTGGCACGCTCCAGACCCAGATCAAGGGGCTCCAGGGTGAGCTTGAGGCCGCCAAGGCCGAGTTCAAGCGCCAGTCGGAGCAACTGGACGCCAATCTGAAGGATGAGAAGGGCCGCCTGACCGCGGCCCGCGACAGCGCCCTGGCGCAGTCCAAGACGTTTGAGGAAGAAAAGCAGAAGGCGATGGACCGCCTGATCGCCGAGCGCAAGGCCTGGTACGCCGACCGCGACAAGATCCAGCAGCAGATGAGCGCGCTCTCGAACAACCTCAAGGACATGGCCGAGGTCGTCAAGAAGTTCCGCGCGGTCCCGACCGAGACCGGCATCGACGGCCGCATCGTTTCGGTCGCCGAGCAGGGCGGGGTGGCCTACGCCGACCTTGGCAAGAAGGACGGCGTCTTGCTGGGCATGCCGTTCTCCATCTTCAGCCCGCGGGACCTTGGCAAGACCAACCCGCAGCCCAAGGCCCAGTGCCGCATCGTCAAGATCATGCCGGATGCCTGCGAACTGCGCATCTATGAGATCGCCAAGGATAGCCCGGTGGTCACGGGCGACGTCCTGGTGAACCCGGTTTACGATCGCGAGCGGCGCCTGCGCTTCGTGCTCGTCGGCAGGATGGACATCCATGACGATGGCACGGATTCCACCGAGCAGCTCAAGGCCCTCATTCAGGAATTCGGCGGACGTCTCGATCCGCAGTTGACCGTTCAGACCGACTACCTGGTCGTTGGCGAGGAGCCCACCATTCCGGCGGCCCCGGCCGTGGGCGCCAGCCCCATGGAACGCCAGGGATATGAAGACGCGCGCAAGCGCTTCATCGATTACACCGAGGCCAAGGCGAAGGCCGAGAACTTCAGCATCCCGATCCTTTCGCTCAACCGATTTATGGGCCTGGTGGGCCTGGCCGGCAAGAACTGATTCCGATGGGTGTCGATCGCGCGGGGCCGGCCTTGGGGTCGGCCCCGCGTTTGTCTGGAACAGTGCTTTGGAGGCATTATGCAGATCTCAAAACGCGTTGCGGGCATCCGTCCGTCCATGACCCTGGCCGTCAGTGCCAAGGCCAAGGCGATGAAGGCCCAGGGGATTGACGTCGTCGGTTTCGGCGCCGGGGAACCCGATTTCCGCACCCCCGAGCACATCTGCGAGGCCGGCATCAAGGCCATCAAGGACGGCCGACACGGCTACATCGTCCCGTCGTCGGGCCTTCCGGACCTCAAAGCCGCCGTTGCCGCGTACCTGAAGCGCGCGAGCGGCCTCACGTACGAGCCTGCCCAGGTCCTGATCGGCTGCGGCGGCAAGCACACGCTGTACGAGGCGTTCCTGTCGGCCCTCGAGCCCGGCGACGAGGCGATCCTGCCCGCCCCGTACTGGGTCTCGTACCCCGAGATGATCCGCCTGGCCGACGCCCGCGAGGTGATCCTCCAGGCCGGGGCGTCGCAGGGCTTCAAGATTACCCCGAAACAGCTCGCCGACGCCATCACGCCGCGCACGCGCGTGTTCGTCCTCAACTCGCCCTCGAATCCCACGGGCGTGGTGTACACCTGCGCCGAACTCCGCGCCCTGGCCGACGTCGTCGCCGGCAAGGACATCTGGGTCTTCTCCGACGAGATCTACAACGAGCTCGTTTACGAAGGCGTCGATACGTGCTCGTTCGCGGCCGTGCGCGACGACCTTATGAAACAGACCGTGACGTTCGGCGGCGCCTCGAAGTCGTGGGCCATGACCGGCTGGCGCATCGGCTGGGCGGCCGGCCCCGCCGACCTCATCAAGGCGATGGGGAACCTCCAGGACCAGTCGACCTCCAACCCGACCTCGATCAGCCAGTACGCCGCCATTGCAGCCGTCTCAGGCCCCACTGAGCCGCTGGCGAAGATGAAGGTCGAGTTCGACCGACGCCGCATCTACATGATCGATCGCCTGAACGCGATGCCCGGCGTCAAGTGCGTCCGCCCGCGGGGCGCGTTCTACTGCTTCCCCGACGTGAGCGGCACGTTCGACCGCGTCCTGGGCTCGGGCGTGACCGGCCCCAGGAGCGCCGCGTGGTCGGCCAAGGTGCTCGAAGAGGCGAAGGTGGCGGTTGTGCCCGGCGGCGCGTTCGGCGACGATAACTGCGTCCGCCTCTCGTTCGCCACCAGCATGGCGCAGATCGAGAAGGGCCTGGACCGCCTCGAGAAGTTCCTGAAAGGCTGAGCGCGGCACGGCTGCGCCGGTGGAAGTGCATTCACGAATATGCGCGGCGGGTCTCCCGACCTGCCGCGCTTGTTTGTTGGGCGCCGATACCGGACTTGATGCCCGCGCCAGGCCGAGGCGTTATGCCAGGACGCTCGCGATCCTATCGACCACTCTCGGCGCAAGCACCGCAAAGTCGAACTCGGCCTCGACCCGCGCGCGGCCGGCGCGGCCGAGGCGCTCGCGCAGCGCCGCGTCGCCCGCCAGCCGCTGCACGGCAGCCACCCACTCGGCGGTTGTCCGGGCGTGCAGGCCGCTCTCGTCGGGCCGCGCATAATCGGCGTTCACACCCACCGGGCTTGCGATGACCGGCAGCCCCGAGGCCATGTACTGGAGCACCTTGAAGCCGCACTTGCCGCGTGTGTACGGCGTGTCGGGCAGCGGGGCGATACCGATGTCGCATTCCCCCAGGAGCCGCCCCTCGGCCTCGAGGCTCCACGGCACGTGCTCGATGCGGAGGCCCGTGACCGCAAGGCCCGCGTCGGCGACGACACGCAGCACGGCGTCGGGCATCGCGCGGCCGATGGCTTCCAGCGTCGGGCGCAGCACATCGAGTTGCTTCAGTGTGCTCGCGCTGCCGATCCACACGAGCCGTAGCGGGCCCCGCACGGCGTAGTCGGTCTTGGGCGGGAACCGCCGCACGTCCAGCCCCGTCGGAACAGGCTCGACGTGCCGCGCCCCGGCGGCGGTGGCGTGCTCGACCAGGGCAGGGCTGCCCGCGAGGACGAGGTCGGCGAGTTGCACGGTCCGCTGGAACCGCCGCAACCGCGAAGCATGCGGCTGGTCGGGCTTGCGGGCCTGGTACATGACGGCGTCGTCGAAATCGTAGATGAGGCGGCGCGTGCCGTCCAAGGCCCAGGCGTCCCACCGTGTGAGGGTCTTGCGATGGAGAAGGACGCCGTCGAACTCGCGCGCGCGGCGGAGCTGGCCGCGACGCGCCCACCAGGTGGCTGCGAGTTCCACGACCTCCGCCCGGATGCCGCGGGCCGCGAGCGCGTCGAGGTATGGCTCGATGCGCTGGCGGAACGCCGCGTTCGCACGGTCGCGCGTGAGTACCAGAAGGTGTTTCGTCTCGGCCACCACGGGTCCTTTCGGCGACGATTATAAGGCGGGGCGGGCGCCGAGTAAACGCGCGGGGTGGCCGTATTGCGACAACATCCGCGTGCCACGGCCGGTCTNNGGGGCAAGGCCCGCCGTGGCGGACGTGGGAGCGACCGCTGTGAAAGAGCGTTCTATGCCGCAACCGCCGTCGTCAAGAATAAACGGTATACTCCCCGGAATAGCCCCGGAATACTCAGTAGTGGGTGTCCCCGGGAATCCCAACCGCAGACGGATCTACCTGCGCACAGCGGCGGGCGGAATGCGGCCTTCCANNTTTCCTTAGAATCGCGGATGGCCGGACCCCAATGGCCCGGCAGACGCGTAGAAGGACGTCAATGGTGGGAGACCTCTTGCCTCGTTCAATAATGCTGATGTATTCGCGGGAAAGGCCGGCTCTGGCGGCCACTTCCTCCTGTGTCAGGTGGCGAGATTGACGGGCCTTCCGAAGTTCCTGTCCGAGCATCTAGGCAAAATAGGCATTGACAGCCGCCGTGTCTGTGAATTATAATTCACACGCCGGCTTTCGGGCAGCGGGTGAATTCTGCCGGAGGATCGGTTGCTTGGGCAAGAGGCTGTTACCAGCAAGAGGCACGGGCAAGGGGGCACGTATGCGCCGGACGCTGACTCTCGCAATTCTTGGTTCCTTCCTGGCCGGGCTGTGCTGGGCCGCCGATTTTAAGATCAAGGAAGCGGTCCAGGCCGCGGCGGACTACGAGGCCGCGATCAAAGCCGCCAAACTCAAGTATGGCCAGGATCTGCTGAAGGCACACAGGGCCGTGCTGGCGAAGGCGTCTGCTGCCACCGATCTGGTGAGCAAGGAGGCCCTGCAAAAGGAGGCCGATGCGATTCTCACAGAAATAACGGCCTTGAAGGAGGAACTGAAGGGGCCAAGCGTGCCAGTAGCTAAGCCGGTCAAAGGGATAACCATACCGTTTGCTGCTAAGGCCGGGATTGTCACAGACATTGGCCCTGTGAAGGCGGGTGAAAAGTACCAAGTTCACATCAATACTGGATCGAACGACAAGTGGACGCCATCTGCGGACAACCCAAGCTGGCCTAAGAAGTCGCCCCTCGAAGGCGGTAGATACGCCATTGAGGCCCATGTTGGCGAATCGGCCCCGGCCAAGACCATGACGGGTGAGAAGTGGGCGGTTTGGTTTAGGACTTTGGCTCGGCAGGCCGTAACGCAGATTTCAAGCCAGGACCAAATCATCGAAATCCAGGCGGATGGATGGTTGGTCTTCTGCGATGTGGAACGCGGCAATCCTGGTCCCGATAATGTTGGGACCATTACTGGTAAGATTACCAAACTACCCAAGGAATAAAGCAACGACCGCAGGCATTTGGGGCCAAGGGACGTTTTGCCCTTCATCGGTGTCTAAGGCTGGAATGGACCAGTGGAGCAACGAAATGCAACTATGTAAGCTCGGGGATGCGCTGGATGGCTGGAAGGGTTGGCTGCTTGAACGAATGCGGGCTAACCTTCGTCCGCTGTATGTCGTACCCATGGTGACCGATGATGAGCCTTGGCACGCCGATTGCATCCGGCTGTACGCGGATATCCTGGGCGTGCCGGAGGGGCGCATTGTCAGGCCGACAGAACGGTTTACTCATGGGGGCCGGCAGGAATACTTTGATCTTGCCGCCGCAGCCATACCGCAGGATGGCGACGCTTTTGTGGACGCGAACACGGGGCCGTGGACCCGCAATGCAAAGAACAATGTCATGGACCATATCAAAAATCGGGAATTGGCCTGTATACTTCGGGCCGGATTTGACCCGCCGCAAGTCAGTGACCGCATAGTCCTGGTTTTTTGCCATAAGAACCGCGGTCAACATATTGCGGGGCTTACAGCGGATGTGCAGCGATGGGCAAGGGAATCCGGAGACTGCTGGGGGATGGGGTTGGACTGCGGCATCACAGCGATGCTGGCCTTTTCGCACAGTGAGCCGCGGCTTGCTGACTTGCGTGGCCTCGTTGCTCGGGAGTTCGGTCCGGTTGCCGATGCTAGGGTGACGGACGTTGTTCAGTAGCAGGAGAAAGGAAGAGGCCCTAGGATTGTTTGTTGCCTGGGGCCGTTTCCAGGGCGCGATCGATCTTGGCAATCGTGGCCACGTCGGGGGTCGTCTTTCCCTTTTCGATCCGATTCAGGGTTTCGGGGCGAATTCCGGCGCGGCGGGTGAATTCTGCCGCAGGATCGGTTGCTTGGGCAAGAGGCTGTTACCTGCAAGAGGCACGGGCAAGGGGGCACGTATGCGCCGGACGCTGACTCTCGCAATTCTTGGTTCCTTCCTGGCCGGGCTGTGCTGGGGCGCCGACCTTAAGAGCAAGGAAGCGGTCCAGGCCGCGGCGGACTACGCGGCCGCCGTCAAGGCCGCCAAACTCAAGTATGGTCAGGATCTTCTGAAGGCCCATAACGCCGTCCTTGTCCGAGTGGCCGCCGCTACCGAAGTGCTGGGCAAGGATGCACTCCAAAAGGATGCCGATGCAATTCTCGCAGAGATAACGGCTGTGAAGGAGGAACTGAAGGGTTCAGATAAAGGGCCTGCTACTACGTTCAAGAGTCCCGAGGCCGTCAAGGCCGTGGCCGACTACGAAGCGGCGATCAAGGCCGCCAAGATCAAGTATGGCTCGGACCTCATGAAGGCACACAAGGTTGTGCTGGCGAAGGTATCTGCGGCCACCGATCCGGTAGTCAAAGAGGCCTTTCAGAAAGAGGCGGACAGCATCCTTGCTGAGAAGACGGCGATTGAGACCGAATCAGGGGCATCACTTGCGACAGCCGCCGGGGTACCCCAAAAAGCGGAAACCTCTTGGAAGGCGCCCCCGATACGCTACCGAGACATTGCCGGCAACGGCTTCCTCCCCGGCGCACTACGTTTGGCAGCGGTTTCCAACAAACATGCGATGCAGGAGGTCATTGATCTTATCAAGGCCGCAAAGTTCGATAAGGAGTTCGACGGACGTTTGTTCGAGAAGGCGACCCCCAACAAGGATAACGCTTTTGAGGGTGGTGGTAAGCACGGAGAGTATACCTATTACGTCGTATACCTGAGTGTGCCGAAAGAGCAGGAAATAATCCTTGAGATCGACCTTTCGGCGTATGGGGCGGCGAAACTGTTCTGTGACTTTCAGGAGGTACTTGATTGCAAGGGAGGCCGTAAAAATAGGGTCACCTTGTCCGCGACAAAAGGGCCTCACGCTATCGTTATACGATTTATTAATACTTGGGCAGACCGATGGGTTAACCTGAAAGTCGGCGGGAGTCAATTGAGGGCCGGCCCGGACTGGGGTAGTGTGCCTACTAAGAAGTGAGTTGATATCGGGGCACAATGCGGACTTTCTCATTGCCCTTGTCCGGCTCGGCCGAACAAAATCAGTATTGTCCCCAAGTGCCCGATGCGCCGGCCGAATGTCCCAGGCTGTCTCGCCCCGCAAGCGGGGCGGCTCACCAAGTTCTGAATCAGCGTGCGTGCAAGCACGCACCCTACCGCCTTGTCTTTGTCGGCCGAACAAGATCGGTAGTTGTCCCCAAGGGCCCGATGCGCCGGCCGAATGTCCGAGGCGGCCTCGCCCCGCTGGTGGGGCGCTAATACGACAGCGCAACTTTCCAGGTTTCGCGCGGCGGGTGCGGAGACCCGCCGCGCAAAGTCACAAGTTGCGTCGTCGTCCTAGCCAACCGACCGCCACGGCACGCCGATATCGGCCAGGATGATCTCGCCCGTGTACGCGGCTGCCTCGGGGTTCTGGAAGCCGACCTTGAGCGCGGCCATCGTCACGGTCTTGGCGGCGCGGATGGTCGGGCCGAGCGGCTGGCCGGTGTCGCAATCCAGGCCGCTCGGAATGTCGATGGCCAGGGTCGGGATGCCCGCGGCGTTGATGGTCGTGATGGCGGTCGAGTACGGCTCGCGGATTTCGCCCTGCGTGCCGGTGCCCAGCAGGCCGTCGATGATGAGCGACGCCCGCTCGAGGTGCCGCTCGAGCCCGGCGGCAACGTCTTCCGGCCCGCCTTCGATGACGTGGATTTCGAGGCCCATCGCCTCGAGAATCTTGAGGTTCGTGTCGGCATCGCCCTGAACCGCGCTGCGCGGCGCCAGCAGCACCACCTCGGTCGAGATGTTGTCGATCGCCAGGTGCCGCGCGACGACGTAGCCGTCGCCGCCGTTGTTGCCGCCGCCGGCCAGGACGAGGGCCTGGCGGTGCCGCATGCGGCCGAGCATCTGGCGGGCGACGTCGGCGATCTGGCGGCCGGCGTTCTCCATGAGCACGATGGCGGGGACGTGAAGCTCCTCGATGCAGTACCGATCGAAGGCGCGGACTTCGTCGCGACGGGCAATGGGGCCGGTAGCCATGGCACTCGCCTCCCGAGAAGTCCGCCCCCACCACGGTGGGCGGCTAACGCGCGCTCACGCGATGCTGCGCAACATCGCAAGGATATCGTCTTTGGTCACCGGCCGCGGATTCGCCTTTGTCGAGCCGGTGGGCAGGCTCTCATCGGCGATCACGCCGAACGCGTCGGCCGACAGGCCGAACTCGGTCAGCCGCGCGGGCAGGCCGCAGTCGGTCAGCAGGCGCCGGGTGTAGGCAACGGGGTCGGCGCCGAACAGGTGCTCCAGCCGCGCGAACTTGGCCGGCACGGCCGAGCGGTTGAACTCCAGCGCCGCCGGCAGCAGCACGCCGCACACCAGGCCGTGCGGCACGTTGAACCGCACGCCCACCGGGTGCGCGATGCCGTGGATGACTCCCAGCCGGGCGTTCGTCAGGCCCAGGCCCGCCATTGCACTGCCCCACGCGGCGTGGCTGCGCAGCGCCAGGTCGTCGCCGCGATGCACGACCCCCGGCAGCGCGTGGAAGAGTTCCTCGGCGGCGCCGAGCGAAACGGCCTCGGTGATCGGCGTGGCGAAGCGAGAGAGGTACGATTCGATCGCCTGGACCAGGGCGTCGATGCCGCATATCGCCGTGATACGCGGCGGGCAGGGCACGGTGATCTCGGGGTCGATGAGGGCGACGGCGGGAACGAGCGACTCGTGGCGGATGCTGGCCTTGAACTTGAGCGCGCGGTCCGAGATCACGCCGTTGTTGGTCATCTCGCTGCCGGTGCCGCTGGTCGAGGGAATGGCGATGTTCGGCAGGCCGTGCCGCGTGATCTTGCGGCCTTGGTGGAACGTGCGCGTCGGCTCGTCCTCCGCGGCGAGGGCGGCGGCGGTCTTGGCCACGTCGATGGCGCTGCCGCCGCCGAGGCCGATGACAACGTCGGCCTTCTGCCCGCGGACGACCGCGCGGCAGCGATCGACCGTGGTGACGTCCGGCTCGGGCTCGACATCATCGAACAGAACGGTTTCGACGCCCGCCGCCGTGAGCGACGCCAGGCACCGACGGGTGACGCCGGCCTCGGCCATCGCGCGCCGGCCGGTCACGAGGACGGCCCGTCCGCCCAGGCGCCGCGCCTCCTCGCCCAGCGAGGCCACCGCGCCGATGCCGAACACGAACTTGCCGGGCGTGCGAAACTCGGACAGGGCCAAAGGGACCTCCTTGGGCGCTTGCAGATGACTCGCAACAACGATGCCCCGCGACGCGGGCCGCGGGCACCCGAAAACCTTCACCGATTATAAACCCTTTGCCGCGCCATGCAACCATCCTGCGTTGACTTGCCTTGGCCGGAGTCCTATCATGGCCCTTCGAGTTTGGGACGGAAGGAGCCGGCGCAGCGTGACGGCGAAGATTCATCGCGTCGTGTTTCAGCCCGACGGGCGGACGCTCCAGGTGCCAGACGGCCAGACGCTGCTGGAGGCCTCCCGCGCGGCGGGCCTGCACCTTCAGGCCCCGTGCGGCGGCAAGGGCACCTGCGGCGGGTGTCGCGTCATTATTCCGCAGGACCCGCCTTCGCCGTCCGAGGCCTGCCGGCGCGAGCTCACGGGCGAGGAACTCCGCCGGCACATGCGACTGGCGTGCCAGGTGCGCGTGCACCGCGATATGCGCGTCGTCGTTCCGGAAGAGACGCGCCTGGGCGATCAGAAGATTCTGACCGAGGGCACCGGCCGCGACGTGCCGCTCGACCCGAACGTGCGCCGGGCCTCCGTCCATCTGCCGCCGCCGACGGTGGCCGATCAGCGGGCCGACGCCGACCGCCTGCTCGACACCCTCGCCGAGAAAGACCTGCCGGACCTGACGATCGACGTCAAGGTCCTCCGCGAGTTGCCGGAGAAGTTGCGAACGCACGATTTTCACGTTTCGGCGGTAGTCATCGGCAATGACGTCGTGCAACTCGACCCGCCCACCGCCGGCACCGCGTGCTACGGCGTGGCGTTTGACATCGGCACGACCACGCTCGTGGCGTATCTCGTGGACCTGACCACGGGCAAGACCGTGGCGGTGGCGAGCCGCGGCAACCCGCAGGCGGCGTACGGCGACGACGTCATCGCGCGGATCGAGTTCTGCGGCCGCACGAAAGACGGCGCGCGCGTGCTCCATGACCTTGTCCTTGACGCGATGAACGAGATGGTGGCCGAGGCTTGCCACAGGGCCGCCATCAAGCCGTCGGCGGTGTACGAGGCAACGGTCGTCGGCAACACGACGATGAACCACCTGGTGCTGAAGCTGCCGGTGGAGCCGATCGCGCGGGCGCCGTTTGTGGCGGCCTCGGCGTCGGCCCACTCGGTCCTGGCGAAGGAGCTGGGCCTGAAGATTCAGCCGCGCGGCCGTGTGTACACGGCACCGCTCGTGGCAAGTTTCGTCGGGGCCGATACGGTGGGCGTCATTCTGGCCACCGGCATGCACGAGAGCCGTCGGCTGCGCATGGCGGTGGACATCGGGACGAACGGCGAGATCGTCCTCGGGATGCGCGAGCGGCTGCTGGCGTGCTCCACCGCCGCCGGCCCGGCGTTCGAGGGCGCCCGCATCCGTTACGGCATGCGTGCCGCGACGGGGGCGATCGACTGCGTGGACCTCGACGGCGACCGTCTGCGGCTGCACACGATTGACGAGGCGCCGGCCGTGGGCCTCTGCGGCACCGGCCTCATCGACGCCGTGGCGGCGCTCGTGGGGGCGGGCGTGATCGGCGGCAGCGGACTCATGCAGTCGGCCGAGCAACTCGCGGCCCGCCGGCCGGCGCTGGCGCGGCGGATCACGGGGGCCGACGGCGACATCGGTTTCGTCCTGGCCGCCAAGGGCGAGACGGGCACCGGCCACCCCATCCTTCTGACGCAGCGCGACGTGCGCGAGGTGCAACTGGCCAAGGGCGCGATGGCGGCGGGCATGGCCACGCTCCTCGACGAGTTCGGGGCGAAGCTTTCCGACATCGACGAGATCCTCCTGGCCGGCGCGTTCGGCAACTTCATCCGGCCTGAGCGGGCGCTGGGCATCGGCCTGCTGCCGCGGGTGCCGATCGAGAAGGTCAAGTTCATCGGCAATGCCGCGGGGGCCGGGGCGCGGATGCTCCTGGTGAACCGCGGCCTGCGGCGGGTGGCGGATGACGTGGCCCGCGGCGTTGAGCACGTGGAGCTCTCGCAGCGGCCGGACTTCCAGACGCGGTTTGCCGACGCCATGTTCTTCCCGGGATAATGGAACCACTCCAACAGCTCATCCAGATCGTTTACACCGTCATCGGGCCCCTCGTGGTCATGGTGGGGGCAGGGTATCTCATGGGCCGGCGTGTGCCGGCGGCCGCCGAGGTCTTCGCCAAGATTCTCCTGTATCTGTTGATCCCGATCTTCGTGTTCGTCAACATCCTCACGTCGACGCTGAAGGCGGGCGAGTTCGGAACGATCGTCTGGTTCTCGGCGCTCGCCCTGGTGGCGCTGTATGCGGCGGCGCGCGGCGTGAGCGCGGTGCGGCGTCACGACCGGCCGCTTCGCGGGACGTTTGCGAACACGGCCATTCTCTACAATAGCGCCAACTTCAGTATGCCGGTGATGGCGTTGGCGTTCGGCGCGATTCCCGGCCAGGAGACGTACGCCGTGGCGGTGCAGGCGGTGGTGGCGGCGTGCCAGGGTTTCGCGGCGTACACCGTGGGGGCGTTCCTCGCGGCCGCCGGGGCGGGGTCCGTCGGCCACGCGATGGTCAAGGTCTTCAAGTTGCCGTTCCTCTATGCGCTCCTGGCGGCGATTGTGATGAAGCAGGTGGGCCTCGACGGCGAGGCGCTCAAGCGGGTCACGATCGTGTGGCAGCCACTGACGATCATCTCGGGCGCCTACGTGCCGATGGCCCTGATGACGCTCGGAGCCCAGATGGCGTGCGTGCGGCTGGTCCGGGCGCCCGTGGACCTGGCGCTGGCGGTGGTCACGCGCCTGGTGCTGGGGCCGCTGCTGGGTCTGGCGCTCGTGAAGCTGATGGGTCTGGAGGGTCTGCTGGCCCAGGTGCTCGTCATCGGCGTGGCGGCGCCGAGCGCGGTGGCGGGGGTCGTGCTGGCCATCGAGTTCAAGAACCGGCCGGACTTCGCGGCCAGCGCCGTGTTCCTGTCGACCCTTCTGGCGGGCGTGACGGTGCCGCTGGTCATCTTCCTGGCCCAGACGTTCCTGTAGGGCCGACTTTTTCGTAGGGGCACCCCCATGTGGGTGCCCTGGAGCGGCCCTAGAGCAATTCACGCGTGCCC
>PMZT01000239.1:7719-8144 GCA_003170085.1 Planctomycetia bacterium | reverse complement strand
ACGCTGCTATAGGCAGTAACGCTCAACACGTGTTGCCCCACCGGAATTTGCTAAGGCTTTTATCCCCACGCGTCGATAACAAGAATGGCGGTCCCCTGCAGTGCGTGCACTTCTATACGCTGTCCCCTATTGCGCCCCGAGTGCAAGGAGACGGCGCCATGGCTTTTCCCGACGACTCCGTTGACGGATGCCGCCACGACCGCGCCCCCCTGAAGCGCATGGGCAAGATCTGCCACGAGCGCACGGGCAAGTGCGTGTACGTGCTCCTGTGCACGAAGTGCGGCTTTACGGTGACGACGGATCAACTGCGGGCGCTGCGGAACCACGCCAAGGCGGCCGACTGGGGCGCTCCGGCATGGGCGCCCCGGGTGGAGTACCGGCCGATAGGCTGAGGGGCGTGGCTCTCCCGGTGTGTGCCACGGCGG
>PMZT01000239.1:0-7713 GCA_003170085.1 Planctomycetia bacterium | reverse complement strand
CGGATCTTCGACGTGGCACGCGAATGAGGATCACGCCCAACACATACTCTCGCGGGCGTGAACATGCTTTCGCAACGGCGCGAAAGCATGGCACCCACAAGAACAATGTTCGTGCGCCTACGCCTGATCCGAGCGCAGGGCCGCCCGGTGGCGCATCGCTTCCAGCAATTCTTCCGGCGTGGTCTGCGGGCGCAGGTTGCCACGACGGAATTCCGTCCGTTCATCGAGCAGGCCGAACCCCAGCGTAATCTCGCCCGTGGCGGTGCCCGGGGCCAGCACGTGGAAGTCCGACGTGTAGCTGGCCACCAGCAGCGGCCCCGGCGCAGCGAGTTCCTTGCGGGCGATCCGGCCGTTCAGGTCCTCCACGATCTCACGCCACATACGCACGTCGGCCTCGGTGTCGCGGGCGCAGCCGATCTCCACGCCGTCGAGGCCCGCTTTCTTCGTCAGGTACTCGAGGGTTGTCGCGACCTGGCCGATCGACATCCTGGCCTTGGTCACGAGTTCCCGCGGGTGGCTGAGGATGGCCACGGAGTCGGCCTTGGCGCGGCGGAGGGCCGTAAGCTGCTTGCGGACCTCCGCGGTGGCCGCCGCCGCGCTCTTGGGCGGCTCCTCATCCGACAGGCGCTTGATCGCGGGCGTGATGACCTTTGTGTGGAACGCCCGCGGGTCGCGCAGGCCCAGTTCCTCCCGCTGACGTGCCCCGAGGCGCTTCAGGCCAAGCACCGCGAGCGTGCCGGGGAAGTACGGTTTCTGCCCGCCGAACCACGCATCGAGTTCCTGCACGGTGAGCTGCTGCTCGGCGGGGATGCCCTGGCGCTTGAGCCAGCGGTTGACGCTTTCGAGGACCCGTAGCGTGAGCGCGTGGGTCGTCTCCTGCTTCTTCAGGAGGTACTGCTGGAACCTGCTGCCGCGCGGCGTGGTCAGAAAATCGAAGAACCGGCCGGCGTCGGGGAAGTAGACGAGGATCTCCATGCCGGGCTGGTCGGTCGAGAGCTCCACGGCCGGAATGGCCGAGAGGCCCAGCAGCGTGGCCTCGCCATACAGAGCCCGCGTGCCGGAGATGTTGTCGTGATCGGCCAGGGCGATGGTCTTGAGGCCGATGACCCGGGCCAGCCAGGCGAGCTTCTGGGCCGGGATCTGGCCGTCGGAATGCGTGGAGTGGAGATGGAGGTCCATCGGGACCGGCACGTCAACGATCTGGCGGACGCGGGCCTCGGGCAGCCCCTGGGCGGCGAGGCGGGCCACAAAGTCATCCCACCGCTGGGAGGCCTCGAGAGATTCGCGGACCTGGTACAGCACCTTCTCGCGTGCGCGGTAGGCCGCAAGGTCGCCGGCAGTGTCGGATCCAGCCAGGGTTGTCATGCTCTCGGTACTCACTCCCCTCGTGCAATACGACATACAAAACGAAAAAAGGCGGCCTTTTGCAAGGAAATTCGCGGGAAGGATGTAACTGCTCGGTCGCAGGGGCCGGCTGGCACGGCCTCGCGCTGCGGTGGGTGGCATGCCCACGCCGAACGCGATTGCGAAATGCGAATTGCGGATTGCGGATTTGAAAAAGCGACGTGCTGGTGCCGTTTCAATCCGCAATTCGAAATCCGCAATTGAACGATGCACGGCCACGCAAAGACGCCCGCCCCGCCACGTCGAAGATCCGCCGTGGCGGAGCGGGTCTTCGACGCGGCGGGTGCCACCCACAGTTGCGATTCCTCTATTTCATCGGCTGCATCTGGCCGGTCATCGGCGCCATCGGGCCGGTCATCGGCGCCATCTTGCCGGTCATCGGCTGCAACTGGCCGTTCATCGGCGTCATCTGGCCGGTCATCGGCGTCAGTTGACCGGTCATAGGGTCCATCGCCTGCATGTTGTTCTGGAGTGGCTGCAGGCCGTGAGGCGTTGCCAGTTGGCCGGAGAAGTCAGTGCCCCACGGTGTGATGTACGTTTCGTTGTAGGGCGCGCGGAGCCGGATGTCGAGGTGCTTGATGTTATTGATCATGACGATCTTGCCGGTTGTCTGCCAGACGTCGTTCTTCTTGTCGGGGTCGAACAGGGTCTCGTGGGCCGCCTTCATGAGTGCGGCGGCGTCGCCCGGGTCCGACAGGTTCATCCGCACCATGTAATCGTTGATGCGGCAGAGGCGCTTGATCTCGTGGACCATGTTCCAGAGCACGGCCACGTCATGATTCCACCGTGACCAATCCTTTTCCATGATCCCGTTGTTGGTGTAGCCGGTCTTGGCGGCGTGATCCAGCAACTTCTGCTGCGCCAGGGCGTTGGTGACCAGGGGCGGAATGACCGACGTCGTCATCGTCTGGGCCGCCTTGCGGAACTCCGCCAGCGGCGCCCCCTTGGCGACCTCCGGGTCGGCGGCCATGATGACGCGAAGTTTGTCGTAGGCGTTCTTGAGTTTGCCGAGGAGGAGGCCGCCGGACTTCCCTTTCTCTGCCGATGCCGTGACCTGTTTGAGGCTTTCCAGGCGGTCGGCCAGGCCCTTGCGGACTTCGGCGCGGAACGTGGCAACGTTCTTGAGATCGCTCGCCGACTTCGTTGTGTCGGTGAGTATCGCCATCATCATCCGATGGTATTCCTCCACGGCCGGATCGTCGATGCGCCCGGCCGCCTGCGAATGCGCAAAGACGGCCGCCGTGAGGTCGCCCGTCTGAATGGCCGACCACGCCGTCGCATTCACCAGGTAATCCCACGTGTAGTCGTGGTACACCTCGCGGGGTTTGGCGAGGAGTTTGCGGCCGGTCTCGGCGGCCTCCTTGAACTTGCCCGATTCGGCCAGGCGGATGGCCTCGCGCGGCTCCTTGCACATCCCGTCGAGGTTGGTGGCATCGGGCGAGCCGTCGGCGCCCGCCGGGGGCTTGGCCGGCACCTTATACAAGGGGGCCGAGACCTCCTGCGACGCAAGCGTGGGCTGGCTCACCACGTAGGGCGGCAGCAGCACGGCCGGCATTTCCGGAGGGAGGTAATGGGACTCGATCTGCGCGGCGGCCACCCCGGCCATTCCCAGGACGACTGCCGACAGGATACACCCACACAAGGCCGTTTTCACGATTCGCCCTCCGGCTTCCGTGCGATTTACGCGCACACTACCCACTGATTATACGACCGCGGCACAGCGCCTCACGGCGGTTTTATCGCCGCCTGTCTATTTGACGGCCGCCGACCGCCGGTGATTCAGCAGCCACGTCCACAACTCGTCGCTGGCGTAGGTGTTGTCCCACGAGTTGTGGCCGACGTCCGGCACCTCCGTGTACTTGAGTTCCTTCGCGCCGGCGGCCTTCAGGGCCTCGACCATCTTACGCGAAAGGTCGACCGGCACGGTCTTGTCGGCGTCGCCATGCCAGATCCAGATGGGAATATCGGCGAATTCCTTGGCGCGGCCGGTATCGCCCCCGCCACAGATGGGCACCAGCGCCACGAACTCCTTTGGGTACTTCATGGCGAGCAGGTACGTGCCGAAGCCGCCCATCGAAAGCCCCGTAAGGTACTCGCGGTCGGTGTCGCAGGAGTACTCTTTGAGCGTGGCGGCCAGGGCGGCCATGACGAGTTCCTCCTGGGCGTCGATCCAGCCCCACCTGCCGCCGAAACGATCGCCCTTCGCCTTCGGGGCCTCTTTGGCGGCCTCCGGGGCGGACTCTTTCGGCCGCATCGAGGCACACTGCGGAATGACGACGATGAACTCGAACTTGCCGTCGCGCTTGCGAATCTCCTTCGGAAGCCCCTGGATGAGCACCTTCTCGCCGTCGGTGCCGCACTCACCCGCGCCATGAAGGAAGAGGATGACCGGCCATTTTTTGTCGGCCGTGTAGTCCAGCGGCACCCAGACCTGGTAGATCCGCTCCGTGCCGTCCTTCAGGCGCAGCGTCTTGCGGATGAACCCCACCTTGTGATTCGGATCCTTCATGGCCGCGTCGATCGCCGGTGCGGACGGCAACTCGGGCGCGCCGCCGGCCTTCGCGGCCGGGGCCTTCGCGGGCGCAGCCGTCTCGGCGGCAGGGCACGGGGCGATTGATACGAAAAGGAAGCCCAGGACGATCATTACGGCCAGGAATGTACGCAACATGCAGGTTCTCCCAAAGGGTTCCGGTTTGGCGCTACGAGAAACATACCCGCAAAACGTCCGTGGTTCAACTGGATAGCTTGCCGGAAGCGCGCCGGGCGCCGGCGGGAATCCTGGTGACGTCCGCCGCATGGCGCCCTATACTTGGCCCTCACACCGGATGGCCGGCCGTGACTCTGGAACGTAGCGTGGGGTGACCATGGATCGACGGATGAAGCGAAGGACGTGTTGGCAGCACCGGGCCGCAATGGCGACCCTCGTTTGCCTGTGGGCACTGCCGGTGCTGGCCGCTGCGCCGCCGGAGAAGCCCGCCACGCCTGAGGCAAAGTCTGCGGAGCCCGCGGCGAAGCCCGCCGCGGCCCCTGCGAAGGCGGCCGCGCCCGCCGCGTCCGCGGAGGTCGTGCGTCTCGAGCCGCTCAAGGACCTCGGTCGCAAGAACAAGGTCCGCCTCGTCTACTTCGTCGCGAAGGACCGCCAGCCCACGGCCAACTATCGCGACAAGATCGCGGTGCTGATGACGTTCGTCAACGACCTCTACACGCGCGACCTGCGGGCCAAGGGCTACAAGACGGGCGGGCTGGATTTCGAGTTCGAGGGCGATAAGCCCGTCGTTCGCCTCCTTACGGGCAAGGCCGCCGCGAGCGAGTACAACGGCGCGCCGCAGTACGACGGCATGCGCCAGTGGACGCGGATCAACCGGGAGGTCGAGGCCGAACTCGGCCGGGCCTCGGAGAACCTCTACGTTATTTTCGCCGAGACGTACGCCAAGGGGCCGGCGAAGTTCGAATGGCCGGGCGGCTTTGCGCTGGGCACACGATTCTCGACTAACGGCGGCATCGGGATGTTCTCGGCATGGATCCTGCGCGACGAGTTCTGCGCAACGACCGTCGACGCGCAGTTGAAGCTGCTGGCCGACGCGACGCCGATCGAGGGCCGCACGGCCCTGCAGCACATGAAGCCGAACTCGCCGCGGTTCGAGTTCATCGAGGACGGCTTCGGCGCGGTGACGCACGAGCTTGGCCACGCCTTCGGCCTGACGCACGACCGCCGGGCCGACGACGTCGACATCATGGGCAACGGGTTCCGGAATCTTCGCAATAACTACATCGGCGGCCCCAGCGCGCAGCCGAAGGCGGGGTTCCTGACGGACGACGCGCGGCTGCTCCGGTGGTCGCGGTTCCTGGCCGACGACGCCGACCTTTCCGACAACCAGCCGCCGCGCGCCACGATCACGCATCCCGCGAAGCTGCGCGCCGGGGCCACGACGATCCTCCTGGGCGGCCCGATCACCGACGACAAGGGCCTTGCGGGCATCCTCTTTTTCTCGCCCAAGCTCGACTGGGTCCTCGGCGGCAGCGACCTCCAGGGCACCGAGGTCCAGCTCAACCAGGTCCTGGTCGTCCCGCCGCTGGAGAAAGGGCCGTTCGAGATCGTCGCCCTCATCGTCGATCGCGGCGGCAACCTCGTGACCGTGAAGTGCCAGATCGAGGTTGAATGACGTCGCCCGCGCGGGGGCAACGCTTATACGACATCGCAGCTTTCAAGGTTTTGCGCGGCGGGTCTCCGTACCCGCCGCGCTGGNNGGAGACCCACCGCGCAAAGTCACAAGTTGCGCTGGCGTATTAAGATATGGGCACGCCAAGCGCGGGCTATTTCTGCTCCGGCGCCGCCGGCGCCTGCGTGAGCCGGAAGGTCGCGATAATACCCTCGAGCGTCGGCTTGAACTCCTCGAAACGGTTCGAGACGGCGCTGCCGAGCACCATGTACCCGTGCTGGCCGCTGACCGCGAAATACGCGATCGAGGTCACCGGCGTCTCGCCGTGGGTGTACGAGTAGACCAGCCGCCGCGCCTCGATGCCGCCCAGCGTGCCCGCGCCCTTCTCGATCTCCTTGTAATCGGGCATGATCTTGGCGCCCTTGGCGATCTTGATGCCGCCGTACTCCTCGGCCGTGAGCGGGTCGCGCAGCGATTCGACGCGCACGAGCACGTTGTCGCGGAAGACGTTCGGATCGTCCTCATCGATGGGCATGATCTCAACGTCGGCCCCATGGCCATAGGTCGACTCATGCCACGTGCCTGGGTAGGTGATCGTGAAGCCCTTCTCGGGATTCGTGTGGGTCTGCGCCTGGGGCTGCGAAGGCCCGCATCCGCCCGCGCCAAGCACGACGAGCATGGCCGTAGTGGCAAGAAGCGAAGTCACGAGACGCGCGAGCATGATCCAGCCTCCTTGGTGAATTGTTCCTCATCATCGGCGGCCGCAAGTCTAGCCTGCATCGGCCGGCGTGAAAAGGGAATTTGCGGGGAGGGGGCCACGGTTATGCGATTATCTGTACGGCGTAGCGCCGGGCAAGGGGAAACCATGTAAGATGAGAATCTCGGATGTCTCGTCGGGGCGGGTGCCTTTTCCGGCAGGCACATGGACCTTAGGCCCTTGTGGTCGCCGGGGGGACCACTCCTTCAGCAAGGAGATCGTCATGACGGAGCGAGCAGGCGTTATCACAATGAAAGGCAACCCGCTGACCCTCATCGGCGAGGAGGTTTGCGTGGGCCGGAAGGCGCCCGACTTCACGGTCGTCGACAACAGCCTCGCCTACGGCGTGCTCATCAAGGAGCTGCGCCTGCTGGCCCGCGCCGTTTTCGTGGTCGATCGCGAGGGCGTTATCCGATATACCCAACTGGTTAAAGAAATAGCCACGGAGCCGGATTACGCGGCAGCCCTCGATGCCGTGCGCAAGCTGGCTTAGGACGACAGCGCAACTTGTGACTTTGCGCGGTGGGTCTCCGTATCTGCCGCGCAAATTGCGATCTAGCGCTGTCATGTATAAGAGGACTCTCGACGTGTGATTCTCGATCTTGAACCTGGTGCCTCGGACCGGGCATCTGAAATCCGAGATTTGAAATCTGAGATTTCAAATTTGAGATTTCAAATTTGAGATTCGAAATCTGAGATTTCAGATCCGGAATCGAGAACCAGGACGCCGAAACCGAAAATGGAGAAGGGGGGAACCCTGATGCCTGCCGCTTCGCCGATGCCGGCCCCCGCGCCCGCCGATTCGCCACTCGTCAACCCTTCCGGCGCCAAGCCCGTGCCCGAGCCGCACGCGCTCGTCATCTTCGGCGCGTCGGGCGACCTGACCGCCCGCAAACTCCTCCCGGCCGTGTACGGCCTGTTCCTCGACGGCCTCCTTGCAGCCGATTTCGACGTGATCGGCTACGCGCGCAGCCCGAAGACCGACGAGCAGTTCCGCGCCGAGATGCGCGACGCCGTCGCCCGTTCATCGCGCGGCCGCGACATGAAGCCCGAGGCGTGGAACGCCTTCGCCTCGCGCCTCTTCTACCAGGCCGGCGGGTACGACGATCCGGCCGGGTTCCATGCCCTGGGGGCGCGGATCGACGCGCTGGCCGCCCGGACGCATCGGCCGCCGAGCGCCCTCTTCTACCTCGCGACGCCGCCGAATGTCATTGCGCCCATCATCCGCGGTCTCGACGCGGCGAATCTTGCGCGCAAGGGCGCCCGCGCCGCTCCGTGGTCGCGCCTCGTCATTGAGAAGCCCTTCGGCCGCAACCTGGCCAGCGCCCGCGACCTGAACGCCGAGGTCCTCGGCGTCTTCGACGAGACGCAGGTCTTCCGCATCGACCACTA
>PMZT01000228.1 GCA_003170085.1 Planctomycetia bacterium | reverse complement strand
ACGCCCAGCGGAAACTGGTAGATGAGCGGGCCGTAGTACAGGACCGACGCGGCGCCGATGCGCATGGGGAAGTCGATCACCCACGAGCCGAGGCTGAACGAGGTGACGCCGGCCTCGGCGGGGCTCAGCAGGTTGGCGATGAGCGAATCCATGAACACGTTCACCTGGACCACGCCCACGGCAATGATGACCGGCCCCAGCAGTTCCAGCACCCGCCTCAGGCCCGCGTTGCGGAGGTCCCAGACGGGGTGAAACGCCAGGCCCGCCCACTTCATCGCGGGTATCTGGACGGCGATCTCGACGAGGCCCGCCACGAGAATGAACGCGGCGATGATGTATACCTGCGTCACGGTGTCGCCGGTGACGACCATGCCGGCGAAGATGGCGCCGCCGATGATGAAAAGGTTCAAGAGGACCGGCGCAAGGGCCGGCATGGCAAAATGCCGCCGGCAGTTGAGCGCGGCCTGGAGCAGGGCCACCAGGCACACCATGAGGCCGAACGGGAAAAGCACGGCCGAAAGTCCGAAAATCAGGTGCCACTTCGAGCCCGCTTCGGTAAGATAACGCAGGGCCATGAAAACGCCTGTGCCCATGAGCGTGACGGCCGCCAGGGTCGTCACCAGCAGCACGATCATCAGGCTCATGAACCGGTTGGCGGCTTCGCGGCCCTGCGTTTCGAGGTAATTCGTGAAGACGGGAATGAAGGCGGCGCTCAGCGCGCCTTCGCCCAGCAGTTGCCTCAGCAGGTTGGGCAGGCGGAAGGCCATGGAGTAGGCGTCCATGACCCACTGGGCGCCCAGGACGTGGGCCAGCGCGGCATCGCGCGCCAGGCCCGCGACGCGCGACAGCAGCGTCAGGCCGCTCACCACCGGTAGATGTTTCAGAAACGAGGCCACGATGACAGGCACGACTCCTTCTCTACGGGTGCAGCGGACAGGCAGGCCCGCGATGGACGCGGTCGGCCGTGCGGGGCGCCGGCAATCGGGGAACACCGATACCCTAGCGGCCGCCCGGCGCCTTGTCAACATCCGGCTTGCCCGCCATAGCCTTGGCGACGGCGGGGGGGAGCGGAGATGAACCTCGAAGCCTGCCACTATCCCGTGCTGGTCACCGGCGCGCGCGGGCTGCTGGGCCATGCGCTGGGTCCGCGGCTTCTTCAGGCGGCCCCCAGCGCGGGCACGGTCCATCTTACGGACCTCGAAGAGCTTGATGTGACGAATGCCCGCGCCGTCACCGAGAGGGTTCAGCGCCTGAAGCCCCGCACGATCTTCCACCTGGCCGCGTGGACCGACGTGGATGGCGCCGAACTCCGCCCCGCCGAGGCCGCGCGCCTGAACGTCGGGGCCACGGCGAATGTGGCCCGCGCAGCAGTCGAGGCCGGCGCCCTGGTGGTCCACCTGAGCACGGACTTCATCTTCGACGGAACGAACCCGGGCGTGTACGAGGAAGACGACCCGCCCTGCCCGGTGAGCGTGTACGGCCGCACGAAGGCCGAGAGCGAGGCGGCCGTGCGCGCCGCCGTGCCCGCCGACCACATCATCGCCCGCACCGCATGGCTGTACGGGGCCGGCCGGCGCAACTTCATCGACGCTATCCTTGCGGCCGCCCGCCGCGGCAACGCGATGCGCGTGGTCGCCGACCAGGTCGGATGTCCCACGTGGAGCGAGGACCTGGCCCAGGCACTTGTGGCGCTGGTGGCCGCCGGCGCGAGGGGCACGTATCACGTCTGCGGCGATGGCGCGGCGTCGCGCTGGGACCTGGCGTGCGAGGCGATTGAGGCGGCGGGCCTGCGGGTGCCGGTCGAGAAGATATCGACGGCCGACTTGCCGCCGGCGGCACACCGTCCGCCGCGGGCCGTGCTCTCGACGGCCAGGCTTGCCCGGGCGGTCGGTTTCCGCCTGCCGCCGTGGCGCGAGAGCGTGCGGGCGTACGTGAAATCGCTCGCCGAGCCGCGAGGGGCCAGCACTCCGTGACATGTGATTCGACGGGTGCCATGCTTTCGCTTGCGAAAGCATGCTCTCGGGCTACGAACGACCATGCTTTCGCAACGGCGCGAAAGCATGGCACCCTCAGATTAGATGTAACGCACCATTAGAACAACCGCTGAATGATGTAGAAGGCCGCGGCCAGGACGATCATGCCGAGGGTGACCCAGACGAAGAAGTGCAGCGCCGCCCAGGCGATTTCCTTCGGCTTATCGAACTTGGTCGCTTTGTACACCACCGCCACCGCGAGGCACAGCGGATAGTACAGCCACAGCGGGTTCGACAGGGCCACGAGGTGCTCGAAGAAACTGAGGATGGCGGTGCCCATCACGCTTCCTCCTCGCGCTTCTTGGGTTCGGGATACGCCAGCTTCAGGTACGCGTCCATCATGACCAGCAGGTTCAGGAACCCCGCCACGGCCGTGTAAAGCGTCCCCGTTTCATGCAGGCGATTGGCCCAGTCGATGCCCACGGTGGGCGGCACCTGCGCGTAAACGGGCCGCGCGTCGGGCGCGGGCGGGCGCCTTGCCAGGTACTGCGAGAGCGGCGTCAGGGCGATGACCGGCCCGCCGGCGCAGAGCTGCGGGGCATACCAGAGCTGGTTCCACAGGAGCACGGGCCCGCCGCCGATGAGGACGCCCGCCACCACGAGCCCCGTGATCATCACGAAGAAAAGCACGGCCTTGCCCCAGCGGCCGCCGTAGGCGTGCCCGGCGCCGGGGATCATCCACCCCAGCACGAACGCCAAGACGGGGCTGGCATCGCGTGGCAACGGATTCCTCATGGCAGTTGCCCCCGGTCATTGAATAATTGAGACTCGTCGATTTTTTCGGACGCCTGGGATGCGGCGCCGCCGGGGGCCGCCCATGCCGCCGGCGGGGGCGCGGCGGGCGCCTGGGCCGACGGCCCGACGTGCCAGTTGAAGAACCGCTGCCGCTCGCCCGGCTTGCGGGCGGAATCCTTCTGGACGAGCGTCTTTGTGACCGCGGGCTTCTCGGCCGGCGGGGCCTCGTCCTTGCCGCCGTGCCCCGGCTTCGGCTCCTTGCCGAGGATGAGCGGCGCGACCTTGACGCGGACGTAGGTCGGGCTGGCGGCGCCGAGGTGGTCGCCGAGGTGCCCGAGGACCATGTCGCCGGGCCACCAGGAGATCTGGGCGAGCTTCTCCTTGTAAAGGGCCTTCGTTTCCTCGGAGGCCTTGTGGGGCGGGCTGAAGCCGACGAGCCCGCCGGCTACGCCGCCGCCGCGGTCCACGGTGCCCGTGACCGCCACGGCGAGGCTCAGGACGGTATCGGCGATGCTGTTGAAGCTGTAGAGATGAGTCTTTACGTGGCCGAGGGCCTGCGTGAGATCGTACCGGGCGTCGAGGCTCGAGGCCAGGATGACCGCCCCCTCCACCTGGGTGCCGGGGCTCAGGTCCTCCAGCGCCCACACCACGACGCCGGTGCCGGCCGACATGCCGATCACGTACACGGGCCGGCCGGGATGCTCCGCCATGTAGGCTTCGATCTTGGCGGCAAGCTGGCTGCCCATGTGGCGGTTGTGCACGACGCTCGTCTGGTCCTCGAGGATTCCGCCCTGCGACCACTCGAACGGTTCGATGGCGTAATCGACGCCGCCCTTGGCCAGGCCCTCGGTAATGTGCTCGCACTCGTTCACCACGCCGCCCCCGGCGCCGCTCAGGCAGAGCACGAGGCCGCGTTCATAGCGGTCGGCTGCGCGGTAGTTGGCGCTCTCGCAGCCGATCGCCCCGGCCGCAAGCGCCACCACCACGAGCACGGCCCCCCATCGCGTCATCAGGCGCCTCCGGGTTGACGGGTCGCGGGAGTATCGGCGCGAGCCGGCGGCGCCGGCTCAGGCAAGGGCGGTTGACCGGCGGCGGGCGCCGCCGGCCCCGGCACCGGCGTTTCGGGCGCCGACGCCGCGGGCGCCACCGTCGTCGCGCCGGACGGGCCGACGGCGATCGTGACCATGGGCTGGCCCGGATCGGACTTGCCCGCGAGGATCGGCGCGATGAACTCGCGCGCGAACTGCGTGGTCGTCCAGCCCATGTGGCCGCCCAGCCAGTGTCCGGATTTCACCAGCTTGATCGACCACGAAATCTGCCGCACCTTCGCGTATTCCGTCTTGTCGGCCGGCGACAAGGCCGGCGGCAGCTTGAAGCCCGTCAGGCCGGCGCTCACCGAGTGTTGCCGGTCCATCGTGCCGAAGACGAACGTGCCGGCGGCCATGAGGCCGACGTCGCCATAGGAGTACATGACATACATGCGGCGCCGGACGGCCCGCAGGGACTTCGAGAGATCGTAGTCGGGCGCCAGGGCGGGGGCCAGCAGGAACACGCGCTCCACACAGGCGGTGCCGGGCGCCTTCTTCTGCATGTCGGCCAGGTCTTCCAGTGCCCAGACCACGATGGCCGTGCCTCCGCTGTGTCCGATGAGCGTGATCGGCCGGTTCGGCATCGCGGCCATGTAGGTCGCGACGAGCTGCGCCAGGTCGCGTGCCGCGGCGCGGTTGCGGGCCTCGTCAACGAGGTCGGCGACGAACATGCCGCCGGGGCCCTTCGACCAGTCGTAAATCATCAGGGCGCTCTTGACGCCCGCCTCGTCGAGGCCCTCGCGAAGCCACTGGGGGCCCCAGTTGTAACCCCCGACTCCGTCGAGGCTTACAACCATGCCCGCTTCCAGCCGCTCCTCCGTCACGTAGGCGCGCTGATCCTTACGACCACAACCGCCGGCGCACACAAGCACCATCAGGGCGGCCAGGGCCGGCCCGTACCTTCGGACTGCGGACTGCACGCGAGATTCCTTTACTTCGGCGATTTCCATGAAGAACCCCACAGTATATCCGCCGGCCGGGCAGCGGGAAAGCATTTTCGGACAGACGGGGGTTGCCGGGTTATCCCACGGTTGCGCGTGTTGGGTGGCACGGCCTCGCGCCTTTGCGTGGCCGTGCTTACGCCCAGAGGCGCACGGCCACCCAACATCGGGAGGCCGTGCCGCCCGCCGCCTCGAAGCACATCGCGCGGCGTGGCCCTACTTCTTCGGGTCGACCACGGCGGCCGTGAAGTCGCGGTCCGTGCGAAGCTCGGCCTGCTGCTCGCGGATCATCATGCGGTGGCCGCGGGCGGTCTCTTCGAAGCCGCCGGTCAGCGCCGCCGCCGCCTCGGTGGAGTGGAAGCCCACGGCCCACCCGAACGTGGCCGCGTCGGGGGGCGACGGATCGGACGCCTGCGCCAGGTTCCGCAGCAGCCAGTCCAGGTCGCTGGTGCCCGCGCGCCGGGCCAACTGGTTCAGCCGCTGCTCCGCGGTCGCGAAGCAGTACACCGCGTCCCAAAGCTGGAAGAGCAGGGCCGTCGGGTTCTTGATCCGGCGGTCGGTGGGGTATTGGCCCAGGATCTGCCGCAACTGGCGGTCGGTGGCTGCAACGAACGCGTTCCACGTCTTGTCGGGCACCGAGAATGCCTCCATGTTGCCGAGCGGCGCCTTGGCGAAGCCGCCCACCTCGGCGACCGCGCGGTGCCGGAGCAGGTTCAGCGGATACTGGATTTCGAGCGCCGACGTGAGAGTCGTCGAGAGCCCCCTGGCCGAATCGGTGATGCCCTGCGTGACCTGCCGTTCGAACAGGGGCAGCGCGGCCTTGTACGAGCCGCCCGCGAGGGTGTTGACCGCCGCCGCGTGCTCCGGCCCGGGCAGGCGGAGGTCGGCCAGTTGCAGGAACGGCGGGAAGAACTCGTCCAGGCGCGTCCGCTCCTGCATCTGGCTGACCGTGATGCTGCCCACGAAGCCCTGGGCCGAGCGGACGAGATCGGCGTACATGGGGCCGGCCCGCGACGGCATGTACCTGGCCACGGCCTTGATGGCCTGGTCGGCCCGCACGAGCCGCTCGATGTCCTTGGCGAAGACCGCCGCCGTCTGGTAGGCCTCGAGCATCGTCTCGGGCGCCGTGGTCTTGCCGGCGGCCTCGGCGGACGGGATGAAAAGGTCGGCCGCCTGCTTGTACAGCGGCGTCAGTTCGCCGGTCATGTCGGGCGGCGGCCACTGGGGCAGCTTGCCGAGGACGCCTGCGACGGCGGTCGCGGCCGTGCTGACCTTGGTGCTGTCGGCCTCGGCCGTTCCGGGCGGGAACGACTTGGCCGTGATCGTCGTGGCCCGCAGGATGCCCTTCGACGCTTCGGCCCCCAGGGGGCAGGCGTCCAGGATCAGGCGGTCCTTGTCGCCCTCGCACACCCGCCGCAGGCGCGAGTACGCGTACTGCCGGTATCCTTTCTCGCCGAGATAAGTAAAATCGTCCTCGATGCGCCCCCGCCGGAGCTCAACGTACTCCGGGTAGGCGGCCTTGCTCTTCAAGAGGCCCTGGATGTAGTCGGTCGTGCGGCCGAGGACATCCAGGAGTTCGGTCGCGCTGGGCCGGGCACGTTCGACGCCCAGGCCCTGTTCGGCCACGGCGGCGTACTTGGTGATGGCGTCGCCGATCTTCTTCCAGGCGTCGAGCTTCGCCAATTCCGCCGCCACGGCGCGGATGTTTTCGAGGCGGGCCTTCTCCTCGACCGTAGCGCCGGCCGGCGCTGCCGCGGGGTTGGCCGCTGGGGCGGGCGCCGCCGCGGGGGCCGGCGTACCCGGGGCAGCGGCGGGCGCGGCCGAAGCCCCCGGCATTGCCGGGGGATATGATCCCCACGCATGCGTGGGGCTATTCCCCGCCAGGTCGCGGAGCACGGCGTCGGCGTCGGCCACCGATTGCAGACCCTGTGTGAACTCGCCCAGCGCCGCGATCATCGCCTCGCGTTCCTTCGCCGTCTTCGGCTCGACGGTGAACTGGTCGGCGGCCTGGCCCATGCGGCCGACGGCGTCTTTCACGTCCTTCAGGGCCGCGACAAACGCTTCGCGGTCCGGGGCGCCGGCGGGCAGCGCGGCCTCGCGGGCCAGCGGCCCCGCGATGGAATCGAACAGGGCGTCGAGCACCGCCATGTTGTTCGCCAGGTACATGCCGTAGGCGTCGAGCTGGTATCGGTTGGCCCGGCCGCCCCAGGTCCAGCCGCGCGTGAGGCACGTGACCGCCATGCGGCGGGTGTACGTTCGCGCGTCGATGGCCGGCGAGGCGGTGCCGGCCTTGGGCCGGGCCGCAAGGCGCTTGGCCTCGGCGTCGAGCGCGTCGATGGCCGTATCGTGCCACATCGCCTGCGGGTGGACGCGGGCGCCGGTGGCGTCGCGCGGACCCATCTGGTGCTTGAGCGATTCGACCTGGTCGGCCAGGAGTTGACGCTGGGCAGGGTCCTTCTCGGCGCGCAGCTTGGCCTCGGTATCGTACAGGCGCTTGGTCTGGCGTTCGAGTTGCGTTGCGTCGCGCGGCGCGGCCCTGGCGGCCGGTGCCTTCGTTGCGGCCGGCGCCGCGGCGGCCAGACCGATGCCGGTGAGCGGCGCCAGGGCCAGGATGATGGCGGCGAGCACGCCGAGCGCACCCATCACAAATGCCAAGCGCTTCATAGCATCCCCCCGGGACCGGACGCCCCGTGAGCCAGGCTCCCCATGATTGGGTTAAACCCCGCCGAAAGCGTGCCGGCTACGGCCAAAGCGGTCCCCCGTATCTTGATTGGGCCGGGCGGCGGCGCTATAATCGCGAGGTTGAGTTCCGGCGGGAGGAGCACGGCGTGCGCATCACGGTGAACGGCGCGGGGCGAGAGGTGCCTGAGACGACTACCCTCGGTGCCCTGCTGGCGCTCCTGGCCGTGCCGCGCGAGGCCACCGCCGTCGAGGTCAACCGCGAGCTCGTCCCGCGGTCGCAGCATTTGGCCCGCGCGCTGGCCGAGGGCGATGTCGTCGAGATTGTCACCCTCGTCGGCGGCGGGTGAACGATTGCCGGGTTAACTCGACAGCGCCGCGTTATGGCCGGACAAGGCGGGCGGCCACGACGAAGTCCCGCCGTGGCGGGTGGGGCCGCCCCTACGCCGCGCAATCGTAGGGGCAGCCCCATGTGGCTGCCCTGGAGCGGCCAAGAATGATTGGAAGGGTCTAGATATGCCCGAGAACGATGCCCTGAAGCTCGGCCCGTACACCTTTACCAGCCGCTTGTTCGTCGGCACCGGCAAGTACGACACGTTGCCGCTCATGCGCCAGGCCCTCGAGGCCAGCGGCTGCCAGGTCGTGACGGTGGCCGTGCGGCGGGTGAACCTGACCGATAAGTCCGAGGAGAGCCTGCTCGATTTTATCGACCGCAAACGCTACACGATCCTGCCGAACACCGCCGGCTGCTTCAACGTGGCCGACGCGCTGCGGTACGCGCGGCTGGCGCGCGAGGCCCTGGGCGTGGACTGGGTCAAGTTGGAGGTCCTCTCGGATCCTGAAACGCTCCTGCCCGAACCGCTCCAGACGCTTGAGGCCCTGAAGGTCCTCGTCAAGGAAGGCTTCTCGGTTCTCGCATACACGAGCGACGATCCGATCATGGCCAAGCGGCTCGAGGAGGCCGGCGCCGCGAGCGTCATGCCGCTGGGCTCGCCCATCGGTTCGGGGCAGGGCATTCTGAACCCGCAGAACATCCGCCTGATTATCGAGCGGGCCAAGGTGCCGATCATCGTCGACGCCGGCGTCGGCACCGCCAGCGACACGGCCGTCGCCATGGAGCTGGGGGCCGAGGGCGTCCTGCTCAACACCGGCATCGCCAAGGCCCGCGACCCCGTGATGATGGCCCTCGCCATGAAGCACGCGACCGAGGCCGGGCGCCTGGCCTACCTGGCCGGCCGGATTCCGCGGAAGAGCTTCGGTACGCCGTCGAGCCCGACCGCGGGCACGATCGCGCCGACGAAATAGCACAACTTGTGAAGGTGCGCGGCGGGTCGGGAGACCCGCCGCGCAAAACCTGGGAAGGTGCTCCGACGAAATAGTTTGGGGGTTTACCATGACCGATCCTGCTGCCGCCGTCGCCGATCTGGCCGACAAGTATTTTCAGCAGGGCTACAACTGTGCGCAGGCCGTCCTTCGCGCCGTGGCCGAGGCGCAGGGCATGGCGTGCCCGCGGTGCGTCCCCGGCGTGGCGCTGGCGCTGGGCGGCGGCGTGGGGCACGCCGGCTACGTCTGCGGCGCCGCGGTCGGGGCCGTCATGGCCATCGGCCTGGCGGTCGACAAGGCAACCGCCGGCGGGCTGCTCGAGAAGAAGCAGGCGGCCAACCGCGCCGCCGGACCGTTTGTGAAGGCGTTTGCCGCCCAGTTCGGTTCGGCCGATTGCCGCGCCATCCTGGGCTTCGACTGGTCGGAGCCGAACGCGATGGACCGCGCCCGGGCCGAGAACGTCAAGGCCGCCAAGTGTACGCCCTGCGTCCGCTGGGCCGCCGAGCGTGCGATGCGCCTCATCGAGGGCCTCGACTCCGGCGCGGCGAACCCCTAGTGGTGCATCAACATTATTCTTGTGGGTGCCATGCTTTCGNNGTTGCGAAAGCATGGTCGTTCGAGGCATGAGAGCGTGCTTATTCAGGCGAAAGCGTGCGCCGCGTTTACAGACATGCTTTCGCAACGGCGCGAAAGCATGGCACCCTCAGATTAGAGGTATCCGACTTTGCGCGGTGGGTCTCCCGACCCACCGCGCGAGAACGCCGCATGATTGGGGCGCGTATCGGCAGTCGGCGCGGCGGGTCGGGAGACCCACCGCGCAAAGTCTGGGAGGTTGCGCTGTCTAAGCCGGGGGGGGGCCGGCGGGCGCCTATGAAAGCCATCGTGTCCGAACTCATCGAAACGGCGCTTGGCCCCGGTGGTCTTGTCGCCAAGCATCTGAAGAGCTACGAGCAGCGGCCCGAGCAACTCGCGATGGCCCGGGCCGTGGCCGCCGCGTTCGCTGCGCCGCATCACCTCCTGGTCGAGGCCGGCACCGGCGTTGGCAAATCGTTCGCGTATCTTGTGCCCGCCATTTACCAGGCGACGCGCGAGAAGCGCCGCGTGGTCGTCTCGACCTACACGATCAGCCTCCAGGAACAACTCATCGAGAAGGACCTGCCGCTGCTGAAGGAGGCGCTGGGCGAGGACTTCACGGCCGTGCTGGTGAAGGGCCGGTCGAATTACCTGTGCATCCGGCGGCTGGACCGTGCCCTGAGGCACGCCGCCAACTTCTTTGAGATCGACGCCCTGCGGCGGGAGTTGCGGCGCCTGGCCGACTGGGCCCTCGAAACGGCCGACGGCAGTCTGGCCGATCTCTCGCCGCCGCCCGACCCGCGCGTGTGGGACCGCGCGTGCTCCGAGAGTTCGAGTTGCCGCGGTCGCAAGTGCGAGCACCAGGAACGGTGCTTCTACCAGCGGGCGCGGCGGCGCGTGCACCGCGCGAACGTGCTGGTCGTGAACCACGCGCTCTTTTTCTCGGACCTCGCGATCCGGGCCTCGGGCGCAACGGGCATCCTGCCGGCGTTCGATTTTCTCGTGTTCGACGAGGCCCACAACATCGAGAACGTGGCGTGCGACCAGCTTGGCATCGGCGTCTCGTCGAGCCAGGTCGATTGGCTCCTGAACGCGATCTGGCGGCCGAAGCGGCGCAAGGGCCTCCTGGCCACGGTGCCGCTGGACGTCGACGCCACGAAGCGCGCCTGCGAGGATGCGGCGCGGGCTGCCGCCGATTTTTTCGACGCCCTGGCCGGGTGGCTCGAGTCCGGGCGCAGCCCCAGCGGCCGCATTCTGGGGCCTGACGTCGTCCGCGACACGCTTTCGCCGGCGCTCGAGCACCTGGCCCGCGAACTGGGCGGCCTGGCGAAGAACGCCTCCGAGGGCGAGGACCAGGACGAGCTGGCCTCGTACGCCGATCGGGCGCGCGGCCTGGCCGAGGCGGTGGCCACGTTCATCAAGCAGTCGTACGGCGAAGGGCAGGGCTCCGGCGCGGTCTACTGGGTCGAGACGGCCGGCGGCCGCCGCGGCGGGCACGACGAGGAAGAGGAGCCGGAGGCCGAGCCGGCGCTCGGCGCGGCGCTCGCGCCCGAGGCCGCGCCCGCGGGGCTGGGGTATCCGGCGGCGACCGCTCGCCGGCCCCTGCACCGGCCCGCATTTCGCCGCGTGTACCTGCGTGCCGCGCCGGTGTGCGTGGGGCCGATGCTCGATGCGCTCCTCTGGCGGGAGGTGCCGGCGGCGGTGCTGACGAGCGCCACGCTTTCGATCGGCCCGGAGGACGAGTTCGCGTACGTCCGCGAGCGGGTGGGCCTGGTGCACACCGAGCTGCTGCGCGTGGGCTCGCCGTTCGATTACGAGCGGCAGGTGAAGCTGTACATCGAGGCCGACCTGCCGGAGCCGACCGCCCCCGGCTACTTCGAGGCCGCCGTCGAGGCGATCCGCCGGTACCTGGACCTTTCGCAGGGGCGGGCGTTTGTGCTATTCACATCTCACGATATGCTCCGTCGCGCCGCCGCCGCCCTGCGGCCGCACATCGAGGAGAAATGCCGCTGGCGCCTGCTGGTGCAGGGCGAGGGCCTGCCGCGCACCAAGATGCTCGAGATCTTCCGCCGCGACACGCACTCGGTCCTCTTCGGGGCCGACACGTTCTGGCAGGGCGTGGACGTGCCGGGCGAGGCGCTGTCGAACGTGATCATCACGCGCCTGCCGTTCGCCGTGCCCGACCGGCCGCTGGTGCAGGCCCGCATCGAGGCGGTGAAGGCGGCCGGCGGCAGCCCGTTCGGCGATTACCAGTTGCCCGAGGCGGTGCTGAAGTTCAAGCAGGGCTTCGGTCGCCTCATTCGCGGCCGCGACGATACGGGCCTCGTGGTGGTCCTCGACTCGCGGATCCTGAAGAAACCCTACGGCCGCGTCTTCCTCCGCGCGATCCCCAAGTGCCGGATCATCGTGCCGGGGCATGATGAGTAACGGTGAGGGATGCAGCGGCCGCGCGGGCCTCATATCTCGATTTGCGGCTCGTCGGACCTGGACTTTGGAGTGGCGCGGGGGGCCGCGGCGCCGTTTGCGGCACGCTCGAGCGAGACCTGTTTCTTGCCGCCGCTCTCCGTGATCGTTACGAGCACCGCGCGGCGGCCGCTGGTGGTCTCGGCGTCGTACACGAGCGTGACGACGCCCGTGCGGCTCGCGTTCACGACCTTCACCGACTTGTTGACGCGGCTGAGCGTGAGCGACTTGATCTGGCCCTCGCCCAGCACGGCGGCCTGAGGCCGGAGGACCGCCTCGGCCTCGGCGGCGGTGCCCGTGAGGCCGGCGATCTGGGCGGCCTGCTTCCAATTGTGGGCCGAGAGCGCACCGATGTATTGCCGGGCCAGTTTGTCGGCATCGGGCGCGAGCGTCCCCAGCAACCTGGAGCACCCCGTCGCCAGCAGGCACGCCACAAGGACTGCGGTTACTTTCAGAGTTGCGGTACGCATCGTTTTAGCCCCATCGGGGCGCCTTTTTTAGCTCAGGGTGAAGGGCGAAGCCCGAA
>PMZT01000146.1 GCA_003170085.1 Planctomycetia bacterium | reverse complement strand
CGCGGCACCGGCCGCATCATGACCTGGGCCGACGCGGGCGACCTGCACTGCGGCTGGATGTGCCGGTATTGGCCGATGGAAAAGAACATGCAGGCCATTAAGATGGGTATCAATATCATCATCTACTTCCTGACGCACTGAGAGAGGCGGGAGGGTCATGCGAACCTTGGCGGCGCTCGCGATGGCGGCGATNNGCGGGCCGGCGCCCGCGGCGCCTGCCGCCGGGGCCGAGGCGAACGCCCCGGGGCAGTGCTATGCCGTCCTCGTCGGCGCGATGCCCGGTGAGGCCCTTTACGCGCAGCACTATCGCGACTGGCTCAAGCGCCTGCACGCCCACCTGACGCAGACGGCCGGCGTGCCCGCGGATCACATCGTGATCCTCTCGGGCGACCGGGACTTCAAGGACCCTCTCGTTGCGGGGCTGGCGACCGCCGAGTCGGTCCGGAAGGCCCTGGCCGACATGGCCGTGAAGGTCAAGCCGCGGGACCAGTTCGTGCTGGTCCTCGTTGGCCACGGTGTCTCGACGGAGAAACCGCCCACGCTGGTTCTGCCCGGCCCCGACGTAACGGTGCAGGAACTGGCCGACGGGCTGGACGCCATCGCCGCCCGCAACCAGGTGGTCGTGAACCTGAGTTCGGCGGCCGGCAGCGGCGTCTCGGTGCTGGCCCGCAAGGGGCGGGTGGTTGTTGCGGCCAACAGCCCCAGCGAGGGCAACGAGCCGGTCTTCCCCGAGTTTTTCCTGCGGGGTCTGGAGTCGAAACGGGCCGACGGCGAAGGCGCCCCCGCCGCCGGCGCCAAGGACGGCCGCGTCTCGCTGCTGGAGGCGTACAACTGGGCCACGCGCGAGTCCGCCCTCTGGATCATGCGGCTGAAGAAGACCGGCGCCGAGTGGAGGCTCGAAGGCAAAGAGTCAATCGAGATATTCGAGAAACTTTATGGCACGCCTCCGGGCGCCCCCGGCACGCAGAAACTCGCGGCCGACAGCGATCGCACCAAGCCCGATGCGCCCGTCCAGATCAAGCCGCCGGGCGGCACGATTGACGAATCGTGGATCGCGCGGCGGGTCCTCAATGAACATGCCGTGCTGGAAGATTGCGGCGAGAAGGACGGCGTGTCGGCCCTCCGTGAGGCCGGCTACGAGCCGCTGGCCGGTCGCAAGCCCGGCGAGCCGGGCAACCTCGCCCGCCGGGTCGTCCTCGGAATGGCCGACCTCCTGCCGGAGACCGCGGAGCCGCCCGCGGGCACGCCATGAAGTGGCTGCGCGTCGCCATCCTGTGGGTGTTGTCCGCCGGGGCGGCGGTCTGTCTTGCGGCATCGCCCAAGCCGACGAAACCGTTCCGGCTGCCGCCGAAGATGGCGTCCGACGTGGCCACGGCCGAGGCGCTCGGCATCGGCTCGGTCGACCCGTCCGGGTTCTTCCATCACTCAGGGGCCTACCCGCCGCTGGCGCTCGTGTGGCAGGTCGATGACCGCGTGAAGCAGGCCGAGGGCGTGTTCCCGCATCCCCTATTGCCTGACCGCGTGCTGGCGGCCACGCGCGGCGGGCTCCTGCTTTCGGAAGACGCCGGCGTCACGTGGAACGCCCTGGCCGAGGCGTCGGCCGACCGTATAGGCATCGTCCGCGGCATCGCCTTCAGCCCCGACGTGCCCGACACGTTCTTCGCGGCCACCGATCACAAGGGCGTTTGGGCCACGGTCGCTGCGGCGACCGGCAAGACGTTCAAGCAGGTCGGCTCGAAGCAGGCGGGCCTCGCTTCCGATGACACCGTGCTGATCACGTACTACCCGCAGGACCGGCGGTTCCGCACGCTGCTGGTGGCGCACGGAGAGGCGGCGCCGGGCATCTCCGTCAGCCGCGACGGCGGGACCACCTGGCAGGTGGTTGCCCCCGATTACCACGTTCGCCAGATCGTGGGCGGCAACGCGGGCGACCGCGAGATCTTCATCGTTGCGGCCAAGAAGTCCGCCCCCGATGTTCAGAACATCTACTACTGCGTGTCGTTCGACGATTTCTGGCTCGAACTCGTGCACGACATCATTCCCACCGATGCGGCCGTCTCGACTCTTGTCCAGCCGGGGAGCGTCTGGACCGTCGAGGTCTTCCGCGGCAGCTCGGCCTACTTTTCGACCGCCGACGCCGGCCTGTACCGCGTGACGCAAGGCGAGGGCTTCAAGGTTGGCCCGGAGAACCTCCTGGCGGCCCTCAGTATCGGCTGCGCGTGGGGACCGCACGCCGACAGCCAGGTTCTCTACGCCTACGAGCCGAAGAAACTCGGCCTCGTGGTCTCGGTTGACAACTGGAAGACCTGCACGCCGCAGAGCGCGGGCCTGTACACCGGCGCGTTCGTGAAGGAGGGCGCCCGCATCCGCGCCAACGCCAACGGCACGGTTTTCTTCGCGTCGATCAACAACGTGCTCTACGTGGGTCGCCGGCGTCCGGGGCCGCTTGAGGTGAGCCGGGTCACGGTGACGCCGGCGATCTTCACCTTCGAGGACGAGGCCTACAAAGGCGCGGCGAAAGGCACCGCCGAGGCCCTTCGCGCGGTCGCCAGCGCCAAGCTCGCCGCCGTCGAGGCCAGGAAGTTCATTCAGAGCACCCGCGAAGCCCGGGCGTTCCTGAGCGACACGGAGTTGACGATTGCGGCCAAGGTGGCGGCGGCGGGCGCCGCGCCCCGCTCCGTCACGGTGGACCTCAGTCGGCTGGGCGGGTCGCCGGTCACGCCCCTGTTTGACGACGGCCGGCACCAGGATGGCGCGGCTGGCGACGGCGTGTGGGCGGCGCAGTTCCGCCTTGATCCGCGGCACCTGAAGAACGACAACCGCGACGTCCGCCGCCGGTGGCCGGGGCCGATGGGGCTGACCGTTACGGCCACGGGCGAGGGCGGCGCGATTGCCGGTGCCGTGGGCGTGCTGGCCGTCTACGACCGGCCGGAGAGCTTCAACTTCAGCGGCCGCAAGGTCGCTCCGATCGCCGTCGACGGCAAGCCGTGGGAGAAGACGTTCAGCACGGGCGAGCGGCCGCCGGTCGATATCTCCGGGTTCCACGCCCTGACGTTCTGGATCAAGACCGACGCCGAAGGGGCCGAGGAGATCAGCGTACAACTTCGCGATGACCAGTTGTTCTCGGGTTCGACCAGCACGCCGCCGGTCCCGATCCTCCAGGAAAAGTTCATCGACGGCGGCAAGGTCGCGGGCGACTGGCGGCTGGTGTCGATTCCGCTGGCGCGCCTGCTGAAGGGCGTGAAGCAGTTTGAGACGTCGCGACTGGGGGCGGTCGTGGTGTCGGGCGAAGGGAAGGTCACGGGCAACTACTGGATCGACGAGGTCCGGTTCCACATCAGCCCCGAGAGTCTGAAAACCTACGAAGGAGTCTATACACCGTGAGACGAGGAAGCTGGAGTGGCGTGGCGGCGGCCCTCGTGGCGGCCCTGCTGGCCGGTCAGGCCGATGCCGCGGTCGCGGCCGCCAAGTCGGTGGCGCAGCGACTGGAACAGGCCGCGCAGATGACCGACAACCGGGCGCGCCAGACCGAGGCCATCGCCCTCTGCGAGCAGGTGATCGGCGAAGCCGGTGCCAACGCCAAAGAGAAGGCGTCGGCCTTCGAGATCATGATCGGCATGCTCTGCCGGCAGAATCGGTTCGACGAGGCCGTCAAGGCGGCCGACCGGATGCGCGAGATGGCTCCGCAGGACAGGGCGGTCGAGCAGAAGGCGCTCCTCCTCAAGGCCGAGGCGTATCGGCAGGCGAAGAAGGAGGACGAGGCGATGGCGGTCATCCAGGAGTTGCTCAAGCGGCAACCCGACAACAAGTCGGCGGCGGCCGAGGCCCATCTGAAGGTGGCCGAGTTCCACCTGAAGGCCCGCCGCTTTGCCGAGTGCTGCGAGGAGGCCGCCAAGGTCATGGAACTCGACCCCGGCGCCGACGCCCTTGTGGCCGACGCGCTGTACTTCACCGTCGACGCCCTCTGGCAGTCCGAAAATATGGAGAAGTGCGCAGCGGCGTTTCCGCGCTTGCTGGAACCCAAGTACCTGGCCAAACGCGACGTGTGGAAGCAGCGGGAACTCCGCATCCGCTACAGCCAGTGCCTGAGGCGGTTGAAACGCTACGACGAGGCCCTGGCCTTTCTGGCGGCGTGCGAAAAGGCCGAAACCGAGCCGCGCCTGGCCGCCGAGTGGTGCGGGCAGACGGCCGACGTCTACGTCGACCAGAATCGCGACGACGACGCCCTCAAGGCCATCGAGCGCGTCTTCACGGCGTATCCGCAGGTTCCGGACCCGTGGTGGGGCGCCCAGCGGCGGATCGTCGAACTTCTGACCAGGAAGGGCGACTACGAGGGGGCCCTCCGCGCCGCCCGCGTGTGCCTGGATGCGGCGCCCGACGACAAGGCACTCATGGACATCACCCGCCAGATGGCCGAGATGCTCCGCGCGATCGATAAGAACCTGGGCCGCGCCAACGCCCTCATCAACTACCAGCGTTTCGGCCCGGCGGGGGAGGACCAGAAGGCGGGCACCGACGACGACCTCAAGGATCCGCTGGAGGCGTTCCCCCGCCCGGCGTACCCCGAGCGCGAGAAGGCGTTCGCCGCCGCCCGCAAGCAGGCCGGCGACGACCTGAAAGCCATGCGGTACCGGGCGATAACGTACCTGTATACGTGTCATCCCAAGGAGGCGTTGCGGTGCTTCATCGACGCCTTCGGCCGGGCCTCGCCCGAGGATGTCCAGGCCGCCGGGCAGGAGATGATCCTGCTGGGCGTCCGGGCCGTGCGAGGGCATAGCGCGGGCACCGACGTGTTCTTCCATTTCGTGAACTATGGGCCGGCGGGGCCGGACGGGAAGCTGGGCACCGACGACGACCTGGCGGACCCGTTTGCACCTCTCCTGAAATAGGGGGGAAGGGCCAATGATGCCTCTTGCACGTAATCGGCGATGGCGCGGCGCCTGGGCGCTGGCGTTGGTGCTGCCCGGCCTCGGCGCGCTGCCGGCCCTGCCTGCGCCCGGCGGGGCGCCGGCGGTTCAGCAGGACCTGTCGGACCTCTCCGCCGAGGACGCCGCGGCGATTCGCGAGGCGATGGCCTTGATCGAGCCCATTGCCATGGATCCCGCCGAGGGAGATGAGACCAGGGCCCGGGCCGTGGAGGCCCTCGAACGCCTGCACGAGGCGCTGGGCGACTGGAACAAGCCGGGCCTGCTCGATTGGCACGTGGGTCTCCTCTGCCAGGCGCGGGGACGTTTCGCCGAGGTGCTGCTCAGGAGCGCCCAGATCGCTGCGCGCAACGGGCAATACCATCTGGGCGGCGTGCGCGAGTTCTGGACGAAGATGGACGCGATGGCCGCCGACCAGCAGGTGGATGGGGTGGCGGTCGAGAGATCGCACAAGAGTTTCGACACCCGGATGGCCTCCTTCGAGAAGGCCCGCCATGGCTCGCCGGCCGGCCTGAAGCCGCTGTCGCTGACCGTCAAGCGGTACAACCTGGCCTCGCAGTTGAAGCCGATTCCGGAACCCAAACCCGTGAAGCCGAAGAAATAGCGTCCCCGTCGGCCCGAGACGATGCCACCGGCATCACCGGCGCCAAGGCAGGCAATGCCGCCGACTTTCCGCGCGGCCGCGGACCGCGGGGCGATGCTATCCGCATTACAACTTCGTCCGATGTGTGCGGAACGCCTGGAATCCGGCGAAAGGATAGTGCTTACAGACCTGCTTGACTGCGGGCGCCTCATCCGATAACGTGGGCAACCGCTGCGGCCGCAAGAGATCAGGCTCTGTTGCGGAGAGGTGTCTGAGCGGCCGAA